>JANMGB010000171.1:0-14265 GCA_031374415.1 Burkholderiales bacterium
CCGATTGCCGAATTTACTGCGCACCGCCACCAATTGCAACATTTACTGCGCATGCTCGTTGCAGTAAATGTGGAACTCGAAAAGCTCCCTTACCTATGAGGATGTGGTGGTCAGGCAGTTCCACATTTACTTTCGTTGACAACCAGTGAGCGATGGGATACCAGGAGAAAAAATTCGATCAATACAGATTGAACCAATCTCTGAGGATCGCCATCGAGTTGCAATAGTTGACGACGACTTTGAAACTGCGCAAAGCGTAAGTGACTACCTCATAGAAGTAGGGTTTGATGCACAACCTTTTGCTTCTTTTGATGCCCTGCATAGAGAATTGGAACATGTGTCATATGATGCATGCCTTCTGGATTGGTGGATTGGACCAACTACTGCGGCATCCACGATTCAGTCTATCCGAAGAGACAATTCCAAGTGCGTGATTGGAATTGTGACTGGACAGATGGAATCGGAAATACAAACCTCAGATGGAATAGCATTTGTAATTGCGAGATACAACGTGGCCCCACCATTTGAAAAGCCAACCCAAGGACCAATTCTTGCAGCCTGGCTTCGCCAGGCAATAAGTGATAGCAGTGCAAGGAATGCAGCAGCGTAAATACAATGTAAACCAATTTAACATCAGAGATTCTATGAAAAACGCAATAAAAATGGAAGTAAGAGATCACGAGTGTGATTTGGCTGGCGGAGTAAATAATGCCGTATATTGCAACTACCTAGAGCATGGAAGGCATAAATATATAAAATCCATAGGAGTGGATTTTGCTGAGTATGCAAAGAAAAAAATAGGCCTGATTGTCGTTCGGTTAGAGATCGACTTCAAATACCCGTTGATTAGTGGTGACGAATTCACTGTGGAAACAACAATGGAACGCTACTCAAAAATTCGTTTTCAATTTAATCAACAAATTCGTAGAATTCCTGATGATAAGATCATCCTTAATGCTGTTGTTATCGGTATGGCGGTAAATGAATCAAACCGGCCCATTCTGCCTAAGGAATTCGACCTCATCCTCGAGGCTCAGTCAAATTAAACACCGAGGACGCAAAACTTCCATTCGCAATAGGAGATAAATATGAGGTGGGGGGTGATGCGCAATCTATTAAAATCAGCAATAATAATAATTGCATTAGCAACCTCATCGATTGCGAATGCACAAGTGTTTTTGCCGAGTGCAGAGGGCGTTCAACAACTCAGTAAAAACCTATCATATCTTATAGATGAAAGTGGGAAGCTAACTGTTGATGATGTGGCAAACATGGGCCAGGAGTCATTCCAAAAGGTAAGTGAAATTAAGTACGCTGGTTATACGAATATCGTATTCTGGACGCGAATATCAATAGATTTATCGCACTACAATGACCAGTTTTTTTACCTCAGAAAAGACTACCAGCACATTGGGTCGCTAGCAGTGTATTACCATACTCCGGATGGATTCAGCTCTGTTAGCGTTGACGAAGACCTTCCAAATCATGGAAGAGAACTTTGGGCTCGAGACTACATTTTCAAAATTCCGGCCGAGAAAAATATAGTTACGTATTACATACGATATGAGCCACGTGGTCACTTGGCAAACATAGAACTTTCATTTGCATCTCAAACAAGTCTGATTAATTTTCTGCAACTCAATCAACTTTGGATTGGGCTTTTTTTTGGCGCCTTGGGTGTGATGCTGTTTTATAATTTTGCAATATATTTATACACGCGCAACAAGGCCTATCTTTACTATAGCTATTACTTGACATGTTTTGTAGCCATCTTTGTCGACTTGAATGGCTTTTCTTCCCTTGTGCTTCACATCCCACCAAAATATCAATATATTTTTGTTTTGTGTGTTTATGGGACACTTCACGGCGTGACTTTGTTTGCTAGATATTTTTTAAATTTTGATTCCACATTAAAATATCTCGACAAATATCTGAGAAATGTGAAATGGCTATTGCTGGCTGGTGCAATTGCATCACCATTTATGCCGGTCGGTATTGCATACCGAACTTCTGTTTTTGCGATTCTCTCTGTAATACCTTTTGTTCTGTACGGTGGAATTAGGCGATGGCACGATGGCTTTGCTCCAGCAAAGATTTATTGCGCTGGCTGGACCGTGTTTGCCATCGCAATTATTGCATACAGCCTAAAATTACTTGGCGTACTCAGCGCTAGCATAGTTACAAACTATCTTGTACAGGCAGGTGCAGCTTGGGAGGCGATTTTCTTCAGTCTGGCTCTTGGATATCGAATCAAGCTTGGAGATCGTGAAGTTCTGCTACAGAAGGAAAAAGCACTTATTGCAGAGCGTATGGCGGTTCAAATTGCAGAAAGATCAGTGGCAGAGAAGAATACTTTTCTCGGGATGGTAGGTCATGAGCTAAAATCACCTCTGCAAGGGATCATTTCGGCACTTGATGTTTTGGAGTTCAAAGTCAAAGACGAAGGAATGAAATATGTTTCTAGAATTCGCAGGGCTACTACAGCACTGTCAATGCACCTGCGCGACTTATTGACATTTGCACAGGCTGAAGCTGGAAAGTTGACAATCATCCCTGAGAGATTTGAGTTATTAGAGCTTTCTCATGAAGTAGTTGATTCTTTCGTAATGAAAGCACGCAGCAAAGGTGTGAATCTATCAATCGAAACGCCGGAAAATCCAATCTATTTGATTGCGGATGCGGCGCGAATTACCCAGGTGTTGAATAATTTAGTTGGAAATGCCGTAAAGTACACTGATGCAGGTGACATTAAGGTTGTTGTAAATCCATACAGAACGTCAGATTACACCTTTGGATTTGACATAATTGACACGGGGTGTGGAATTCCAGATAGCTTCATAAATACAATTTTCGACCCGTATGTTAGGGTCGGTTCAATTGCCAAGGGTCGCGAGGGTGTTGGAATTGGATTAACAATTGTTAAGATGATCATCGATTGTCTTGGCGGAAGTATTGATGTCACGAGTTCCGAAGGGATCGGGACGACCTTCAGTGTTAGAATACCAGCTGCCTCAACAATTAAGCAGGTCGACGATCAAAAGATTTCTGAGTCTTTTCACATCCTTGTTGTTGATGATCGCGAGGATGTATTGGAGGGCGTCGAGAGTGTTGTCGTTCAGTTGGGTTTTGTTTGTGATAAAGCGAATTGCGCTGCAGTTGCGGCAAATTTTCTCGCATACAGGAAGTATGATTTGGTACTAATTGACTTGGATATGCCAGTGAAGAATGGCGACCAATTAGCTTCTGAAATTCGGCGAGGAAGTGGCCCGAATAAAGAAACACGGCTTTTTGCTTTTTCTGCCGGTGCCAATGAGAGCATCGGGTGTGCGTGGCCATTCAACGGCTTTTTGCATAAGCCAGTGACACGCGAATCGATTCGACGTGTTGTAGCTCTCGGAGTGTGAGAGGCTCCGATCTTGCGGGCATCCGATAGCAGGGTTATCCCCTGGAAACGACGGGTTCAACTGAGATCGAGCAATCACCTCAAAAGCGATGCCGAATGCCAAATGATAGGCTGTTGACATCCCGTCCAGCCGTGTCGGCCACTCCGCCCAGATAGCCATTCCCACCAGGTGCCACTTGGCCATTGGTCTTGTTGTCGATGTGGGCGAGCGCCAAGGTCAGGTTGGTACGCTTAGAGAGTACGTGGGTATAAGCCATCCCATACGACGCCACATCCGCATTGGCGGGCCGCTTGTCGGCCAAGTAGTTATAAGCGAACGCCACACTGTGAGCGCCCAACATGTGGCGATAGCCGATGTGAAAAAGCTGGCTGTCTTGCTTCAAGGCAGTCACGAATGCAGTTTGAAATGGTTCAGGCAGTGGAGACAAACCCGAGGGATGATCGTCCTTGATGTCATTGAACTCGGCACTGAGCACACCAAAGCCCAGGTTCAAGGAGCCTCCCATGACCGTATTGGTGAGCGAGCGTTGACCAAGTTCGTTGTATCGCGTGTTGTGCGCCAAGCCCAGCGCGTAGCGATCGCTCTTGTACATGCCACCCAGGCCTAAAAACCGCCCAGTTGAACTTGAACCCTCACGTGCGCCCACCATCGCACTGCCGGTAAACCCCGCCTGCTCCACGCGATAGACCAACGAATTGGAAATACGGATGTCAACGCCGGCTGGAAACGCCACCAACTGTTGAGGTGAAGCGGCTGTCGCCAAATTCAGAACGTCAAAGTAGGCAGCCACCTCAAATGCTGGCGTGTACTGGCGCCCCACCAGCCAGGCGCCCACGGGCGTGATCAGCCCCACATACGCCTGGCGATCAAAAAACCGGCCGGGGATATTCACTCCCAAGTCAGAAGCAGCCAACTGAGCACCAATCGCTGACACTGTCGCACGTGTCAGTGCGGTATCAGGCAAGCCCAGTGCTGTTGGGGAGGACACTCGATCCGGCAGTTGATTGCCCGTCACAGGCTTGTTGCCGAATGTGCCAGTGTCGACCTCAAATCGACTCTCCAAAGCGAAGATGGCCTTGTAGCCGCCGCCAAGATCCTCCCGGCCTCGAAGCCCCCAGCGTGACCCCTCCACGATGCCGCTGTTGATCTGATATACCGAGCCGCCGCGTACACCGGACACCCGCGACACACCAGCATCGATCAAACCATAGAGCTCCACGGACCCCTGCTGCTGGGCCTCAACGCAAGCCGCTCCAAAGATCATGCCAAACGCAACAACTACGATTTTCATTCTGTCCAACACCTGGGAAATTTAACCGAGTCATTGTGAAGCCCAGCCGCCACAGTGGCAATCCCTTTTACAACCGGCTGTGGCGCCACCGTCCGTGCCTGGGTTTGGGAATTTTGTCGAAGTTTCCTTGAAAACCGAGATGACCCCGAACTGGGATTGAACCCGTCTGGCCCAATCAACCTCACACCCAAAAATTTTGATGAGTCTCGCGGACCATAGCGTGATTCCATCCAGAACTGTCAAATCGCTTGATGAGATAAGGCTGGTTCAGTACGCAAGTTCAGTTCTGAAATATGCCAAGATTCTCGTTGCTTCAGGACATGCCTTACTTTGTTGAATTCCGTGCTCGGCGAGATGCCTTCCAGGAGCTGAACATCTCCGGATCAAAGGGCTCTTTCATGCAGGTTCGTAGCCATCCATTGAAGCGGCTCTGCTCTAGCCCGCTCATAAAGCGGTTCAATTCTGGATTGAATGTTTGCGCACCAGTTGAGGAGATAAAATCCCTTATTTTCTCGAAGCGCTCTTCATTTGATAGGGATCGCACCTTCGCGTCCAAAATTTCGAATTCAAAATCACTTTTCAATTGATCATCAACAAACGAAATATCCAAATTCGAAGGTATCGTGGCACTACTGCCCGTACTCGATTTGGAAGTTGTCTTGGCATCAGCGTCTAAAGGCACCCACTTCTCCTTCACGGCTTTGCGGTATATTGCCATGAGATTGACAGAATTCCCTGCCTTTTCCTGAGAGTCAGCATAGTGGTTTGCTCGCACAATCGCATTTTTTATATCCGTGCTGCTTGAACTGAGAAGTAGTTCTTTTTGCACGCGGGATGGAATGCTAACTCTAGCAGCCTCGAACGTCGATTGACAAGGGGAAGGCAACGAAATTTGTGATTTAGGATAAATAACAAAATGGAGGCCTACGATTTTCCGTGACTCTCGGCGATATGAAGCCTCAATAGTAATTTCAGAAAACTCGCTGGCATTTATTTTTTTAATCGGTGTCGTCACCACCCATTGATTCAGCTGCTTAAAAACTGAATACTCGTCTTTGCCGATTCCCATGTAGCCTCTAAATGCCTCTAGCTCAAAATACGGTGTTCGCTTAACGCCGATGTAGTCCTTACATAACTTGTAAAGTATGGCTTCGTATTTGCCTTGGAAGCTGTTGAAGGTATTCCACGAAAGAATGTTAAAAATTGCGCTTTTGCTGTCAAGCTTTTCAATAAATGGACGAAGAGTTGACGGAAGTACAACGCCTATTTTGGCACTAGATACTTTCCATTCTGATATGAAACCACTCCCCTTTTTCGCTGGTGTCCCGTCCTTTTCCAACACATTGAATGTTATTGGCTGACGCCGAATGGCATCCAGATCTTTTTCGACATCTGACTTTTTTGGAATGTACCCTAAATACCCTGCAACACGCTTCATTGACAAGTACGTGAACTCAGAATCAGAGGGGGCACCATTTTCTTCGTACTGCTCTCGGTACGCACGGACCATCATGAGCCAATACTTGTATTGAAGCAGGGTTGTTGTGTGCTCAATGTGCACGAGTTCTTGAGGCGTCTTGAACTCAAGAACTTGTGGCTCGATGTAGTCGTGCTTATGCATATATTTGCGATTTTCAGCGTCCGCCGATTTTCCTCAGCTATTCCCCGTCATCAGTCGCAGCTTTCGTGCGGCCGATCAACCGATCGCCTCTTCTTGCCGAAAGGTCTAGAGATTCCCGGACTTCGGAATCTTGAACAATACGATTGGTTAAAGCAGCGCAAGCGCATTGCGGCTCCACTACTCATCCGATCCGATGGGTGGCATTTCGTCTTTCTTCAGGTTGTAAGGTCTAGAGTTTCCAATGACTGTTCACCTCATTAGCAGGCTGAGTTTGTTACGAACGGCCCGGGACCAACTTCGGAGCCGTTCATCACGTTCATCGCTAAGTACCTGATTTCTAAGGCTTCTCATCTTGAGATCTTTTGCCGCTGCTAGCTGACTGACTAGAAGTTTGATAGCTGGTTGCAACTTCCTTCAAGACTTCCGCCACCCGCTTTTCAGCCTCCACACGCATCAGCTCATCTTTGAACACGATTCTCAGTGTTGAGCCACTGACGACGTACTTACAAAATTCAGACCTTCCGGCACGAATCGTCACAGGGCTAACCTTCTTACCTACTCGTGCCTGCCCCCCATTCTCCTCAGCAGGTTTGGCTGCATATGCGACTGTTTCGGCCTGGGTCAGCTTTCCTTCTAGTAGCTGCCTTACGGCATCCGTAACTTGGTTCGCCCTGCCCTGCTTTGTGAGTCTCGCCAGTTCGACTGCGCAAGGTGCACCGAGACCATGTGGTGTTTTCTCAAGCAAAGCCAGAGCAGCTTCTGGCAAGTCTTCGAATGCGAAGAGCCGTGAAATCACCTTTTCGTCAACACCTGATATCTTGGCCAGTTCGCGTTGAGAATATGCAGGACTTCGCGCATCCCGATCAAGCTTAAACCCCTTGAATTTTTGAAAATCGGGGAGGCTCGGTTGCATGAGGTTTGCATAGAACGCGATCCGATTCACATCGGCTTCATCAACGTCCAAAATGACTATTCGGATAGTCTCTTTACGCAAAACCCGATACGCATGGACACGATTGTGTCCCGACACAATCTCAAGGCGTCCGTCATCTAGACGCGTCACGACGACAGGTTGAGCGAGTGGATTTATCCTCAGGTTCTCAACCAGCTCGTTGAACTCTTCATCAGTTAACTTTCGACGCCGGCCGGGCACTTCGACTAGAGCATTTACGTTGGCCTCAACCGGCTGTTCCAACAGTCGCTGTTGAAGCTCTCTCACTTGCTCTCGTGTAGTTGCAACTTGGTTCTCTGCCGTTTTCGCCCGTTCGTTGAGCGCATCGATAGTTGGCTGAACAAGTGCGAGGTTTCCCATGGGTGTTACGGGGCGACTCTTTGGTGAGGCAGCTGGCACTTGTTCGCCAGCAGACATGTTTGAGACTGCCTTTGAACTCTTGCTTTTCAGATCGTCACCTAAGCTCATTTGATCGCACTCACTTTCCAAACAGACGACATTACGGTTGCATCAATCATTTCCACAAATTGCTCAAATGCCTCGCGCAATTTCGAATAGGTCTCTGCTCCAATCCCAACCTTTGCATCCCGGAATATCGTCCGGTCCATATCAAACGCGGTGCCAAACTTGAGTGCCCCAAGTGACCCAGCTTGGTTTTTGGGAATTTCAACTGGCAAAAGGTACTGTCCATACGTGGCACGAATCCAGTCTGCCACCATTGAACTCGCAAAGGTTTTATCAACCTTAGAGAGAAGAACGCGCATGAATGCAAAGTCCTTCTTGTAGCCTTTTCTTTCTGAAAGACCTTGGATCGTCTCAGCAAGCATGTTCCAGAACGCGACGGACGATGCGAAGTCGAGCGTCTCTGGTGGAATGGGCATGATCATCCCGTCCGAGGCCATCACAGCATTGACGGCTAGGTATGACAACGCTGGTGCTGTGTCAAAAATGATGTAGTCGTACTTTTTTCGTAGCGGAGGTAGTGCCTGATTGAGTATGTCCCACCATTGGATGTCAGGATTTTGCGAGCTGATCGGCAGGAGGATTTCTGCGTCATAGAGGCCTGGTGCTGCTGGGATCAAATCAATGCCATCCCAGTAAGTTGACTGAACGGCGTACTCTAGTGTTACGGGTGGAGTAAAGCCGGTCGGTTCAACATCTGATGCTGGACGTGGACGATAGAAAATTGGGGCAGCTGTCTGTTCTGGAAGCACCTCCGCAGGAGGGATCAGACCAGTTAGCGTAGTTGATGACGCTTGTGCATCCAGGTCACATATCAGAACAGAGCGGCCCCGAAGAGTCAGTCCCTGCGCCAAATTAAACGCAGTTGAAGTCTTTGTCGAACCACCCTTGAAGTTGACGACCGAGATGCATGCTGCGTCGGCGCCCTCAGGGCGCGATGGAATGTTCGAAAGCTTCCGAACGTATTCTCTGGTTTCAGCAAGGGAAAACATGCGTCGGCTGCCGTTGACACTGTGTGTGCCCGCTGGAAGATCACCTCGCTTAGCTAGGTAGGTCATCTGCTTGGGCTCGATCCCAACCATTCGCGCCACTTGTGCGCCTGTAAAACTCGGTGGGACCTTTCTTGGATGAGGCTCTAACATATCAGTCCTTACAGACTCCAAGCTTCGGTTAGCTGTCTCTGTGAGGTCTAGTAGAGCTGCAAGGTCAAAACGCTGGTTTAGGGTTCGAGGCGATTCCATTTGGTCAGGTTAAATTTTTGAGGTTGACCTGAATAATACACGCTACCTTAGAATTTGCAAGCGACGCCACAACATGATTCCAACCAGTCCTCATGGACGCTCTTTTTGAGTTCCGATTGACCACTGTGCGGCCTGGATCTTGGTGCTTCAAATCCTCTACTGTTTTGCTGCTTTTGTAAGGAAGAGCTTTAAAGCCTTTAGAAATCCAAAAAGCCGAAGTAAATCAATAGGATACATCATCATTGGTCTAGAGAACCCCGCTCTTTGGTCTAGAGATCCCCGCGTCATCGGTCTAAGGAATCCGCAAAGAGTCTAGAAAAACCCGGGTGGTAATTTCTAGACCTTACCTTTTTGATGCTCATCGGCTGTGTTGTCGGTTAAGCATTCATTTCCGACCCTGAAAAATTCAGTAAGTCATTGATTTATAACGATTCACGATTTGTGAACAGGTCCAATTGCTGTTAACGACCTGATGGGTGGCCGTGCTGGCCACGCCCGCCTGGGTGCCTCATCGTCAGGCGGTGCTGAACTTGTGCAGCATGTCCTTGCGTTGGCTGGAAATTTTCGCATGGATGGCCTTGGCCCGCTGCTTCTTGCGGGCCCGTTGTGCCACACCCAGCTTGCCTTCGAGCTTGCAATAAAAACGTCCATCGATGCGCTTGGCGTCCGAAGCCACGGCAGCTTCCTTGAGGCCCAGATCGATGCCCACCGATGTCTTGGCCGGCTGTCCTGGTTGAAGCTGCCCGCACGCAGCTCATAGTCTGCCAGGCCGTAGCTGTCCCACAGAGACAAGCGCTGACCGCAAAAACGACCTGCCCGGCCTTGTATTGCAAAGCCAGGGCCTTGAAGGGAATCCAACCGGGCCTGTTGTGGTCACGACCCCCAATTTCTCTCACATGCCAAAGTCAGGCTACTCTAGCGTGTAGGGCCTGCCCATGGCAGGGTACCAGGAGGTACGATCACGGAGTTTTCAACAGCTGAACGCGAGCGACACGGTGACGTTTGTATGGGGGAAAGACCCCAACTGGACCCACGTTCCCTATCGAGAAATTCAGAGCATAGAGTACGTGCGCCAAGTGTTGCCCAAGAATAGGTCGCCTTCGCTTGGGGTCTACAGGCCTGTAGAAGAGATACGTCACTACATCGACATTAGGACGACGACGGGCTTGGTCAGCTTGATGGCTGGACCGCGAGATGCGAGTGACCTCGGCGCTCACCAAAATTGACCCAGGGGTGCTCACGAAAAGCTGACCCACCGCGTGCGCGCGCAATTGTGGGTTTGTGCATGTTGGCGCGCGCCATGTGCCCACGTAAGCCATTGATAGGGCAGGTGAATGTGGCTTTCCTCTTTAGCCGCCTTTGCGGCCTGTGCAGGATTTCGATGGGTCAAAACGGATGAGCACCCCCGGGTCAATTTTGGTGAGCGTCAAGGGTCATGATGCATTCATCACCTACATGAGGGAGCTCACGCATTTGCACTTGACACCCAGTCGCCCCAAAAAATCGCAGAGGGTGATCGCGCGCTACTATGGCGCCATAGGCAGGTGAGGGCGCCTGCCAAAAGGCAGATCACAGCCACTTCCGAGCATCAAAAGGCGGTGGGTGCCCGTGGGTGTGGTGGCGAGGAGCTGTCTCAACCCATGGCCACGCGCTAGATTCACGGCTGCACCAGGTACATGATAACTACTCGTATCACGGTGCCTCTGAGGTCATTCCTGTGCCTTGCGGAGCCAGTCTCCGGTAATGCCAGTTTGCTCGAGGACGCTGGTTCACGGTCCGCCAGCATGGCACGCTATCAAAGTTGACCCTTGGTGCGCGAACTGGGCTCAGGGGGCAGGGCAGGTGGCGTCAACTTTGCCTTTGTGAGCGCGGGGGGAAGGGGTGCCCAGCGAATTAATTCGCTAGTTCGCACGTCGTGATTATCCCTATAATCACGACGTGAATTTAATTGCTCTAAAAGGGCCCCTTCCATGCGTCGCTCTCTGAAACAGCCTTCCCAAAGCGCCACGCACGGGGGCAGGGCGCTGGCACGCCAGTGCGGTGGACACCACCACGGCTGGGGCAGGGCAGCGGTTGAGCTCGTGGCCACCGGGGATCTCGGAGACTGATTGATGAGCAGCATCGAACCGCTTTTCCACTCTGCGCCGCCTCGGCGCCGTGGCCGCCCACCAGGTGCCCGCACCGCCTTGCTCGCCCAAGCGCGCTCGCTCGGCATCCACCACTTTGCCTTCCTGCGCGCCACGCTGCTGGGCCTGGAGCCGCGCGCGGAGTTCGACCGCTACCTCGCCTGGTCGGAGGCCACCACCGACCTGCGCCACGTCGAGCACCGCCGAAGTGAACTGCTCAAAGAGGTCATCAATGCGGGACGCCGGCTTCTAGCGGCGCCAGAGCACAGTGGCACAGCGTCAGACCCAGCCGCCGCAGGTGGCTCGGTGTCGCCCTCGAGCCCGGCCGCACAGCTTGGCTTGGGTGAATTGCTCCAAGCCCGTACGCTGGAGGCCCGGGTGCCCCATGACCTCCTTCTGGCCCAGCTCCCTCGCCACCTCAAGGCCCTGAGTGAAAGCACTCAGGATGGACGGATCGCCCAACTTCCATCCCTGCAGGCATGGATGCAGGCTGAGAACATGGATCCGGATTTCTACTCAGAGGCCGAGGCCTTGGCGGAGTATCGGGCCGTGCACGGCATCGACAACCCGGACGAGGAAGATGCCGGACACGCCGCCGGCACCAGTGGGTCCGGCGCGCGACCGGATCCCGTGCGCGCCAGGGTCGATGCGCTCAACATGCTGCAGATGTTACTTGCCGCCCAGCCGCGAGCAGCTGATCGCCTTGACGCCTGGTTTGCGCGCCCAGTCGCAGTTCGCCTGCGCAACGCGGGCCTGGCCACCATCGAGGACCTGGTCAACATGATCAACGTCTATGGCCACCGCTGGTACAACCAAATCAATGGGTTCGGGCGTCAGCGCGCGGTGCGGGTGGTCGCCTGGCTGCGGCTGCAGCAAGAGGTGCTGCAGCTGCAGGTTCGCGGGGAGGTCGACGAGCCGCGTCAAGCCAGAGGGCTGCGCCTAGGATTGGATCCAGGGCGGCTGGTCCTGCCGCCGCGGTTTGGCCTGGTGCCGCTTGAGCAGCTGGCCCTGCCACCGGCCCTCAGCGGCAGGGATGGGATATACCGAAGCCACATGCCCAACAGCCTCGAGGCCGACGATGACCTGCAGGCGGTGACCCGGTGGCTTGCTCGCTTTGAGCGGGCCTCCACTGCGCGCAGCTACCGCAAGGAGGTCGAGCGGTTCGTGCTGTGGTGCACCTTGGAGCAGCGCAAGCCGCTCTCAAGTGTCAGCGCACTGGACTGCCAGGCCTATCGCGCGTTCTTGAAGGCCGTGCCGCCGCATTGGGTGCATCCGGTGCGTGTGGCGCGCACCGACCCGGCGTGGCGGCCCTTCCGCGGTCAGCCAAGCCCGGCTTCTCAAAAGCAGGCACTGCTGATCGTGCAAGCCCTGCTCAAGGGGCTGGGGGATGACGATGCTGGCTACTTGGTGACCAACCCGATGCGCGCTGTGATGAAGCAGTTCAACCTGCCGAAGAACAAGCTGCAGGTGAAACGGGGCTTCACGGAAGCAGAGTGGGCCCATGTGCTCACCTGCTTGGCCGAGGTCCCGCACAGCGGCCTGCAGGTGAGGCTGTGTTGCCTGCTCGAGCTGCTGGTGA
Organism: Burkholderiales bacterium; assembly: GCA_031374415.1. Lineage (GTDB taxonomy): Bacteria > Pseudomonadota > Gammaproteobacteria > Burkholderiales > Burkholderiaceae_C > CANHBY01. Next base: position 12,677 of record JANMGB010000171.1, read on the forward strand.
CCTCCGGCATCCGGCTCGACGAGCTGGCCAAGGCGTGCTGGGCTGACATGGACAGAGTGACCTTGTTGGACCAGCCTGAAACTTGGGTATTGACTGTGACAGGCAAACGCAACAAGACACGCCAGGTGCCGCTGCACGACGATGTGGTGGCGCTGCTCGAAGCCCATGGCCGGGAATTTGCAGAACTGGACCAGGGTGTGAAGGACCGAGGCAGCTTCCCGCTGATCCGGGCCCTGGCTCCCTCGGTGGAGCAGTGGAGCCGCGACGAGAGAGAAGGGCAGCTGGACCAGCTGATCAAAACCTCGCTCACCAAGCAGGCCGGGCCCGCGCTGTCCGCGGACGGAATCTACCGGGTGATCAAGCGCTTCATGGCTCGGGCGGCTAAGTCGGCGCCGGCGGCTGGCTTGTCGGCAGAGCGCTTCGAGCGGGCCAGCACGCATTGGATGCGACACACCTTCGTGCGCCAGGCGCTCGCTGACGGCGCCGACCTGGTGGTGGTCCGTGACCTGGCCGGTCACGTCAACATCGCCACGACCAGTATTTATTCGAACCAGGACCTGGCCAGGAAGATCGAGGCGATCAGGGGGATGAAACGCAGGACTGTGGCCGCTTCAGACAAGAGTTAGCGTGAGTTTGGGATGGCTCTAAACGACAGTTCGTGGGCAAGGGCAAGCGTACCTGCCAAGTGTGATTTCCTGACAAATAAGGCTGGTATCCCCTAATTCAGGGTTTACATCCCTGCTTTTTTGTTCGATAAAGGAGGCATGAATACACAGCAGGCCAACCGCGTCAGGAGCGTTCTGATCGCATTTCGTTCAGATGTTAACGGTAGAGATTTTTCTGACGAAAAGCTGTGCAAGTTGCTTTACCTTCTTGACATTCGTCACCTTGGAGTAAGGGGGACGCCTGTCACAGGGCTGAAGTACATCACCTCAGACACGGGTCCAAGGGCACTTCAATTGCCTGACTTTGCGACGACCGATGTCAACGAAAAGTTCGATGACCTAGACTTCACGCAGTCGCAGCTCACAGCTCTTACCCAGGTGATGCACCTGTTCAACGAACTGCCTGCGACGAGCATCGACGTCACCCAGCACGACAATGGTGCTTACCGGAACAGCCAGATCCGGGGAGAGGGGTTGCTCATCGATTTGATTGACAGTATTCAAGCTGGCCCTGACCACGACTTCTTAGTGGAGCGGGCAAGAGAGCACATGCAGTTGGAATCGGCTCTTGCTCACGCATGAGTCTTGTCCCAGGCCAGATATGGAAGACTATCGGGCTTGTTGAGTCTGGCGACAAGGTTAAGTACGCGCTCATCCTGGGGGTTCGGGCTGGTTGGGTCACATATCGCTTTTTGACAAGCCAACCGTACGGCCGTAGCACTAACCCCCGCTGTCACCAATTTCTCCCAAGAGAGGGCTTCTACCTCGGAGTTCTTGGCGATCCATTAGGGGCTGTTCGGAAAAGAAGTCGGGGAGAATGGCGGCCTTTTGAGGCAGATGACCGAAGAACGCCACGCGTTGGATGACGAGCAGTGGGAGAGGTTGGGGAAGGTGTTGCCACGTAGTCAAGGAGGTCAAGGAAGG
>JANMGB010000173.1:0-15919 GCA_031374415.1 Burkholderiales bacterium
CCTTCCTTGACCTCCTTGACTACGTGGCAACACCTTCCCCAACCTCTCCCACTGCTCGTCATCCAACGCGTGGCGTTCTTCGGTCATCTGCCTCAAAAGGCCGCCATTCTCCCCGACTTCTTTTCCGAACAGCCCCTAATCGATCTGGTCGAGGAACTGCGGCGTGACCTGCCCAACGTGAAGCACCGCCAGGACTCGGGTGCCGTCGTGATGCAGCAGGCCTTGAGTCCCGAAAGGGTGCTGGCTGTCTTGGACGAAGAGGTGACATCGCCTGACGGATCGATCTCGGCTTCGACCAAAGCGCCTTCAACACCAGCCGTAGCGAATGCGGACAAGACGGACAAGACGACGTCCAGCAGATGAATCGGCTGGCCGAGGAGCGAGGTGCGGTGGCGCACAGACGCCAACGTGTCCTCTGGCGCACATTGCAAGTTGTCAGTAGCACTTACTGCCACCAGCGTCGTTCGCGTCACTCACCATCCCTGAAGGGCAAGGACAAGCTCATGGAACAGCAACAATCATCCGTCTACGCTTTCAAAACTCAGCACGAGGCTGAAGAGCGGGCTGCGGAGCAGATCACTGCCGCGCTCAATGCCAACAGCCTAGCCCGTGTCCCGTCAGCCGAGCAGACGTTCTTTGCCTTCTACGGCACACCGCTGGCCCAGACGCTCCTTGGCCTTGAGGCTGACACCCAGGTGCCTGCGCGCCCCGACACAACACCAGAAAGGCGAGCGGCACGCCAGGCCCTGGCCAAGGTGTACGTGGTCAAGCTGCGCGCGGGCGGCTTCGACGAAGCACTGGCGCGTGCCGTGCTGTCCATCGTCGGGGCTGACCACTCAGTCGACCAACGCACCACCTTCGCTTTGAACGCCCTGCGCCAAGCCCTCATGAGCCTGTCGCTGGCCGACTTCAAGGCACTGATCCGCGACCAGTTCTTTGTGCTGCAGCTGGACTGTGAGCGGGCCATGCAAGGCATTGCCTCGATGGTGCCGATGGCCGACCTGCGCCGACAGCTGGTGGAGGAGGTGACTGCCATCGTGAGCACCGGCGACCCCTTGACCCGTACCGCGCTGGCCATGCTGGCCCGGCTGTCGCAGATCCTTGCGCCAACGCGGAGAACAGCACTGGGCGCCGAAACCCCCGTCAGACCCGCAGTCCAACTGGCTGCGCAGCCCGCCGCGAAGCCGCATTGAGCCGGATCGTGAATCGCTCTCGGGCTTGTTCCGAACAGGTCCCAGTACCCCGTCTCAGTGAATCTGAAAGGTTGAGTTGTTGCGAGGCCAATGGCGAAGTACACAGGCCCTAGTACCCCGTCTCAGTGAATTTGCAAGGTTGGAAGCCGTGTCTTCATCCGCCATGCGTCGTTACAAATCCTCGCGATACCAAAGGGTATCGCTGCGGTTTGCGCCTAGCCTGACGAATGAATCCATCGACTTCGAACCTTTCAAATCCACTGAGACGGGGTACTGGTACCCCGTCTGCGCGGGAATGACATGGGGAGATGCCAAACCCTCCGCCCGTCATCCCCGCGAAAGCGGGAATCCAGGACGGTGCCTCAGGAGCGTTATGCCCGCGCACTGCATCCCTGCAAGCTCAGCTTGCCTATGCGCGACCTGTTCGCTTTGGCGAAATCAACCTTTCAAATCCACTGAGACAGGCCCTAATTTCCCTGGACAGAGATCGACACCACGATGTCGCGACCGCCCGTGGTGATTCAGAGGTTGATCGGCAGTCCGCCATCCGGGACGGCAGACGCGACGAAGGCGCCCGATTCCGGGACGTAGCGCAGCCACGAGGGCAGCGGGGCGCCAGCCGCAGTCCTTACGCTGATGGCAGGGGCACCGGCCGCATCGACCAGGCCCTCCGGGAGCACGAAGCGGAAGCCGCCCGACGCCTGCGCCAGTTCGCTGGGTATCGACACCGCGACCATCGGGGTCGACTGCGCCGACGGCTCGCTCGCCATAGAAACCACAATGCCTTCTGGGCCAGGCACTGTGGCATTCGTCGTTGTGGTCGTCGTTGCGACCTGCGCGACCGAACTGGGTACATCGCCCACGCTCGCTGGCGCGGGGGTGGCCGGCTTCGGCCATAACGGCGCGCCCCATCCGAGCCCAACAGCAGCGGTAGGTATGCGCGACGCTCTTGATCCAGCCCACAGAGCGCAGACGCGAAAGCTGCTGCAACGGATCACCTCGGCATCCGGTCGGTCGAGATCGTATACATTCCTCGTCGCCCCGCTCTTGGACACCGAGAACAACGGTTTGTGAACCTCAACAGCAACCACTGTCATGCGCATCACACCGACCTTCAAACTGCCAGCCCCACCGCAAAATAGCGTTGCGCAGGATCGCAAACGCCAAAGGTCCACTGCGGGTGCCGTCAGCGCGATGCAACGCTCTGGGAGTACTGAGCCGAATATCGCTCAGTGCAATCGACCGCTACCCCCCCCTCCTCGCCTGCTCGGTCACTCTGGGCAACTCACTCCAATTCGACTGGGACTCTCGAGCACGGATTCGGTCGCGGCGAGCCGCGGGACAACAGCACCCCACCATTTTCTGCCCATGAATCCGCGCCAGGTCCGTGTCCTGCCCACAGCATCGCCCGCGCCGGCACTCAGTGCGTCTGCACAACTCGCTGCGCCTGTCGAGCCCTTTCCAATGCCGAACAACTGGGAGACGCTTGAAATTTTCGACACAGTCGATTCGTGCAACTTGAGCGATCACGAAGCCCCCTCCGATCCCACCCAGAAATAGGATTCTGTCGCCAGCAACCCTGACCGGCGAAAATGGCTGGATGCTTCCGACGTCCCCGCCAGGCGGATCAGAGTGATCTAGGGCCTGTTCGCAAACTCCTCGTCGGGCAGAAAATAGTCTATTGGAGTGGGCTGCAAGGCGCAAAGCACAGCAATACCGGTCGGTATTGCGAGCATTTGCTACAAAGCAGACCTCTTCAAGAGGCCGTTTGATGCCTGGCGAGGAGTTTGCGAACAGGCCCTAAAGTCGTTGCTACTGTCTACTTGCACAAGTCGCAACGAGCTGGTCGAGCAGCCGCTCCTGTTTGGGGCTCAACTGCGCCGGGAACTGTGGAACGACGATCACGATCTGGTCAGCCCGCGCCCCTTTCCTGCCGGCAGGAAAGCCCTGACCCGGCAATCGGTACATCACTTGCCCACGCTGCAAGGCCAGCGGCTGGGGCCCGTGCAACGTCGGCACGTCGACCGTTCGATTGGCAATCCACCTGAAGCCGTCCACCGGCCATTCGCAGCGCACCGAACCATCATCGTCCAGCATCAGCGACTCGTGCGGCAATAGCTCGACCTCAATGTCGAGCACCACTTTCACCCCGGGCACACGGTCCGGGAACGCCTGCAGCTTGTCGCCGCCGCGCGCGCCCGGGGGCATCCGCACCGACGTGCGATAGCGGACCACCTCGGTCTGGCAAGCGCCTCCACAGGCCCGGCACATCGGACGCAACACGCCCCGGCCTTCGCAAGCCGCACAGGCGGTGGCCGCCCCGTACCAGCCGAACCAGACGCTTTCGCGCACCTTGCCCTGCCCCGCGCAGGCCTCACAGGCCTGCGCCGCCAGCGAGTGGCCGGTGCCTGAACAGGCGACGCAGGGATCGACGACGGTGCCACTCATGACCTTGACGCAGCCCAGGGCCGCCTCCTCCAGGGTCAGGCGGACTCGGCACTCGACGGTGCGCAGGGCGAAGCCTGCCGGCTCAGGGTCGGTCTGAGCGTGCGCATCGACCCGGCCAGGCGCCTCGCTGCGGATCGTGGCCAGCGCCTGGTTAATGCGCTGCATGCGCGCCGAAGCCCCGGCGTGCTCATTGCGATCCGGGTGCCACCGAGACACCAGGCTGCGCCAAGCCGCCTTGACCTCTGGCAGGCCGGCGCCAGAAGGCAACCCCAGCTCCGCGTAAGCGTCGTCAATTTTCATGAAGCATTAGTAATCGCCGCCACTGCCCACGCTACCCGGGGCCAGGTTGTCGAACTTGGTCAAGGGCTTCAAGAAGGTGAGCTTGATGACGCCGGTGGGGCCGTTACGCTGCTTGGCGATGATGATCTCGGCCACACCTGGCTCTTTGCTGGCATCTTTGGTGTAGTAGTCGTCGCGGTAAATGAACATGATGACATCGGCATCTTGCTCAATGGCCCCTGATTCGCGCAGATCGCTCATCATGGGACGCTTGTCGGTGCGGGTCTCGACGGAGCGGTTGAGCTGAGACAAGGCGATCACCGGGCAGCGCAGTTCTTTGGCCAGTGATTTCAGACCGCGTGAAATCTCGCCGATGACGGTGGCGCGGTTTTCTTCACTGGTGCCGCCGCTGCCACTCATGAGCTGCAAGTAATCCACCACGATGAGGCCCAGCTGCCCACAATGGCGGGCCTGGCGGCGCGCGCGGGCGCGCAGCTCGGTCGGGCTGAGGCCAGCCGTTTCGTCGATGTACATGCTGACCTTGCCCAGCTTGTCAACGGCTTCGGACAAGCGGCCCCATTCGTCATCATTCAGCTTGCCGGTGCGCAGGTGGCCTTGGTCAATCCGGCCCAGCGACCCCACCATCCGCAAGGCCAGCTGGGCCGCACCCATTTCCATAGAAAACACGACCACGGGCAAACCTTCTTGCACAGCCACGTACTCGCCGATGTTGAGGGCCAAGGCGGTCTTGCCCATGGAGGGGCGCGCTGCCAGCACAATCAAGTCACCCGGCTGCAGCCCCGCGGTCATGCGGTCGAGGTCGTAAAAACCGCTGCGCACGCCGGTGACTTCTTCGGCGCCGTTCTCATGCAGCTCGTTGACCCGGTCGATCAGCTGAACCACCAAGCTGTCCATGCTGACAAAACCCTGCTTGGACTTGGAGCCCTCTTCACCGATGCGAAAGATTTTTCCTTCAGCCTCGTCGAGGATTTGATCCACCGGACGGCCCTGGGGGTTGAAAGCGGTGGTGGCGATTTCATCGCTGGCCGCGATCAACTTGCGCAGCACAGCGCGCTCGCGAACGATTTCGGCGTAGCGGCGCAGGTTGGCCGCACTGGGCACGCTGCGGGCCAAGGCATTGAGGTAGACCAGCCCACCACACTCATCACTCTTGCCCAGGCTTTGCAAATGCTCAAAAACGGTGATGACGTCGGCGGGCTTGGTCGCGTTGATCAGGCTGGAAATGGCGGCGTAAATAAGGCGGTGCTCGAAGCGATAAAAGTCACTCTCGACCAACAAGTCCCCAGCGCGATCCCAGGCGCTGTTGTCAAGCAACAAGCCGCCCAACACACTCTGCTCGCCCTCAACCGAATGGGGCGGCACACGCAACCGAGCGATGTCCTGATCAGCGGAGGCATTAGGGGGAAACTCAGGAGGCAAAAAAACAGCAGACATGGGCGAGTGGTCCTGTAGATGGGCTAGTACCCCGTCTCAGTGGATTTGAAAGGTTCGAAGTCGATGGATTTGTTCATCAGGCTAGGCGTAAACCGCAGCGATACCTGTAGGTATCGCGAGGATTTACAACGACGCATGGCGGACGAAGACACGGCTTCCAACCTTTCAAATTCACTGAGACGGGGTACCAGGAACCCGGTCAACTGCGGGCAGGGGATAGATCAATCTGGGGTGCCTGTGACGGCACACCTCATCATAGGCAACAAATACCCACCGGCTTGTGGACAAGCCTGTGGGCAAACTGTGGGATGAGTGGGGAAATCAGCGAGTCGCTTGAATTCGAGCGTAGCGCCGGCCCGGCGCTCAGTAACTGACGCTGTAGCGGTAGCCTTTGAAACGCAACACGGCCGACTTGAGCTGAATTTGCTCTAGCGCCAAGTCGGGGGCGATTTTGTCGCCCTCGCGAAAGACCTGACCATTCAGGATCAGCAGCCGCCCGCTCGGGGTTTCAGAATAGCTCGAGCCCCCAATCGACAGGTTGGGCAGCTGACCCCGGATGTCAGCGGGCAACTCGGCCAAGGTGTGAATGCGATTGCCGCCCTGCCCCGCCTCAACCGGTGCGGGTGTTGCCCCGGCGGGCCTGCGCGGCTCCAAGGGGGGCGCGTTGTAGACCGGGGTCGGCGGCTGCGCAGGCGAGACCGCCAAGGGCGGTGCGTGCCTCATCTGAGGGGCCTCGGGCGCTGCAGGGCTGGCGGCAGGCGCCATCGACGGCGCGGGCGCGGGTACGACCAGGGGCTCGGCAATGGGCGGTGCGGGAGGGGGCATCGGCGCCATGGCCACGGGAGGCAATGCGGGGGCCGCCGTCGGCGAAGTACCGGAGAACAACCACACCGCCACCCCGGCCACCAACACACCGCCAAACAGGCCCACTCCGACCCACGCCCAAGGCTGTCCCCACCAGGGCGTTGCGCGCATATCGTGGGGGTCAGCGTGCATGGACTGCGCATGCAGGCCGGGTATGCCGCCTCGTTCGCGCTCAGAGTCTGCCCTGCGCAGGGCATCGAGAATGTAGGACATCGGTTCTCTCTCTCAGGGTCAAGGGGTTGATGCCGAAGGGCGTTGCAAGCGAGGCTCGTCGAGCCCCGAAATTCGGTTCAGCTGCATGAACGTCGTGGGCCCCGGAATGCCATCGGGCTTGAGGCCACTGGCCATCTGGAACGTCGACAGTTTGGCGCGCAAAGCGCCGTTGAACACCACTTTGGCGCCGGGCGGTGGCTCACCCAGGTAGGCGGCCAACTGAGCGGCGAGGTGATCGACCATGGGGGTGGATTGCCCCTCGCTGAGTTTGGTGTTGAACCCCGGCGGCGGGCGCCAATAGGTCGCAAACTCGCCGCGCCAGAGGGTGGCCAAGGAGACCAGCGACACGTTCTCGGTTTGCCCCCCCATGCGCAGTTTGGCACTTTCGGGACCCAAGCCCACCAGCAAGGCGTAAACCGGGCGATCGGCTTCGTCCTTGAGGCTGAGGATGACGGGGCGATCCAGCTGGCGGATGACGGCCAGCGTCGTGTTGCCGCGGTAGCACTGCACCTGGTTTTGCGCTGCCACCCAACAGGGGTCTTTGTCACCCACGCTCAAACCCCACAGGGGTGCCAACTCGCGCCAGGCGTCGTTCTCGGTGCGCAAAACCGCCACAAAACGGCTGTTGAAGTTGTGCGTCAGGAAGGTTGACGCGGCCCCCGCCGTTGCCGCAGGCACCGGGCTGGAGGCCACTTGGGCCACCGGTGCCAAGACGGGCCGCTCGGAGGCGGCCATCGGCGGGGGAAGCGGAGACACCACTTGGTTGACGGGGACGGCAGGGCGAGTTGCCCGAGTGACAAGGGCTGTCAATCCAGCCCCTACCAACAAAGACGCCCCCACGACCAAAGCACCGAGCGCCCACTGGCTTTGGAACCAGGTGGCCAGCGAGCCCCAGCCCGGATGGGCGGGCTTATAGAAAACCTCCTTGGCCGCTTGGTTGACCAAACGACGGTCGACTCGGGCCTGACCGCTGGCGTAGGCGCCCAACAAGGCCCGATCACAGAGCAGATTGATGCGGCGTGGGATACCCCGAGTGAGCTCATGGATACGCCGACGCGCACGGCGGTCAAAAGGCAAGGTTTTCCTCATGCCGGCCACCATCATGCGGTGACGGATGTAGCGGCCGGTTTCTTGCTCTGACAAGGCCTCGAGGTGAAAGCGTGCAATGACGCGCTGAGCCAGTTGTTCGAGCTCGGGGCGGGCCAGGATGTCGCGCAATTCCGGCTGACCGATGAGGATGATTTGCAGCAACTTGCGCTCACTGGTCTCCAGATTGGTCAACAGGCGCAGATACTCCAGAACATCGGTAGACAAGTTTTGCGCCTCATCGATGATGAGCACGTTGTTTTGACCGACCGCATGGGTGCGAAGCAAGAAGTCGTTGATCGGGCCGAGGTAATCCGACGCGGTGCGCGGGCGGGCAGGCAACTCAACCACGATGCCAAACTCTTCGCAAGCAGCTTTCAAGAGCTCAACGGCCGTGAGCTTGGGGTTGAAGATGTAGGCGACGTTGCAGCGCTTGGGGATTTTCTCTAAGAAACAGCGGCAAACGGTGGTCTTGCCGGCCCCGATCTCCCCGCTGAGCAGCACGAAGCCACCGCCACCATCCAAACCATAAAGCAGGTGCGCCAACGCCTCGCGGTGACGCTCGCTCATGAAAAGATAGCGAGGATCAGGTGCGATCGAGAACGGCTCGTGCTTGAGGCCGAAAAACTTGGCGTACATAGGTGCCAAGGATACCCGCTTGGGCTCGCCCCAACCCCTGAGCCGCTGCGGCAGAGCCAGCGCGGGCCACCCCCTCGCGCGAGTCCCCGGTCACCAGGGACCGACGTAGATACCGCAAACCAGGATGATGTCGTCTGCTTTCTTCACATAGGCAGACTTGCGCTCGATCTTGTTGGTCTGGGGGTTTTTGTACAAGTAGTCGACCCATCCAGTGCCCTGGGTGAGGGCCAATTGTTGGATGTCCTTGCGATAAAACTTGCCTTCTTGATCCGGGATCTCCAGCATGTTTTTGCCCACGAGCTTGCTGTTCAGCGGGTGCGCAATGACGATACCCGTCAGGTTGTAGGCAAAGACGTAGAGTTCGCCTTTGACAAATTCGGTGTCTTTCTTATTGAGCTCGGCGAGGGTTTTGTCTTTGCCGCTGGCTTTATAGTAGGCCAGGGCCTTGTCAACCATTTTGACAGCGTCTTGTCTGTCGGCACCCGCAGCCCAAGTTGGAGCCCAAGGCAACAGACTGCCCAGCAAACCAGCCAACAGCACACGCTTGTTCATGTCCATCTCCGTGGGTTTGCCATCCGCCATCAACGCGATGACCCCATGATGCTAAAGACAGCGGGCGGCAGCGAATCCAAACAGTTGCATGGTTTTTTACCCGCAATTTGCCCGCTATTCCCCTATGACTTGGCCGATGGCTTGCCACGCTTGAGCCCCGCCTTGGGCGGCAGACCCGTGTGCTGGGTCAGCAGCCTGCCGCGCACCGGCGCAACGGCTTTGGCCTTGGCCGACAGCGGTGTCGAGTTCTTGCGCCGTGCGCTCTGGTAGCTGCCATCGGTGGCCGGCTGAAAACTCGGAATAAGGTGGTGTTTGCCATTGCCGATGAGGTCGGCACGCCCCATCGCTTGAAGCGCATCGCGCAGCATTGGCCAGTTATTGGGGTCGTGGTAGCGCAAAAAAGCCTTGTGCAAGCGCCTGCGCTTGTCACCGCGCACGATATCGACCGGCTCGCTGTCGCGGGTGACTTTGCGCAAAGGGTTCTTGCCGGAGTGGTACATCGCTGTGGCGGTGGCCATGGGGCTGGGGTAAAACGTTTGAACCTGGTCTGCCTTAAAGCCATTGCGCTTGAGCCAAACGGCCAGGTTCATCATGTCTTCATCACGCGTGCCCGGATGAGCCGCAATGAAGTAAGGGATGAGGTATTGCTTCTTCCCCGCCTCGGCGCTGAACTTTTCGAACAATTGTTTGAAGCGGTCATAGCTGCCGATGCCGGGCTTCATCATTTTGCTCAACGGGCCTTGCTCAGTGTGCTCAGGCGCGATCTTGAGATAACCCCCCACGTGGTGCGTGACCAGCTCCTTGATGTACTCGGGTGAGCGAATGGCCAGGTCGTAGCGCAGGCCTGAGCTGATAAGGATCTTCTTGACGCCCCGCAGCGCACGCGCACGCCGGTACATGTCGATCAGGGGCGTGTGGTCGGTATTGAGGTTGGAGCAGATGTCAGGGTAAACGCAGCTCGGCTTGCGGCAGGCGGCCTCAATCTGTGGGCTCTTGCAGCCGATGCGGTACATGTTCGCCGTCGGGCCCCCCAGGTCAGAAATCACGCCGGTAAAGCCTTTGACCGAGTCACGGATGGCTTCAATTTCGCGGATAACCGAGTCTTCGCTGCGGCTTTGGATGATGCGGCCCTCATGCTCGGTGATGGAGCAAAAGGTGCAGCCACCAAAGCAGCCCCGCATGATATTGACGCTGAAGCGAATCATCTCCCAGGCCGGGATTTTGGTGGCGCCATCAAACCCGCCCTGCTCATCTGCATAGCGCGGGTGCGGCGAGCGGGCATAGGGCAAATCAAAGACCGCATCCATCTCGGGCGTGGCCAAGGGGATGGGCGGCGGATTGATCCAGACATCGCGCGCGGTGTGGCCCTCGCCGTGACGCTGCACCAGGGCCCGGGCATTGCCAGGGTTGGTCTCGAGGTGCAAAACGCGGTTGGCGTGGGCGTACAAGACCGAATCACTCTTGACCTGCTCGTACGCAGGCAGCCGAATGACGGTGCGCTCGCGTGGCGGCATTTGGATTTTGCCGGACAGGGCTGCGGCGGTCTGCTGCGGTGCCGACTTACCCTGCAGCGGCGGAAAAAACTTCACGGCCTGCACTGCGGGGGTGTCCCCTGAGGATCGTGCTTCCTTGGCGCAACTGCTGCCTTGGGATTCGGCTTGCTCGGCGGTGGTTTGGTAGGGATTGATGTGGCTGTCGATGCGCCCTGGCAGGTCAACCTCGCTGGAATCGAGCTCGAACCACCCTGCGGCATCGGGGTCGTCGGAGCGACGAACAAAGGCCGTACCGCGCACGTTGGTGATGGAGCGAATGGGCTCCCGAGCGGCCAAGCGATGCGAGACCTCGATGATCGCGCGCTCGGCGTTGCCGTACAGCAGCAAGTCGCACTTCGCGTCGACCAGGATCGAGCGGCGAACCTTATCTTGCCAATAGTCATAGTGGGCAATGCGGCGCAACGAGCCTTCAATGCCCCCCATAACGATGGGCACGTCGGGGTAAGCCTCCCGACAGCGTTGCGAGTAAACGAGAGAGCAGCGGTCGGGACGCTGGCCCCCTTGTCCGCCGGGGGTGTAGGCGTCATCGCTGCGAATTTTTCGATCAGCCGTGTACCGGTTGATCATGGAATCCATGTTGCCGGCCGTCACACCAAAGTACAACGTAGGGCGCCCCAATACCTTGAAGGGCTCCGCACTTTGCCAGTCGGGTTGGGCAATGATGCCCACACGAAAGCCCTGTGCCTCCAGGGTGCGGCCGATCACGGCCATGCCAAAGCTGGGATGATCAACATAAGCGTCGCCCGAGACAATGATGATGTCGCAAGCATCCCACCCGAGCTGATCCATCTCGGCGCGGCTCATGGGCAAGAAAGGCGCCACACCAAACCGCTTGGCCCAGTAAGGACGGTAGGCCGTCAGCGCCTTGGCGCGGGGCATGGAGATGGCAGGGGATGAACTCACGGCGGACAGACCAGTGCTTGAAACAGGTGGAGGCGTGGCACGACACCAGCCCTGAAGGCCGTATTGTCGTTGTTTTGGCCCGTGCCGTGGGCTGTACGGCCTAGCGCGATTCAAAATGACCCAAGTACCCCGTCTCAGTGAATTTGAAAGGTTGAATTGCTGCGAGGCCCACGGCGAAGTACACAGGCTGCTGGTTTCCCGCCTGCGCGGGAATGACGTCAGGAGATGCCATACCCTCAGCCCGTCATCCCCGCCTGCGCCCGTCATCCCCGCGCAGGCGGGGATCCAGGAGGGTGCCTCGCGCGCAACATCCCCGCGCGCACTGCATTCCTGCAAGCTCAGCCTGCCAATGCACCACCTGTTTGCTTTGGCAAACCAACCTTTCAAATCCACTGAGACGGGGGACCAGGCCACTACACTGTGAGCCCGTTCCCACCCTCGGATCCTGCTCAAAATGAACGCCCCCTCCATCTACGACCGCCTCGAACAACTCGGCATTGCCCTGCCGCCTGTGGCCACGCCCGCCGCGGCGTATGTGCCGTATGTACGCACCGGCAACCTGGTTTTTTTATCTGGCCACATTGCCAAGCGCGACGGTCAACCCTGGGTGGGTCAACTGGGCCGCAACCTGGACACCGCCACGGGTCAGCAAGCGGCACGTGCCGTGACCATTGACTTACTTGGCACCCTGCATGCGGCCGTGGGTGATTTGAGTCGCGTGCGCCGCATCGTGAAGGTCATGAGCCTGGTCAACAGCACCCCTGATTACACCGAGCAGCATTTGGTGACCAACGGCTGCTCCAACTTGCTGGGCGAAGTCTTTGGCGACAAGGGTGCCCACGCCCGCAGCGCATTTGGCGTGGCCCAAATACCGATGGGGGCCTGCGTTGAAATTGAGCTGATTGCCGAGGTCGAGCCCACATGAAACGCGGCACGGCCCTCTTAAGCAGCGTCGCCCTAATCAGCCTCGGCGCCCTGGCCGCCGCCTGGGTGTCGCAGCATGTTTATGGCATGCAGCCCTGCCCTTGGTGTGTGCTGCAAAGGGCAGTATTTGGCGCACTGGCGATGACCGCCGTGCTCGGCCTGCTCGTACGCCGCCGGCGTGGCGCACTCATTGCCGTCAGCATCACGGGTCTGGGCTTGGCTTTGGCGGGTGGCGCTGCAGCCACCTGGCAGCACTTTGTGGCGGCCTCACAGGTCTCCTGCAACCTGACCCTGGCCGACAAAATTGTCCAGGCGCTGCAACTGGATCAAGCCTGGCCAGGCATGTTCTCAGCCACCGTCAGCTGTGCGGACGCCGCCGTGCGGCTCTGGGGCGTGCCCTATGAATACTGGAGCCTGGCTTTGTTTGCGCTGCTGGCGGGGATGTGGGCCTGGGTGCCCCGCCGCGGTTAAGGACCAGGGGGCGTCCAGGGACAACCGCAGCGTGCGCCGCAGCGCAACAACCAACGCTTAACGATTTTTGGTGCCCCCCCTCTTCAGGAGGACATCCACCGTCTGGCCGAGTCGGTCAACTGCGCAGTACAGATACTTGCCTTTGCTTCATATTTAGGACTTACGAAAAATCTCGGTTAGACGCAGGCCGCTGGATCCCTGCCTGCGCGGGGATGACATGCACAACCCTCAGCACGTCATCCCCGCGCAGGCGGGGATCCAGGATGCTGCCTCAGTCCCGTCATTCCCCCCAACTGGATCCCTGCAGCTCAGCTTGCCAATGCGCCACCTGCTCGCTTTGGTGAAATCACCTTCTCAAATTCTCTGCGATGGGGTAACAGTTCAAACTTCCACGGGCCGAATCAATAGGAGGTGCCAGAGGCAGCTGCTTGGTCGATCAGATCCGCAGTGATGCATTCTGTCTTCTGCCGGATGGCAAGTTCAGCGGCCTGCTAGGGGACAATAGCGTTTTTCCACTGGCTTTATTTTCATGCAACGACGTCACCTGCTCCAAGGCTTGGCTGCGACGGCCACGACCCCTTTGTCTGTGCTCGCTGGTGCAGCGGGCACCCCCACTGTGGGCCTGCTGACCCTGGGCAAGCCCCAGGCGTTCGACTTCGCTTGGCTCAAGGGCCGCGCACGTGAGCTGGCCCAGCAGACGTACCAGGCCCCCAGCACCGTGTTGCCTGCTGCGGTGGCGGATCTGGACTACGACCGCTTTCAATCCATTCAATTCAAACCCGAACACAGCTTGTGGGCGCAGCGCGATGTGCGGTTTCGGGTGCAATTTTTTCACCCGGGGTTTTTGTTCAAAGAGCGCGTGCGCGTGTTTGAACTGGCCGATGGACAGGCCCAGGAATTGGCCTACGACCCGGCCATGTTTGACTTGCGCAAGGCAGGCATCAATGCCTCATCGGTGCCCCGCGATCTGGGCTTTGCGGGCCTGCGCATCCAACATCACCAGGATTGGCGCAACGACATCGCGTCGTTCTTGGGGGCCAGCTATTTTCGGGCCGTGGGCGCTGAGCGGCAGTATGGTTTAAGCGCCCGTGGCCTGGCCATCGACATGGGCTCCGACAAAGGCGAAGAGTTCCCCCGCTTCACCACGTTCTGGCTCGAGCGCCCGGCCGCGAACTCGGGCACCTTGACGCTATACGCCTTGCTTGATTCACCCAGCATCACCGGGGCGTACCGTGTTGAA
Source organism: Burkholderiales bacterium (assembly GCA_031374415.1). GTDB lineage: Bacteria > Pseudomonadota > Gammaproteobacteria > Burkholderiales > Burkholderiaceae_C > CANHBY01. Next base: position 13,821 of record JANMGB010000173.1, read on the forward strand.
ATCTCGCCGCAAGGCGTCATGACGATGGACTTGGACGCTGCGCTCTACCCCCGCAAGCCCATCGACCGCATGGGCGTGGCCCCGCTCACAAGCATGTACCTGTACGGTGAAAACGACCGCCGCATGGCCACCGACTGGCGTCCCGAGATTCATGACTCCGACGGCCTGTCGATGGTCAACGGGGCGGGCGAGTGGCTGTGGCGGCCCCTGAGCAACCCGGCGGGCGTGCGCTTGTACAGCTATGTCGATCAAAAGCCCCAGGGTTTTGGCCTGATGCAGCGCGACCGCAATTTTGATCACTACCAAGACGATGGTGTGTTCTATGAGCGCCGCCCGAGCTTGTGGGTGATCCCCAAGACCCCTCAGGCCGAGGGCTGGGGCGCGGGCAGTGTGCAACTGCTGGAGTTGCCAGCACCTGACGAGACCTACGACAACATCGTGGCGGCCTGGACCCCGGCGGCCAAGCCTCAGCCCGGCCAAGAGTTGCTCTACAGCTACCGCTTGGTGTGGGGAACACAGCTGCCCTTTGACCCCCCGATGGCGCGCGTGGTGGCCACACGCACCGGCGTGGGCGGGGTGATAGGGCAAAAGCGCAAGTATTTTTCATGGCGTTTTGCCATTGATTTTCAAGGCGGTCTGCTGCCCTCGTTGCTGGCGCGGGCCAAGGGCGAGCGGGATCCGGCTGTGGAGGCTGTGGTGTCCGCTTCACGCGGCAAAGTCGAGATTGTCTCCGCCCGACCGCAAAATGAAATCAACGGCTATCGCGCGATGTTCGACCTGCGCACCACCGACGACAAACTCGACCCCATCGACCTGCGTTTGTTTTTGCGCCTCAACGGTGAGCCACTGAGTGAGACTTGGCTGTACCAGTGGGTGCCTCCCAGCCTGACTGAGCAAAAGCGCCTGGCAGACAGCTGACGCGGGACAAGCGGCCGGCTTGGAACTGGCCCTAAGCACGCTCAGCCAAGACGCCTTGAATGGTGGCAATAAGACGGTCAATGTCTGCACCAGGATTGGCCGCCACATTGCGGAACCACCTCACACCCGCAATGGTGGTTGTCGACGTCGAACCAACAGGCAACTGTTGCATGACCTGGTCAAACAAGTTCTCACCTTGAGGACGCCAGACCACAATGCCCGTTTGGGGTTCCGCATAAAGCTCAAGGCGCTCATCAGTCGCCACAAAATCTCTCAAGCAACGTGCAAGGTCCATGCAGTGCTCAATGCGCTGAGCAACTCCTTCACGCCCCCATGCCAGCAGCGTTGCCAGAAGGGCCGAGGCAACTGCACCATGGGAGCCAAGAACCCCAACATTGGGGGTAGCAAGGTACGCTCCACCGAAGCTCACCGCCGCGTGGGCTTTCTCGGTGTCTTTGAACAAAACAAGCGCAGACTCTTTGGGTTGAAAAAGCCACTTATGCGTCGATACGGCAACCGAGTCTGCCAACTCGATGCCGGCAAGTAAATTGGCGTACTTGCTCACCCGCAAAGGACCTGCCCAAGCAGCATCCACATGGGTCCAAGCTGCCCTCCCAGCCAAATAAAATGGGTCTACAGCACCTGTACTGGTTGCACCGGCGGTGAGAACCAAGGCCGATTTGCTCAAGTTGGCAGGCAAGCGCGCCGCGTCCATCGAACCGCTGGCGTCTATGGGCACGCTCAGGTATTTGAGACCCAAGATATGAGCCGCTTTTGCAATGGAGAGATGAGCAGCGTCTGATGCAATCACCTCCGTAATGCCGGCGCACTCGCGCGCGGACCACAAAGCGGTCAAATTGGCCACTGTCGAACCCGGCGTCATGTGTCCACCGTTCATACCGAAGAATGGCGCAAGCCATGCCACGACCCGTTCTTCCAGTTGGCGAGCAACAGGTGCTGTGGCAGGGTGAAGCAGGTTCTGATTGAGCGAGGCATTCCAAAGCGTCATCGCCCAAGTTATCCATGGGGTTGGCGGGTCCATATGAACTACTCCACCCTATGCTGCGCAAAGGATGGAGTTTCACGGGGAGCGTGAGCAGCCCCGTATAGGCGCGGTTCCCGGCCTGTGTCTTCAGCCTCCAAGGCCCATCGCAACACAACTCGTGCTGCTGCGATGTCTC
>JANMGB010000215.1:0-32487 GCA_031374415.1 Burkholderiales bacterium
GCTTCGCCGCCAAACTTCGCCGCCAACACGGTCGTGATCGCCGCTGTCAGCGTGGTCTTGCCATGGTCCACGTGACCAATGGTGCCCACGTTCACGTGGGGCTTCGTGCGTTCAAACTTGGCTTTTGCCATTTCTTGCTCCTCGGGATCGAGAGAATGAAAGTTCAACATGAGGCACGAATGCCCCAACTTCAAAGGTGGCGCCCATAGCGCGGATCGAACGCGCGACCTCTCCCTTACCAAGGGAGTGCTCTACCACTGAGCCATATGGGCTTTAACTTTTAAACAGGCTTTAACTTTTAAACAGGCTCTAACTTTTAGCCTGACAAAACTGGCGTCTTCAGCCCAGCCCATCAACCTCAACTCATCAACACAGGCTTGCGGATCACCGCTCACCAAGCCTCTGCTGACAGCACGGACCGTCAACACAACACTGAACTGCAACACATTACGCAAACTGGAGCGGGAGACGGGAATCGAACCCGCGTCATTAGCTTGGAAGGCTAGGGTTCTACCATTGAACTACTCCCGCACAATTTACCTACTCTACTGCGCCACCAGACAAGCTGGCTTGACAACCGCACCACCACTCAATCTCAACCACTCAATCTCAACGGCCAAATCACTGCCACTTATCGACGCAACACTTGGTGGAGGAGGCTGGATTCGAACCAGCGTACTCGTAAGAGGGCAGATTTACAGTCTGCTGCCATTAACCACTCGGCCACCCCTCCCAAATGAGCCGGGTAATTTAACACGTTTACCCGGTCTCGGCAAGGCAAGCGTTTTAAGCACCCAGTTTGAACCTCGTCAGGGCGCGCAATTTGTGGGGCGCCACCGGGCGTGAGAGGCGGTGAATGCCCTGGTCCGCGTCAGGCGCGCTGGGCACAGGGGCGATGCCCGGTGCGCCCAACAAAATCGTGGGCACCATGCATTGGCAGCGCGTGCGAACAAGGTCGATGAGCGTTGCGTGGGCCTCGGCAAGAATCAGCAAATGGGGCGGCGCCTCAGGCTCGGCCAGAAATGCCGTCGCAGCGGCGGCGTCCATGACAAGAACCTCGACGCCCCAGTCTTGCAGCCACCGGGCAACCTGATCCCGCTCAGGTGAGAGCGCGTCGATCAACCACACGGTTTGGGCCGCCAGCCTCAAGGCGGTTGCGCGCGGCGCAGGCACGACCACCCGCCCCTGGGGCACGGTGAGGCTCAGAACGGTGCCCCGGTTCACCTCCGAACGCAGGCCCAGGGGGGCGTTCATCAGCCGGGCGAAGCGCTGCACGATGGCCAAACCCAGACCGAAGCCTTTGCGGCGATCGGGTTTGGGCTGGGGGACTTGGTAGAAAGCCTCGAAGACTTTCTCGCGCTCGGGCGCAGAGATGCCCACCCCGGAATCCCACACTTGAATAAGGACTTGGTGGTGGCGCGCTCGTGCACTCACCAACACGCCGCCCTCGCGGGTGTAGCGCACGGCGTTGGAGACGAGGTTGCGCAGGATGCGCTCCAGCAGAACCGGGTCAGCACAGACCGCGTGGCGGCCTCCGCGCAGGCGCAGAACCAAGCCTCTGTTGATGGCCATGGGTTCGTAGGTGAGCCGCAGCTTGCGAAAGATGTCGTCGAGAACAATGTCTTGGGGCTGGACTTGGACCACTCCGGAATCGAGGCGATTGATGTCCAGCAGCGCGGAAAAGAGTTCGTCGAGTGCGTCCACGGAGCTGCTGATGCCCTTGACCAGCCGGGCCGTTTCGAGGTCCAAGGGGCGCTGGCGCAGGCTGTCTGCAAACAGCCCCATGGCGTGGAGCGGCTGGCGCAGGTCGTGGCTGGCGGCAACGAAGAATTGGGTGTTGGTGCGATGGGCCAACTCGGCAGCTTCGCGGGCTTGTTGAGCCTCGATTTGGCTGCGAAAGGCCAGGCTGGCGGTGTCGCGGTAGAGCGTCGCCGCACGGTAAACGATGATCCCAAACAGGACGGTCAGGAAGGCCAAGGAGTAGTAGTCTCGGCCCAGGTAGAGGCACACCCACACCATGATGGATTGCAGGCCCAGGAAAATCTCGAAGGATCGCCCCAAGGGGGAGAGGGAAAAAATGGCGATGGCAATGGTTCCACCCATGATGCCCAGGTAGATGCCCAACTCGATCCCGGACAACAGGGGAAAGAGAAACACGGTGCCCACCATCAGGAGCACCCCCGTCACGAAGGCATGGATTTCGGCTTCTTGGCGCGTGCGCCGCAGTGCGAGCGCGGAAGGCTCGACGCCTTCGGGGTGGCGGCGGGCCAAGAACAGCCGCCAGACAGACACGCCCAGGCCGCCCACGGTCATGACGCCGCCCACGACCGACTGCCCCAAGGTATAGGCCAGATAGCTGCAGTAGAGCATCGCTGCGAGGTAGGCGGGGATGGTGCTGAGGTGGCTGCCCAGCGCCAGCCGAACCAGCGCCACCTCAGCACCATGCACAGCACAGCCTGGGGACGGGGGCGCACTCAAGTTGACTCAGGCCATGACCAGGCCTGACCTTCGGTGGTGGACACGAAAGCGGCCGCAATGTCGAAATGAGCACAGCCGATGAAGGGGTGGGGGCCGCGCAACGCGGACAAGGGCGAGGGATGGTTGCTGCGCAAAACGAGGTGGCTGGGATGGGGCGCGATGAGTGCAGCCTTGGACTGCGCATGGGCGCCCCACAACAAAAAGACTTTGGGACGCGCGGCCGCGGCCAGGGCGGCGACGATGGCATCAGTGAGGGATTCCCAGCCTTGTTTGGCGTGGCTGCCCGGCCGCCCTTGCGCCACGGTGAGGGAGGTGTTTAGGAGCAGGATGCCCGCCTCAGCCCAGGGGCCGAGGTGCCCTGACGCAGGCCAGGCCCGCTGGGGTTGGGTGCGTTGGAGTTCTTTGAAAATATTGCGCAGGCTGGGCGGAATGCGCTGACCCTCGGGCACTGAAAAAGCCAGACCCTCAGCTTGATCGGGCGCGTGATAGGGGTCTTGCCCGAGGATCACCACGCGCGTCTGGGCCAGGGGTGTCAGGCGCAGGGCACGGAAGACATCGGCCGGGAAAACGACCTCGCCTTGCGCTACCTGGCGATCCACCCACTGGATCAGACGCTGACCTGGCTCACCGTGTTGCCACGTTGTGAGCAAGGGTTGCCAGTCGTTGGCAACTTGGCTGAGCAAGGGCGCCAGGGGCTGGCGCAAGGTGTTGGGTGCGGCTGTCGGGTACTGCGGGGAGATCATGAAACTGGGTCAGGTGAGCAAGGCGGCCAGCGCCTGGCCAGGGTCGGGTGCACGCATGAAGGCTTCGCCGACCAAGAAGGCATGGACGCCCGCGGCGCGCATGCGGCGTACATCGGCGGGTGCGAGGATGCCGCTTTCCGTGACCAGCAGGTGGCTGGGGGGAACGCGCGGCAGCAGCGACAAGGTGGTGTCGAGGCTGACCTCGAAGCTGCGCAGGTTGCGGTTGTTGATGCCCAGCAAGGGGGTTTGCAGGCGCAGGGCGCGGTCGAGCTCAGCACCGTCGTGCACCTCGACGAGGACCGTCATGCCCAGGGCGTGGGCCTGGGCTTCGAGGTCGGCCATGTGCGCGTCGTCAAGGCAGGCGGCGATCAAGAGGATGCAGTCGGCGCCCAGGGCTCGGGCCTCGAAGACCTGGTAGGCGTCAATCATGAAATCTTTGCGCAGCACGGGCAGGGTGCAGGCGGCGCGCGCTTGTTGCAGGTAGACCGCAGCACCTTGGAAAAAATGCTCGTCGGTCAAGACGCTGAGGCAGGTGGCCCCGTGGGCGGCGTAGCTGGCAGCGATGTCGGCCGGCACGAAGTGTTCGCGCAAGACGCCTTTGCTGGGACTGGCTTTTTTGACTTCGGCAATGACGGCGGCGCGTCCGGCTTGGACGGTGTTTTGCAGGGCCCCTAAAAAGTCGCGCTGCCCACCGAGGCTTTCCGCATCCCGGCGCCAGGAGGCGAGGTCGCGCTGGGCGCGGGCGCGAGTGAGTTCCTCGCGCTTGACCTCGACGATGCGCTGGAGGATGTCGCTGCTCATGCGGGTGCTCCGAGGGCTTGGGTGGCTTGCGTAAAGGCTTGGCAGGTGGCTTGTGCTCGGCCTGAGCGCAGGGCTTCGCGGGCCAAGACCAGGCCCTCTTGCGGGGTGGGCGCCACGTTGGCGGTGTACAGCGCCATGGCGGCGTTGAGTAGCACGATGTCGCGTGCTGGGCCGGGTTGATCGGCCAGTACGGCTTGCAGCAGGGTGCGCGATTGCTCGGGGGTGTCGACACGCAAGGCGTCCAGACCCGCAGGGGTGAGGCCGAGGTCTTGCGGGTGGAGGGTGTACTCGTGGATTTCGCCGGCCTTGAGTTCACCGACCCAGGTCGGGCCGCTGAGGGAGATTTCGTCCAGCCCGTCTTGGCCGTGAACCACCACGGCACGCTGGGCACCGAGACGTTGCAGGACGCGCACCTGGATACCCACCAGGTCAGGGTGAAAGACGCCCATGAGGATGTGCGGCGCATTGGCCGGGTTGGTCAAGGGGCCCAGGATGTTGAACAGGGTGCGCACCCCCAGTGCCTTGCGCACCGGGGCCACGTTTTTCATGGCCGGGTGGTGGTTGGGTGCGAACATGAAGCCGATGCCGGTGTCGCTGAGGCAGCGGGCGATTTGGGCCGGGCTGAGCATGAGGTTGACACCCAGCGCCTCTAAGACGTCGGCGCTGCCGGACTTGCTTGACACGCTGCGACCGCCATGTTTGCTGACGCGCGCGCCGGCAGCGGCAGCCACGAACATGCTGCAGGTGGAGATGTTGAACGTGTGCTGGGCGTCACCCCCGGTGCCGACGATGTCGAGCAAATGGGTGGTGTCATCGACAAGCACCTTCGTGGAGAACTCGCGCATGACCTGCGCGGCGGCGGTGATCTCGCCGATGGTTTCTTTTTTGATGCGCAAGCCGACCAGCAGGGCCGCCATCATCGGAGCGGACATCTCGCCTGCCATGATGCGGCGCATGAGCGCCACCATCTCGTCGTGGAAGATCTCGCGGTGCTCAATGACGCGGCTGAGGGCCTCGGTATCGGTGATCACGGTCATGGGGCCTCAGGGCTTGCGGTCCAGAAAGTTTCGCAGCATGGCGTGGCCGTGCTGGGTGAGGATGGATTCGGGGTGAAATTGCACGCCCTCCATGGGGGTGGCCGTGCCCGCCAAGGCGCGATGACGCACGCCCATGATTTCGCCGTCTTCGGCGGTGGCGGTGGGGATGAGCTCGGGGGGCAGGCTGCTGGGCTCGATGGCCAGCGAGTGGTAACGGATGACGTCGAAGCTGGCGGGCAGGCCGCTGAAGACGCCGTGCTGGTCGGTGGTGATCGTGCTGCTTTTGCCGTGCATTTGGCGCTGCGCCCGAATGATGCGCCCCCCCAGTGCCGCCCCAATCGCTTGGTGACCCAAGCACACGCCCAGCAGGGGCAACTTGCCCATGAAGTGGCTGACGGCGCTGACGCAGATGCCGGCCTGCGCAGGGGAGCACGGCCCTGGCGACAGCACCAGGCGCTCGGGCTTGAGCGCCGTGATGCCCTCCAGGGTGATCTCGTCGTTGCGAAACACCCGCACGTCTTCACCCAACTCAGCAAAATACTGCACAAGGTTGAAGGTGAAGCTGTCGTAGTTGTCGATCATCAATAACATGGATGTTCTCAAGAACTGGAGGCGTTTAGAACCAATTATCTCCGACAGCACCTGCGTGGTCGGCAGGAGCCCCTAAGCCAGGCTTGCTTTGCTATCATCAAAGAACGCTTGTTTTGTGGGCTTTGCCCGCCTGTGTAGCCAGTGTCCCGGCGTGGCTGAAGCGGCTGCGCTGTAGCGTAGCCCCTCTATGGAGCGTCATGTTTTCCTTTCCCGCCATCACCCAGTTGCTCACCCGACACCGGCAGTTTGATGCTGTGGCCACGAGCCGTCGGGAGTTGTACCCGGCCTCTGAATCCGTTGCAGCGCCGGCCATTTACTTGCCGGACACCATGAGCCGAGTGACCGGCCTGTGGACGGACACCCAAGATGAGCACATGTGGAAAATAGAACGTGAGCGCATCGCCGGCGGCGTGTCTCACCACCATGCAGTGGAAGTTTTGGAGTTCCGGGACGTGAAGTTGCACGAAGGGTTTTTGTATGCCGGCGGAGCGAAGTCCCAGCTCGAACCCCGCCGCCAGTCGCTCAAACCCATGCCCAAGGATGCCCCCCATTTAAGTCAGGCCTCACTGGGGTGCACGCTGTTCGGCAACCGGTATTTTGGTCACTTCCTGATCGATGACATACCGCTCTCCATGCTCGCGCAACGGTTTGCCCCGCCGATCCGCACTGGTATGGCGCTTTCAGCACACCAACAATCCTACGCCGCAAAGCTGGGGCTGCAGACGCAGTCTTATGCATCGGCCCACATTGAGCATTTGCAAACCTTCATTGATTTTGGGCAAGGCCCGTACAAACGAGAGCGCTACCAAGCGCTTCGCCGCGCCTTGTTGAAGGACGTGGCACCCAGCGGCTACCGCGGGGCCATGATTTTGCGCGGCACCAGCGGGGTGTTGCGCAGAATGGCGGATGAGGCCGAGTTTGCCGACTTCTTGGCCGGCCAGGGGTTCGTCATCGTGGACCCCCTGCGCATGTCGCTGGACGAGATCGTTCGGACGCTGTGCGGCGTGGACGTGGTCGTGGGGGTGGAGGGCAGCCAGTTGCTGCATGCACCGTGGGCGATGTCGGACAAGGGCACTTTGTTGGTGTTGCAGCCGCCTTTTCGCTTTAACAACGTCAACAAGAACTACACCGATTGTTTGGGCCAAAAGTATGGCTTTGTGATTGGCCATCCGAAGGATGATGGGTTTGTCATTGACCAGGATGAGTTCAAGAAGGTGCTTGACATGGCCATGCGTTGAGGCGCGTCTAACGCACTCGCTTGCCCCGCCCCACCCGGGCGTTCGTACTTGGAATCCTTTGCATGGACTATGTCATCGTGGTACAGGCGTCGGCCTATGCGCTGTCCGCCACGCGCTTTGCCACTGAGAGCGCGTTTGCTGAGCATTTGAAGGCGCTGCGCCAGGCTGTGGGGCCGCAGTTTTCGCGCCTGGTGTTGATTGCCCCGACCTTGCCGCAGGCCAGCTACGAGCAACAGAAGGCGTTTCTAGGCACGCTCGACGCGGACACGGATGAGATTGTTTTTGTCCCCGCGTTCCCCGAAGATGTGCGGGCGCGGCAGTTCTGGTCGCAGCATGCGCGGCCGTTGTGGCGCCGACTCAAAGAGGTGGTCGCCCACGCCGGAATCGTGCATTCGGGGATGTCCACCGACACATGGCGGCCGCTGATGGTCATGGCCAACCTGGCGGCCTGGAAGGCCAGACGGCCGGTGGTGTTCATCGTGGACATTGACTTTCGTCAGCACTCATGGCGGCTGCGTCACCTGGGCACCTGGAGCCGCAAGGCCTACTGGGTCAACAGGCTGATTCACGACCCGATGAAGTGGGTGCAGGTTTGGCTGGCGGCGCGCATGTTTGCGCTGGTGCTGCTCAAAAGTGCCTCGATGGTGCGTGACTTCGGACAGGGGCGCGCCAACGTGAAGAACTTCTTCGACACGGTGCATGGCACCGAGCACATCTTGTCGCCACAGGCTTTGGCCCAGCGCCAAGCCTGGCTGGCCGACCCCGCGCAGCCCCTGGAGCTGGCTTACTTTGGCCGGCTGGTGGCGTACAAAGGCATGGACCGCGTGGTGGAGGCCGTGCGCATCGCGCGCAGCCAAGGGGTGGATGTACGCCTGACGCTGATCGGCGCTGGCGACTGCCTGCCCGGGCTCCAGGCGCAGGTCGCGCAAGCGGGGCTGGGTGACAGTGTGCGGTTTTTGCCCCAGGTGCCTTATGGTCCTGCTTTGTTTGACCAGCTTGAGCGGGTGCATTTTTCGCTCGCTGCGCCCTTGATGGAAGACACCCCGCGCTCGGCCTTTGACTCGATGGCGCGTGGCATTCCGATCTTGGCGTTTGACATCACTTACTTCAAAGACTTGGCCCAGGCCAGTGGCGCGGTGGCGCTCGTCACCTGGCCTTCCTCGGCTGCGATGGCGGAGCAGTTGGTGAAGTTCAACGGGCAGCGAGCCGAGATTGCTTCCATGGCCGCACGTGCCGTGGCGTTTGCCGAAGAAAACACCCAGCAGAAGTGGCTGGACAAGCGCATCGCCTGGACCCAGGAGCTGGCGATACGCGCCAACCCATCGCAGTCTTGAGCGTCCGTCGGCTCCACAGCCAAGCGCCAGCCGGGGCTGAGCCTGGTCCATCCGGCGCTACCATTGCCCCTGGAGGCCCTTATTCCGTGATCACAGAACCTGAATTTCAGCACCTGGCCAGCCAGGGCTACAACCGCATCCCCCTCATTCGCCAAGCCTTGGCCGACCTGGACACCCCGCTGTCGGTGTATTTCAAGCTGGTGGGCACGGGCGAGGCGGCGCGCCGCAGTTTTTTGCTGGAGTCCGTGGTCGGGGGCGAGCGCTTCGGCCGCTACTCGTTCATTGGCCTGCCGGCCACCACGTGGCTGCGCGCGACGGGGTTTCACACGGAGGTGCTGCAGGGCGAGGTGGTGGTGGAGTCCGCCCCGGGCAACCCGCTGGATTTCATCGAGGCCTATCAACAGCGCTTCAAGGTGGCGCTGCTGCCGGGCCTGCCCCGGTTTTGCGGCGGCTTGGCGGGCTACTTTGGCTACGACGCGGTGCGCTACATCGAGCCCAAGCTGGCCGAGTGTCGGCTGCCAGGCGGGTTGCCCACACCGGACGTGCTGCTGCTGCAATGTGAAGAGTTGGCCGTGATTGACAACCTGGCGGGCAGCCTGCAGCTGATTGTGTATGCCGACCCGGCGCAGCCAGGAGCTTATGCCCAAGCCGTGGCCCGTTTGGACGCCCTGGCAGCGCGGCTCCACCAAGGGGTGAACGCCCCGCCTGTGCCCCCGAGCGCCCCCGAGGCTGTCGTGCGCGGCTTTGACAAGGCGGACTACCTGGCAGCTGTCTTGCGCGCCAAAGAATACATCGCAGCAGGCGACATGATGCAGGTGCAAGTCGGCCAGCGCCTGAGCAAGCCGTACACCGCCAGCCCGCTGAGCCTGTACCGCGCCCTGCGCACACTGAACCCTTCGCCCTACATGTATTACTACGACTTGGGCGAGTTCCATATCGTGGGGGCATCGCCTGAGATCCTGGTGCGCCAAGAGCGCACGCCAGCCGGCGCCAAGGTCACCATTCGCCCCTTGGCGGGCACGCGACCGAGGGGTGCCACACCCGAGCACGACCGCGCCCTGGAAGAAGAGCTGCGGGCCGACCCGAAAGAGCGGGCAGAGCATTTGATGCTGATTGACCTGGCACGCAATGACATCGGTCGCATCGCCCAAACCGGCAGTGTGAAGGTGAGCGAGGCGTTTGTGGTGGAGCGCTACTCGCACGTGATGCACATCGTGAGCAACGTGGAGGGGCTGCTGCTGGAGGGCACCACCAACCTCGATGTGCTCAAGGCGACCTTCCCCGCAGGCACGCTGACAGGGGCGCCCAAAGTGCGCGCCATGGAGATCATTGACGAGCTCGAGCCTGTCAAGCGCGGCATTTACGGCGGGGCCTGCGGCTACCTCAGCTACGCGGGCGACATGGACCTGGCCATTGCCATCCGCACCGGCATCGTCGTCCAGCAAACCCTGTATGTGCAAGCCGCCGCCGGGGTGGTGGCCGACTCGGTGCCTGAACTGGAGTGGCAGGAAACCGAGGCCAAAGCGCGGGCTTTGCTGCGCGCTGCCGAGTTGGTTGAAGCTGGGTTTTAGAAGGTCCACTCGGATACCCACCCTGCCGGATCATTTGTTAGTTGTACAGAACAACTAATTGGCGTACAGTCCACTCCATCGCTTCCACCCAGACACGGAGACTCCCATGGCAGCCACCTCACGCCGTACGCACCTGCTCATCATTGACCCCCAGAATGACTTCTGTGACCTGCCCACTGCGTACCTGCCGAACAACCCCCTGAGTGGGCAGCCCGTGGCCCCGGCCCTGCCGGTGGCCGGCGCCCATGCCGACATGCATCGCCTGGCCCGCCTCATTGAGCGCGAGGGGGACCAGATCAGCGACATCACCGTCACCCTGGACTCTCACCACCGCTATGACATCGCCCACCCCACGTTCTGGCAGCGGCGCGATGGCAAGGCGGTCACCCCCTTCACCCCCATCACCGCCGGCGAGGTGCGTGCTGGCGATTTCACTGCGCGCCAAGCCAGCGCCCTGCCCCGGGCCTTGCGCTATCTGGATGACCTGGAGGCCCATGGCCGCTACACCTTGATGGTGTGGCCCGTGCACTGCGAGATCGGCACCTGGGGTCACAACGTGCACGCCGAGGTGCACGCCGCGTACAACCGGTGGGAGGAACAGGGCTGCCGCGTGGTGCGCAAAATCACCAAGGGCAGCAACCCCTGGACCGAGCACTACAGTGCCGTGCAAGCCGAAGTACCTGACCCTGAAGACGGCGACACCCAAGTCAACGAGCGCCTGATAGCGCCCTTGTCAAACAGCGACTTGATTTTGATTGCCGGTGAAGCCAGCAGCCACTGCGTCAAAGCCACCACCGAGCATTTGGTGCAGCAACTCGGGCCCGACATGGCGCGCAAGATGGTGTTGTTGATCGACTGCATGAGCCCAGTGGGCGGCTTTGAAGCTGCGCAGGCGGCGTTCTTTGAATCCATGGCCGCACAGGGGCTGGCCCTGCGGCACAGCACCGACCTGAGCCTGTGACCCCCCCCATGAGTACCCCCCTGATCCACAGTCTGCTGGAAACCGATCTCTACAAGTTCACCATGTGGCAGGCCATGCTGCACGCGCATCCTCAAGCGCAGGCGGAGTACCGCTTTGTGTGCCGCAACGCCAGCGCTTACCCGCTGGCCACGCTGGCACCCGCCGTGAATGCCCAGCTCGACGCCTTGTGCCAGTTGCGTTTCACACCGGATGAGCTCAGCTACCTGCGCAGCCTGCGCTTCATGAAATCAGACTTTGTTGATTTTTTGCGCTTGTTTCAGTTTCAACGGGACTTCATTGAAGTGCGCACCCACGGCGATGCGCTGGAGATCGTTGCCAAAGGCCCGCAGGTTCATGTGATGGGCTTTGAGATCCCCGTGCTGGCCTTGGTCAACGAGCTGTACTTTCAAGCCTTTGATGCCAACACAGCCTTGACGCAAGGGCGGTCTCAGCTGCAAGCCAAGATCGGCGGCCTGCATGAGTTTGCGCGTCAAGCGAAGGGGCGGCATCCCTTCGAGTTTTTCGACTTCGGCGTTCGCCGCCGCTACAGCGGCGCTTGGCAAGAGGAGGTGGTGCGCACCCTGCAGCGCGAGGTGCCCACCTATTTCAAAGGGACCTCCAATGTCCATTTGGCACGCACACTGGGCCTGGTGCCCATTGGCACCATGGCCCACGAATACCTGCAGTCTTACCAAGCCATGGACGTGCGCTTGCGCAATTTCCAAAAAGCCGCGCTGGAGGACTGGGTGCAAGAGTACCGGGGTGACCTGGGCGTGGCCTTGACCGACGTGGTGGGCATGGACGCGTTCTTGGCCGATTTTGACCTCTACTTTGCCAAGCTCTTTGATGGCCTGCGCCACGACTCGGGCGACCCGATTGAGTGGGGCGAAAAAGCCCTGGCCCACTACGCCAAACTGCGCATTGACCCGAACACCAAGCGCTTGGTGTTCTCAGACGGCCTGGATTTACCCACTGCTTTTCACATCTACCGCCATTTTTGCGAACGCACGCAACTGGGCTTTGGCATCGGCACCAACCTCAGCAACGACGTCGGGCTCAAGCCCTTGAACATCGTGATGAAGCTTGTGCGCTGCAACGACCAGCCAGTGGCCAAATTGTCAGACACCCCCGGCAAAACCTTGTGCCAGGACGAGACCTTTTTGGCGTATCTGCGCCAAGTGTTTGGCGTGAAGACTCCCTGACATCACTGAAAGCACCCCATGCTCCGCATCACCGCAGCCCAGTTGAACTACACCGTGGGCGACATCGAAGGCAATGCCCAAAAAATGATCCAGGCGGCCGCGCAGGCCGCCGCCGAGCAAGCCGACCTGGTGGTTTTCTCTGAACTCTCGCTGTGCGGCTACTACCCCGGCGACTTGCTCGAAGAAACCGGCTTCATGCCCCGCATTCAGGCTGGCCTGCAGACCTTGCAAGCAGCCTCGCGCCAGTGGCCCGAGCTGCATTGGGTGCTGGGTACACCCTTGTCCCACGAGGGACCGGGCAAGCGCCTGCACAACGCCCTGGTGGTTTTGCGTGCGGGGCAGGTGGTGCTCAGCTATGCCAAGCAACTGCTGCCCACCTACAACATTTTTGACGAACGCCGCCACTTCGAGCCGGGCCCCGATGTGGCGCGCGTGCTGCGCATTCGCGACACGCAGGTGGGCCTGCTGATTTGCGAAGACGGCTGGAACGACGACGGCCGCGACTACGCCGTCAACCCTTTCAACCGCCTCAAAGACGCAGCCCCCGACCTGGTGATATCCATCAACGCCAGTCCGTCCAACATCGGCAAGCGCGAGCAACGCCATCAGGTCTTCAAGCAAGCCAGCCAGCGCAACCTCGTGCCGATTTTGTTCGTCAACCAAATTGGCGGCCAAGACCAGATCGTGTTCGATGGCGCATCGTTCGCCGTCGAGCCCGAGCGCGGCCTGGTGTTCGAGGCCCAGCGCTTTGTGGAAGATGTGCGCACCTTGCGCTTTGACCAAGGCCGCTTTTCAGGTGCCAGCGACGCGCCCAAAGATCAACTCGCCCCGGTCAGCGCTGAGGGCCTCTCACCCATGGCCTTTTACCAAGCGCAAATTGTGCTGGGCCTGAGCGACTACGCCCGCCGCTGCGGCTTCAGACAAGCCGTGGTGGGCTCATCGGGCGGCATCGACAGCGCGCTCACCCTGGCGCTGGCGGTGCAAGCCCTGGGCGCTGACAACGTGAGCGCAGTCACGATGCCCTCGGTGTACTCTTCCGCGGGCTCGGTCGATGACTCCGTCACCTTGTGCCGCAATCTGGGCATCACCCTGTACACCCACCCGATCAAAGCCCTGGTCGACACCTACGGCCAACAGTTTCAAAGCAGCTTCGCCCGCCCCTTGCACGGCCTGTCACTTGAGAACCTCCAGGCGCGCATACGCGGCACGGTCTTGATGGCCTACTCCAACAGCTTCGGCCACCTGCTGCTCACCACCGGCAACAAGTCCGAAATTTCGGTGGGCTACTGCACGCTGTACGGTGACACCAACGGTGGCCTGGGGCCCATTGGCGACCTCTATAAAACCGAGGTGTTCGCCTTGTCACGCCACATCAACAGGGTCGCCGGGCGCGAGTTGATTCCCGCGGCCATCATCGACAAACCCCCTTCAGCCGAGTTGGCCCCCGGTCAAAAAGACACCGACAGCCTGCCCCCCTACGAGGTGCTGGACGAGATACTGAAAGTGCTGATCGAAGGCCCGCGCCTCGCACAGTGGGAGTTCAACGCAGCCACCGCCTATGTGGAGCAGCTGCGCCTGACCCCCGAAGGCCCACCCCTGATCGAGCGCTTGCGCGGCATGATCGCCCGCAACGAATACAAGCGCCGCCAAGCCCCCCCCATCGTTCGCGTGCGGGCACGCGCCTTCGGCATCGGGCGACAAATGCCGATCGCGGCCAAACATGTCTGATCCTTGCCCCAGCAAAATTTCGACCGACCTAAAGGTCGGTAGGTCAGCTGTTGGAAGGGGTTTGCATCCCCTACCTTCGAATCGCCCCTTCGGGCCTCTCCGGCCTGAAGGCCGGGGTTTCAAACCTATGTCAGTTTTTTGATGAACTCCACCTGCGACCTCGCCGTCTTCATCGGCCGCTTTCAACCCTTTCATAACGGCCACCTGGGTCTGCTGCACCGGGCCCTGGAACAAGCGCCTGTGTGCGTTGTGGTTCTGGGCTCAGCCCACCAGGCCCGCACGCCCAAAAACCCCTTCACCTGGCAAGAGCGCGCCGAGATGATTCGCTTGGCCCTGCCACCGGCCGATCAAGGGCGTTTGCGATTTGTGCCGGTGCGCGACCACTACAACGAGGCGCGCTGGGTTCAAGCGGTACACCAAGGTGTAGCGCAGGTCGCCCTCGAGGCCGCACTTCACCACCCCAGCGTGGCCCTGATCGGCCACTTCAAAGACGCCACCAGCGACTACCTGCGCCGCTTCCCGGGCTGGCGGCTGGTGTCTGTGGAGCGCTTGCCCACGTCGGACGCCACGCAATTGCGTGACGCCTTGTTTGCCAACGCCGGCCATGCCATCGAGCCCACCCTGGCCGCCTTGAGCAGCCAGGCCCCGGTCAGCACCCTCGGATTTGTGCGCGCCTGGACCAGCCTGCCCTTCTTTCAGACCCTGGCCTTGGAGTGGCACAAACTGCGCGACGACAAACTGCGCTGGGCCTGCGCGCCCTACCCTCCCGTGTTCGTGACGGTGGACGCTGTGGTGCGATGCGCGGAGCACATCTTGCTGATCCAGCGGGGCGGGTTTCCAGGCAAAGGGCTGTGGGCGGTGCCGGGCGGCTTCATCGAGCAACGTGAAACCGTTTACCAATCGGCCCTGCGCGAGCTGCAAGAAGAAACCCACCTGCACCTGCTCGAACAAAGCATGCAAAGCGCCCTGCGCGAAGTGGCCGTCTTCGACCACCCGGACCGCAGCTTGCGCGGACGCACGATCACGCACGCCCACTACTTCGATCTCGGTGACCGCGAGTTCCCCGAGGTCCAAGCCGCAGACGATGCCCAAGCGGCCCGATGGGTGCCCATCAGCGAGTTGGCCACGATGGAAGACCGCTTCCACGACGACCACTTTCACATGCTTGACCATTTTTTACAGTTGACTGGTCAGCCATGCTGAACATCGGTCTCACCGACACACGGGGTCAGAACGGAATGTCGTCGTCCATTTCATCGAACCCGGTCGATGACTTCTCCACCGCAGGCTTGCTGGCTACCGGAGGCCGGGATGCAGGAGCGCTGCGCGCAGACTCAGACCGATCCTCGCGGCTGTAGCCGCCGTCATCGCCCCCAGCACCAGAACCAGAGCCGCCCCCGCCTTCACGCCCACCCAACAACTGCATGTTGTCGGCGATCACTTCGGTGGTGTAGACGTCCTGGCCTTCTTTTTGCCATTTGCGCGTTTTCAGGCGACCCTCCACATACACCGGGCGGCCCTTTTTCAGGTACTCACCGGCAATTTCGGCCAGACGGTCATAAAACACCACTCGGTGCCATTCGGTCTCTTCCACCTTGTCGCCGGTGGTTTTGTCTTTCCAGTTGCGCGAGGTGGCAATGGTGATGTTGCAAATGGCGCTGCCATTGGGGGTGTAACGAACCTCCGGGTCGCGACCCAGGTTGCCGATGAGGATGACTTTATTGATTGAGGCCATGTGGGGCTCCTGCAAAGCGTGGAAAGGGGGCCTGGGACACCCCAGGCGGTCTTCAGAAATGGGCCGCATAGCTTAACCCGGATGAATGAGCAGCTCGATTCGCCAGACAGCCCCTGATTGGCCCATTTCAAGATCAGGACAAGTGCCCACTCAAGACCCCCCGATTGGGACGCAGATTGGGCTGCAGGACCTTGGGTGACACGGGGTACCATCACCGCTTTTCCTCTGTGGTGGTTTCCATCGTGACTGCTTTGCCCCCCCTGCGAGACATCCTGCAAGATGTCTTTGGCTACAGCGAATTTCGAGGCGAGCAAGCCCGCATTATTTCGCATGTGGCCGAAGGCGCCGATGCACTGGTGCTGATGCCCACCGGCGGCGGCAAGAGTCTGTGCTACCAAGTGCCCGCCATCGCCCGCCATCAAGCCGGGCGAGGCGTGAGCGTGGTGGTCAGCCCGCTGATCGCCCTCATGCACGACCAAGTGGGCGCCCTTGAAGAAGCCGGCGTGCATGCGGCCTTTCTGAACTCGACCCTCAGCGGTGACGAGGCCCAGCGCGTTGAGCGCGAAATGATGAGCGGCCGATTGGTGCTGCTCTATGCGGCACCCGAGCGCATCACCACCCCCCGCTTTTTGGCCCAGCTGGACTCGCTTCACGAACGCGGCCTGCTGAGTCTGTTTGCCATTGACGAAGCTCACTGCGTCAGCCAATGGGGGCACGACTTCCGCGAAGAGTACCTGGCCCTCAACGTCCTGCACGAGCGCTACCCGGGTGTGCCGCGCGTGGCCCTCACCGCCACAGCTGACGACCTCACCCGCGCCGACATCATCGAGCGGCTGCAGCTGGAGAAGGCGCAAATCTTCATCAGCAGCTTTGACCGGCCCAACATCCGCTACAGCATCGTTGAGAAAAATGATGCCCGCAGCCAGTTGCTGCGTTTCATCCAAGACGAGCACGAGGGCGATGCAGGCATTGTGTACTGCCAGTCGCGCAAGAAGGTCGAAGAAACCGCCACGTGGCTCAGCGGCGAGGGCCTCAACGCCCTGCCCTACCACGCCGGTCTGGACGCCAACGTGCGCCGCCGCCACCAAGACCGTTTTTTGCGCGAAGAGGGCCTGATCATGGTGGCCACGATTGCCTTTGGCATGGGCATCGACAAGCCCGACGTCCGCTTTGTGGGCCACCTGGATCTGCCCAAAAACATCGAAAGCTACTACCAAGAAACCGGCCGCGCCGGCCGTGATGGCTTGCCCGCCAACGCCTGGATGGCCTACGGACTGGTCGACGTCGTCAACCAACGCCGCATGATCGACGAAAGCCCCGCGGGCGATGACTTCAAACGCGGGCAAATCGGCAAGCTGGACGCCTTACTGGCCCTGGCGGAAGCCCATGATTGCCGCCGCGTGCGCTTGCTGGGCTATTTTGGCGAGCCCAGCCCAGCCTGCGGCAATTGCGACAACTGCCTGCACCCGCCGCGCACCTGGGACGCCACCGAAGCCGCCCGCAAGGGGCTGAGCTGCATTTACCGCTTTCACCAACGCGGTGGCCAGCGCTTTGGGGCCGGCCACCTGATCGATGTGCTGCGCGGCAAAACAACCGACAAAGTCAAACAACACAAACACACCGAGCTCAGCACCTTCGGCATTGGCGCCGACCTGAGCGAGGTGCAATGGCGCGGCGTGCTACGCCAGCTGATTGCCCTGGGCCACCTGCGCACCGAAGGCGAGTACAACACCCTGGAGCTCACGGCCAGCGCCCGGGAGGTGCTGCGTGGTGAGGTGCAACTCTTGTTGCGCGAGCCCACGGCGAATGCGCGCAACAAGGCGGCACGCGCCAGCGCCAGCGCCAAACCCAAAGGCGCCCCAGTGGCACTCGACAGCCAAGGCATGGCGCGATTTTCAGCGCTCAAGGCCTGGCGCGCTGAGGTGGCACGCGAACACAACTTGCCCGCCTACGTCGTGTTTCATGACGCCACCCTGGCCGAAATGGCCCGCACCGGCCCCCGGGCCTTGGATGAACTGAGCCAAATCAGCGGCGTAGGGACCAAAAAACTCGATGCTTATGGGGCTGAGATTTTGCGGGTGCTGGCGACGGCCGCTTGAGCACGCACAGAACGAAACGCCCCGAAAATCGGGACGTGCGGAACGGGGTACTGGTACCCCGTTCCAGTGAATTTGAAAGGTTGACTCGCCAAGGCGAACAGGGGGCACGTTGGCAGGCGGAGCGTGCAGGAATGGAGTGCGCGCGGGCCTGTTGCGCTTCAGGGACCCTCGTGGATCCCCGCCTGCGCGGGGATGACGGGCGCAGGGGTTGGCATCTAGTGTAGTGTTGCACGCTTGATGGAACAAATAAAAACGATGCGTTTGGGGTCAGGGCAAGGCGCAAACCACAGCGATACCTGTAGGTATCGGGAGGATTTGCAACGCCGCCATGGCCCCAAAGGCGCGTTTTTATGTTCCAGATAGCGTGCAACACTGCACTAGTGTCGTGTCAAGCCACGTCATCCCCGCGCAGGCGGGGATCCAACAGCCTGTGCACTTCACTATGGGCCCCGCAACAATTCAACCTTTCAAATTCACTGCGACGGGGTACGAGGGTCGACTTACTTGGGCATGACCACCGTGTCGATCACATGAATGACGCCGTTGTCTGCCACGATGTCCGTCTTCACGACCTTGGCGTTGTCAACCTTGACGCCACCCTCCGTGGTCACCGTCAATGAAGAGCCCTGAACGGTCTTGACCTGCCCCGCCTTCACATCAGACGCCATGACCTTGCCCGGGACCACGTGGTAGGTCAACACGGCGGTGAGTTTGGCTTTGTCTTTGAGCAAAGCGTCCAGATCGGCCTTGGGAATCTTGGCGAACGCTTCGTCGGTGGGTGCAAAAACGGTGAACGGGCCTTTGCCTTTCAGCGTATCGACCAAGCCAGCCGCAGTCAGTGCGGTGGCCAGCGTTTTGAAAGTTCCAGCGCCGACGGCAGTGTCAACGATGTCCTTGGCTTGTGCGGACAAAGCAATTCCGAGGGAGAGAAATGAAGCAATGAGTGTCTTTTTCACGGTGATTTCCAAGTGGGTGGTGAGGATGAAACTCCGCCAAAGAACGTGGCGCAAACAAAATTTACCACCAATCGGCAACACTACATACCAAATGGTCTCTTTTTATACTGCTTGGTAATTTCTTCTCCAAGCTGGCCCACGTTGCCGCGCCGGTCTGGCTCCACGCCATAGGGTAAGCTGCGTCCTTTGGCCTCCTTACTCTCTCTATGACCACGCGCTTACCCCGTTCATTCACTCGAATCCCCCGCCCCATGTGGCGCCCTTGGCTGGGGGGCGCCCTGTGCCTGATGAGCCTCGGCGCCGCGGCCGGCCCGGCAGACCAAGTCGTGGGGGCGTGGCGCAAGGTTTCTGACACCTTGGTGATGGACGGCAAGCCGATTGACACCCAGGCTGCGCTGCTTCAGATACGGCCTTGTGCGGCAAAAATCCTGTACCGCATCAACACCGACGGCACGTTCAGGCTCGATGCGTCAGAGAGCGGCTGCGATGACAAGTACAAACAGATCCAAGAAAAGCTGTATTCAAAGACGCTGTGGAAGCTGGAAGGCAACAAGTTCATGATCTCGACCAACAAGGATTTTGTGGTCGGTCAGACCTACACCGTGACCACCTCAGGCAAGCAAATGACCTGGGTCGGCACCGAGGGGCAAGGCACCCTCGTGTTTCAAAAGTAGACGTCGCGCGCGCAGAGCGCATCAGCCGGCCTTGGGGGCAAGCCTCGTCAAGGCCGGACCGACACGGTCACGATGGCGCTGTCCCCGCGCTCACCCGAACGATCCGTCGCTCGGGCAAAGTAGCTGAGCGTGGCGACGCCTGAGGGCGCGGCTTCTTGCCATTCAAAGGGCGAGACATCGTCAGTGCCCAGCAGCACCTGCCGCCCTGCATCGAGCCGGTAAAACGCCACCTGCTCAATGCCCGAGGCGTCAGCCGCCGCGGCTGACAGCCTCACGGTGTCGCCAGGGCCAACGGAGGATGGGGAGGCTACCAAACTCACCGCTGGAGGGGTGTTGTCATCCTCGTCATCTGAGAGGCCAACTCCCACGTACAAACCCCCACCGCAAGCGGGCAACAAAGCCACCCACACGCTCGCCACCGCCACAACCCAGCTACTGCGTCGCATGGTCAGTCTCGCAACTCTCGCGGCGTGAAGACCCGCTCAACCGCCGCATCAATCAACATGCCGCAAGCACTGTAAATCAAGGAGCCCAACAGCGCCGCACTAAAGCTGGTCACGGTAAACCCATCCAACACCCGGGCCGCCATCCAAAACATGGCCGCATTGATGACAAACAAAAACAAACCCAGCGTCACCACCGTCACAGGCAGGGTGAGCAAGACCAGAACCGGGCGCAACAGGGTGTTGAGCAAGCCCAGCACCGCCGCCGCAATCAGGGCCGCACCAAAGCTGGACACCTGAACTCCCGGATACAAGTGCGCCACCAGCAACAAGGCCGAAGCCAACAAAAGCCAACGTGTCAATGTCTTCATAACGCCAAGGATACTGCGCTTCGGCTTGCGCCCCCAAACCTCTTGACGGCCGACCCAAAGGCTTCACCTATGACGGCCTTAGGGATTTCAAATCGAAGGCCTCACTCAGGGCTTACATAATGACGCGCTGGCACTCAGCCGGGTTCGCAGTTCTGACATTCCCTTCACCTTCAGGAGAAAACCATGAAAACAGTTGGCGACAAAGTTGAAGCATTCAGTGTGGTGGGCGTGAAGCCTGGTTTCAACAACCACGAAGAAAACGGCATCTCGGCCTTCGAGACGATCACCGAGAAGAGCTTCTCCGGCAAATGGAAGATCATTTATTTCTACCCCAAAGACTTCACCTTCGTCTGCCCCACCGAAATCGTGGGCTTTGACAAGCTGAGCAAGCAATTCGCTGAGCGCGATGCGGTCTTGATGGGCGGCTCCACGGACAACGAGTTCGCCAAGCTCGGCTGGCGCCGCGAGCACAAAGACCTCGACAAGCTGGGCCACTACAGCTTTGCTGACGTCACCGGCTCGCTGATTGACCAACTGGGTGTGCGCGACAAGGCCGCTGGCGTGGCGCTGCGGGCCACCTTCATCGTCGACCCCGACAACGTCATTCAGCACGTGAGCGTGAACAACCTCAACGTCGGTCGCAGCCCCGAAGAAGTCCTGCGCCTGCTCGACGGTCTGCAAACCGATGAGCTGTGCCCTTGCAACCGCGGGGTGGGCGGCAGCACGCTGTAAGTTGCGTCGAGGATTGGCGCCTTGGCGCCATGCTCACAGGCAGGCACCTTGTCTGACTGGGCCCGGTGATGCCGGGCCTTTTTTTCGCCCGACCGATGTGTGCAGCCGCACGCCTTGGCCCCCCCCCTCACCACTGAACTGGGAGTCACCATGGAATTCCTGCAAGCCCTGAAAGACCAGATCCCCGACTATGCCAAAGACATCCGCTTGAATCTGGACGGCGTGATTGCCCGCTCCAGCCTGCCCATTGAGGACGCTCTGGGTGTGGCCCTGGCCGCCGCCTTTGCAGCCAAAAGCAAAGTCTTGGTCGATGCCTTCAGTGCGCAACTCAGCCCTCAGATGGGCCAAGCCGCCCTGACCGCTGCCGCCTTGATGGGCATGAACAACGTCTGGTACCCGTTTGTCGAAATGGCTGGCGATGAGGAGCTGAAAACCGTGCGCGCTGAGCTGCGCATGAATGCCTATGCGACCTCGGGCGGCGTTGAGAAAAAGCAGTTTGAGTCGTTTGCGCTGGCCGCATCCATCATCGGCAAGTGCCACTTTTGCATTGGCTCACACTACGAGTTGCTCAAGAAAGAAGGGCTGAGCACCCAACAACTGCGCGACATCGGGCGCATTGCCGCCGTCGTCAACGCCGCCGCGCAAGTGCTGTGTCAGACGGCCACCTGATTGCGCCCCCAGTTTTTGGCGCGGTACAGGGCATTGTCAGCCTGCAGCAGCAAGGTATCGAAACGGTCCACGGTGGATGCACTGCATTTCCGGCTGAGTTCAGACCTGACTTGAGGCGACAAGCGCATGAAATGATGCCCTGCAGCGACACATCGAGGCCTTCACTTGCAAGAATGCGCGTTTCTCCTCTACAGAAGGCTTCTCAACACGGGGCTCAGGCAGTACTATTCCTACCGCACGGTGCCTGAGAGAACAGAGAGTCCATGTGGCTCTCGCCCAGCCCGGCACATCAACCACTACTTGATGGAGTAAATTTAAATGGCAACTGCGAAGAAGGCCTCCCCGGCCACGAAAGCGGCCCCTGCAAAGAAGGCCGCCCCTGCAAAAAAAGCGACTGCCAAAACGGCAGCACCTGCTGCGAAGCGCGCACCCAACGCGGCATTCATGGCAGCCAAGCAACCCAGCCCCCAGCTGGCTGAGATCGTCGGTACCGCGCCTTTGCCCGGCACCGAAGTGACGAAGAAGGTGTGGGAGTACATCAAAGCCCACAACTTGCAGGACGCAAAAAATCGACGCCTGATCAATGCTGACGCAAAACTGAAAGAGGTCTTCAAGAAGGCCCAGGTGGACATGTTCGAGATGACCAAACTGGTCAACGCCCATCTGACCAAAATCTAAGGTTTCTTTTTTTTCGATCTCCAAGCGTTTTGACAGGCCGGTGCTCGCACCGGCCTTTTTTATGGGCGTCTCACAAACCCCACACGCAGAGTTCGCTGTCATTTCACTCAAGGGTGAGACAGTCAACGTCCGTTGACACTGCCTCCATTCCTCATGACACCCCCCTATCAACTCAGCGGACTTTCGCACACGCTGGCGTCGACGTTCTTGGCCCTGTTGTGGCTGGCTTGGCCGCTGTTGGCGTGGCTGGGATGGCGTTTGGTACGAGGGCCCAAGCTGTGGCGCAAGCGTTTGTTGTTCGGCGTGCCGTTGGCGCTCACCGCCCTGTTCAGCTATGCCCACTTCATTGAGCCGCGCTGGATCACCCAGAGACACACCCCACTGGCCTTGGGCTTCAAAGCGCGCATCGCGGTCATCTCGGACTACCACCTGGGTTTGTTCAAGGGCGCCGATTTTTTGGGCCGGGTGGTCGATGAGCTCAATGCCATGGAGGTGGACGTCGTGCTGATCGCGGGCGACCATTTGAACTACCCCGACCGACCCTTGGTGGAGTTGCTGGCGCCGCTGCAACGCCTGAGACATCCCGTGTATTCAGTACCCGGCAACCATGACGACAGCCCCAACGAGCCCGAGCGAACCGCCGACTTGAAGCAAGCCCTGCAATCCTTGGGCGTGCACACCGTGGAGTACAGCCATGTCGTCTTGCCGCAGTTCACCTTGGTCGGCTTGGGTGATCACTGGGCTGGCCGCGATGGGCGCAAGCCCTTGGACGAGGCCCCCCACGACAAGCCCATCGTCGTTTTGTTCCATAACCCGGATACCGCCATGTCGCTGCGCCCCGGGGACGCCGTGTTGGCCGTGGCAGGACACACCCATGGCGGCCAGGTTCGCATCCCGGGCCTGTACCACCGGGTCATCCCCACGAAGTATCCCTTTGACCGCGGACTGCACAGCTTCACGCCAGTCCCCACCTTTGTGACCTCGGGACTGGGTGAAATCGGACTCCCGCTTCGCTTGTTCAATCCACCCGTGATCGACGTGCTGGAGATTGAATAGGCCCTAGGGCCCGGTACCCCGTCTCAGTGAATTTGAAAGGTTGAATTGTTGCGAGGTCAATCGTGAAGTACACAGGCTGCTGGATTCCCGCCTTCGCGGGAATGACATGGTGAGATTCCAAACCCTGCGCCCGTCATCCCCGCCTTCTCCCGTCATCCCCGCCTTCTCCCGTCATCCCCGCCTTCTCCCGTCATCCCCGCCTTCTTCCGTCATCCCCGCCTTCTTCCGTCATCCCCGCGAAGGCGGGGATCCAGGACGGTGCCTCAGGAGCAACCTCCCCGGACACGGCATTCCTGCAAGCTCAGCTTGCAAATGCACCAACTGTTCGCTTTGGCGAAATCAACCTTGCAAATTCAATGAGACGGGGTACTGGCCGCCAAAAGCTTGGCCAAGTAGTGCCCCGTGTGGCTGCCCTCGTGGGCCGCCACAGTCTCGGGCGTGCCAGCGACCAACACCCGGCCGCCACCGGAGCCGCCCTCCGGGCCCATGTCAATCAGCCAGTCGGCGGTTTTGATGACGTCCAGGTTGTGCTCGATCACGATCACTGTATTGCCCGCATCGCGCAACTGGTGCAATACCTTGAGCAACAGCGCAATGTCGGCGAAGTGCAATCCGGTGGTGGGCTCGTCCAAGATGTAGAGCGTGCGGCCGGTGTCGCGCTTACTCAGCTCCAGCGCCAGCTTGACCCGCTGCGCCTCGCCACCGCTCAAGGTGGTGGCACTTTGCCCCAAACGGATGTAGCCCAAGCCCACGTCCAACAGGGTTTGCAGCTTGCGCGCAAGCGAGGGCTGCGCACTGAAAAACTCTGCCGCGTCTTCTACCGTCAAGCCCAACACCTGGTGGATGTTTTTGCCCTTGTAGAGCACCGCCAGCGTCTCGCGGTTGTAGCGCTGACCTTGGCAGACATCGCAGGGCACATAGACATCCGGCAAAAAGTGCATCTCGACTTTGAGCACGCCATCGCCCTGGCAGGCCTCGCAGCGACCACCGGCCACATTGAAGCTGAAACGGCCCGGGCCATAGCCGCGCTCGCGCGCGGTGGGCATTTCGGCAAACAACTCACGAATGGGGGTGAACAGGCCCGTGTAGGTGGCGGGATTGCTGCGCGGCGTGCGGCCAATCGGGCTCTGATCGACATTGATGACCTTGTCCAGGGCCTCCAGGCCCAGCATCTCGTCAAACGGCTCAGGCTGGGCCTGGCTGTTGTAGAGCTTGCGTGCCACCGCCGCAAACAAGGTGTCGTTGACCAGGGTGCTTTTGCCCGAGCCGGACACCCCCGTCACGCAAGTCAACAAACCCAGCGGGAAGTCCACCGTGACCTGCTGCAGGTTGTGACCGCGTGCACCCACCACGCGCAACCAACCCGTGATGTCGTGGGCGCCAGCGTGCGCCGGCGTCGAGCGCCGGCGCGGAATATCGATGCGCAAGCGGCCGCTCAAGTAGCCCCCCGTGAGCGAGGCGGGGTCGCTCATGATGTGAGCGGGGCTGCCTTGTGACAAGACCAGCCCGCCATGCACCCCCGCGCCGGGGCCCATGTCGATGACGTGGTCGGCTGCGCGAATGGCGTCTTCGTCGTGCTCGACCACCAAGACCGAGTTGCCGATGTCACGCAGGTGGCGCAAGGTACCGATCAGGCGCTCGTTGTCGCGTTGGTGCAGGCCGATGCTGGGCTCATCGAGCACGTACATCACCCCCGTGAGGCCCGAGCCAATTTGGCTGGCCAGGCGAATGCGCTGAGCTTCGCCACCGCTGAGGGTGTCTGCACTGCGCTCCAGGCTGAGGTAGCTCAAACCGACATCGTTCAAAAATTGCAGCCGCGAGCGGATTTCCTGAATCACTTTGGTGGCAATCTCGGCCTTGGCGCCACGCAGTGTCAGACCTTGGAAGTAGCGCAGGCACTCACCCAGGGTGAAGCGGGCCACCCGGTAGATCGGCTCGCCAGGGCCCTCGCCCTGTCCATGCAAAAACACATGACGCGCCTCACGACGCAAACGGGTGCCCTCACAACTCGGGCAAGCTTGCACGCTTTGGTAGCGCGCCAGCTCGTCGCGCACGGCGGCGGAGTCGGTCTCTTGAAAGCGACGTGTGAAGTTGGGCAAGATGCCCTCGAAAGGGTGTGATCGCTTGACGCTGCGACGCCGAAGTTTGCCGTCCTTGCCTGGTGTCTCTGTTTGGTAAATGAATTCCATCTCCACCTCACCCGACCCATAGAGCAAGACCTGGCGCGCTGGCGCGGGCAGGTCTTCATAAGGCGCATCGACATCAATGCCCAGGTGCTTGGCCACGGCCTCGATCATCGAAAAGGTATAGGGATTGCGGCGGTCCCAACCCTTCACCGCCCCACTGGCCAGGCTGAGAGAAGGAAAGGCCACCACCCGCTGCGGGTCGAACACCGTCACATGACCCAGGCCATCGCAACGAGGGCAGGCCCCGACGGGCGAATTGAAAGAAAACAAACGCGGCTCAAGCTCACTCAAGCCGTAGCTGCAAATGGGGCAGGCAAAGCGGCTGGAAAACCAATGCGTGGTGTCCGTGTCCATCTCGACCGCCAGCGCGCGCCCGTCGGCCAGACGCAAGGCGGCCTCGAAACTCTCGGCCAGGCGCTGGCGCAACGCGGCATTGTCGTGGCTGACCTTGACCCGGTCGATCACGACATCGAGGTTGTGCTTTTCATTCTTTTTGAGCGCGGGCACCGAGTCCGCATCAAGCACCTGGCCGTTGATGCGAAACCGTACATAGCCTTGGGCCTGCATGTCCGCAAACCAATCCGTGAACTCACCCTTGCGCTCGCGCACCACGGGCGCCAGGACCATGAGTTTGGTGTCCTGCGGCAAGCTCAGGGCAGCATCCACCATCTGGCTGACGCTTTGGGCCTGCAAGGCCACAGAGGGGTGATCGGGACAAAACGGCGTTCCCGCGCGGGCATACAGCAAGCGCAGGTGATCGTGGATTTCAGTGACCGTGCCCACGGTGGAGCGCGGGTTGTGGCTGGTGGCTTTTTGCTCAATGCTGATGGCAGGGGACAGGCCTTCAATCGTGTCCACATCAGGCTTGTCCATCAACTGCAAGAACTGTCGTGCATAGGCCGACAGGCTCTCGACATAGCGACGATGACCCTCGGCATACAAGGTGTCAAACGCCAAACTGGATTTACCCGAGCCACTGAGCCCCGTGATCACGACCAGCTGGTTGCGCGGGATATCGAGGTCAATGTTTTGGAGGTTGTGCGTGCGAGCACCGCGTACGCGAATCAACGGGCGATCGGGTGTGGGGGGGGCGTCTTGAGGCATAGGGGGCAGCACCGGCCAACCCACTCAGGGCCCTCAAGGATCCTAAACAGGCCTGCTGCGGTATTCCAATTTGAAGGTGAAGAGGCGCATCACAACGCCCGCCAGGAACCCATCTGGGCCTGTTCGGGGTGAGATGCCAGCCGAGCATCATAGCCATGGCGGGGGCTGTGCTCTGGTAAGACGTCCGGCCTCATCTCACCCTCTGAAACCTAGGCGCACTCGACCCCCCCCCGAAGTCGGGGGGTCAACCGCTTTGGATCGGCTGTTCGTGCAGAAATCGCTGTCTCTTCGCGCCCGGCTCTGCTGAAATACGCAGTCAAATGAGGATTTCATGAGCACGCTTGAATTAGATGTACCCGCAGTTGCTGTACCGCCTACTCAGGTTTTGCCCGCGGTGAGTCACCACCCCATCGTCTTGGTGTTGAATACCGACTCTCACTGCTTGAAGTTCAGCGTTTACAAACAGTACAGCGCACACGCCTTGTTCACTGGACTGATCGACGGCTTGGCCAGCGGAGAGTTGTTTTTGCGTGTCGGGCGAGGTATGCCCATGCGCTTGCCCACGCCCATGCCCGACACGGACCCGCTAGACATCGCCATGGCAGCGTTGGGCAAAAGCATCCCGACGCGCTTGTCCTTGAAGGCGGTCGTCCACCGCATCGCGCACGGAGGGGAGAGTTTCGTTGAACCCACCATGCTGGACGACGACGCCATGCAAGACCTCCGTGACTTGGCACCCTTTGCGCCATTGCATCAATTGCACAACCTCGCCGGGGCCACCGCCGCACGTCGGCAATGGCCGACGCTGCCGCAGATTGGCTGTTTTGACACGGCATTTCACGCCACCATGCCCGAGCTCGAGCGGCGCTTGGCACTGCCCGAGTCACTGGATGATCTGGGCATTCGACGCTACGGGTTTCATGGTCTGTCGTATGAACACGTGGTTCGCAGCCTGCAAAAGCACACACAGCGCATTGTGGGCCGCGCACTGCTGGCGCACTTGGGGCCAGGCTCCAGTCTGTGCGCTGCGGCGGGTGGACGCAGCGTGGGCACGAGCATGGGGTTTTCGGCGCTTGACGGCCTGATGACGGGCACGCGCAGTGGCAGCATGGATGTGGGGGTGGTGCTGCATTTGCTGCGCCAGGGTTGGTCGCTGACGCAGCTGGAGCATTTGCTGTACCGCGAGAGTGGGCTGCTGGGGGTGTCAGGCTTGTCGAGCAACCTGGACGCCTTGCGTGCCAGCGGTGCCCCGCAAGCCCGACTGGCGCTAGACCTGTTCATTCACCGTTCATTGCGTGAAGCGGGCGCCTTGATCACGGTCATGGGCGGTATTGACTTGCTGGCGTTCACCGGATCGATTGGCGTGCGTGACAGTGAGCTGCGCGCCGCCTGGGTACAACGCCTGGGCTTTTTGGGCCTGCGCTTAAACGACGCTGCCAATGCCTGCGAATGCAGCAAAACCCCGTTCCCCTTGCACCATCCCGACAGCGCGGTGGAGGTGTGGGTGGTGCCTTGCGATGAGGGCAGCACCGCGGCCCAAGCCGCCTGGGAGCGCTTGCGCTTGGACGCGCTGGAAGGCATTGCGCCGATGGCAATGGCGTTTGCTAGCTCCTGATCGTGCTGTCACCAAAAAAGTGACGAAACAACTCGGGCTCATACACCTCGCGCATCGACAAACCTTGAAGGGTTTCGCGAAACGGGCTCGTGGGAGGCAGCTCGTCAAGCTCTGCAGGCAGGGTGTGATCCCAGGCCGCCCCCAAAACCGAAGGCACGATGGGACGCCCTCTTTGGCCCGCCTCAGGATTGATCAAGCGCCGATCGAGGGTGTCAGACAACGAGGGGAGCTCTTCCCATTCGATGGCATCGCTGTAGCCCGCCGCGTGCGACGTCACGCCACCCTGGGGGTATAGAGAGGGATGTAAGGTGCTGCGCATGATGGCTCCGATTCTGGTGACACGCTGAGGTAACAAGCTGATACACAGAATATCGACCGCACGGACCGCAGATAAACCGAAAAGACGTGCCATGCAAGGCCAGATCTCAGCGCCCAAGGAATCATCGTGCACTCTGCCGCGGGCCTGAGTAACTTTGCTGGGCCAGGGCTCAAGTCTGGACGCGACGCTAACGTCGCGTCACTGGTCTGTTCGATATTCGAAAAGCAATGCGGTCAGACAGAGAAAAGCTGCTATAGTCGAGAGCTTCAGTCGCGGGGTGGAGCAGTCTGGTAGCTCGTTGGGCTCATAACCCAAAGGTCGTAGGTTCAAATCCTGCCCCCGCAACCAAGAATTCAAGTCAAGGCATCAAGCCGGTGTCATCAGCACACCGCAACAAGCGCCAAGCAAAGTCAAGGGTTGAGTAGTGAGTCAGGCCGCACATGATGTGCCCACACTGCGCACGCAGTGTGCGACTCAGCCTCTCAACTCCAGACACATCCAGCCGGGTCAGCAGATCAAGAGTCCGCCTCCAACCCCTGGGGCCCCGTGGGCACAAACAGCGAGTTACGGAAGTCAATGTGCTGCGGCCCTTCGTTCTTCATGGCCCACAGAGACAGGGCCTGTGCCGTCATCGGCTTGGCGAACAGGTAGCCCTGCAGCTCATCGCACCCCAAGGCTCGCAAAATTTGATGTTGCGCCTCGGTTTCCACGCCCTCGGCCACCACCTTCAGGCTCAAGGCTTGCGCAAGTTTGATCACCGCGTCCACCACGGCGCGCGCATCGCTGCTGCTCTCTAGGTCGAGCACGAAGCTGCGGTCGATTTTGAGCTCCCCCGCGGGTAACTTGCGCAGATAGGACAAGCTCGAATACCCCGTACCAAAGTCGTCGATCGAGATGTGCACCCCTACCGCCGCAAGCCGCTCAATCTGGGTCATGGTGGTTTGCGCGTCGTCCATGGCCACCGTTTCAGTGATCTCGCAGGTCAGCAGATCAGGATTGACTCTGTAGCGCTTGAGAGCAGCACCAATGCGGTCCGGCAGATCAGGCTGGCGCAGTTGGTGCACGGAGAGGTTGATGGACAGGCGCATGCGCAGACCGTCGTCTCGCCACACCCGAATTTGGCGGCAGGCTTCGTCGATCACCCAGGCACCCATGGCGTTGATGAGCCCAAAGCGCTCGGCCAGCGGGATGAACACCATGGGGCCGATCATGCCGCGCTGCGGGTGGCGCCAACGCAGAAGGGCTTCGGCCCCGGTGATTTCGCTGCTGGGCGCATGGATTTTGGGTTGGTAGAACAGCTCAAGCTCGCGGTGGGACAGCGCGTTGCGCAAATCTTGCAAAAGCTCCACCTGCTCGCGGGTGTCGGTCATCATGTGGGGCTCGAAAAACGAAAACGCTGCACCGCCCGCAGTTTTGGAGGCGCGCATCGCCGCATCGGAATGGGCAATCAGGGTCGACATGGCTCCATGGCTGGGGTACATCGCGATGCCAATCGAGCACGCCACAGCAGCCTCGCGGTCCTCCAGTTTGCAAGGTGCTCCGAGCAGGTCCAACACTTGTTGAGCGCAGACTGACGCCATGCCTTCGCTGGGATTTTGAGTCAACAAAAGCAAGAACTCATCGGCCCCCAAACGCGCCAGGCGGTCGCCTGGGCCCACCAGTGAGCGCAAACGCGACGCCATTTCACATAACACCCGGTCCCCACCATGGTGCCCAAACACTTCGTTGATGGGCTTGAAGCCATCGAGGTCGATGAATAGTAAGCGTTCCGGCAACCCATCTTTCGCAACACCAGAGAAGCTGAGAACCTTGCGTCTGTGATGACAACAGACGAAGCGAGGTGAGCATGGATCGAGAGCGGATTGAGAGTTGCCTGGAACAGGTGAAGGCCTATCAGGCGTCGGGGATGAAGGGCCACGTGTGGGCCGAGGCCAACGGTGTGTCACCGCGGGCATTGTCGAGTTGGTGCGCCCATGCAAAGCGGTGGCAGGCGAGGCTGGACGGAGTGCCGGCACCCACGCAGAAGGTCAGGGGTTTCGTCGCTGCGCATGTGCCTGGCGCAGACACCGAGACGGTGCGCATCGAGTTGCATGCTGGATCGACACGCATGGAGCTGCACTGGCCGGTTGCGAACACGAGGGACCTTGCCGCCTGGCTGCGCGAGGTGGGCCGATGATCCGCATCGAGATGATCTGGCTGGCGCTGGGTGCAAGTGACCTGCGCGGGGGCATCGATATTTTGCTCGGGCAGGTGCTGCGAGGCTTTGCAGGCGGGGCACAGGCGCATCACGCCTACGTGTTTGCCAATCGCCGGGCCGATCGGCTCAAAGTTCTCGTGTACGACGGGGTGGGCATGTGGCTGTGCACGCGGCGCCTGCAAGCCGGCGGCTTCGCGTGGCCGCGCGAGGACACGGGCTCGTTCGAACTCACGCGCGAGCAGTTCGATTGGCTCGTCGCCGGCTTGCCTTGGCAGCGTCTGAGCGCACCGCAGCCGCAACGGATCACGGTGAACTGATGCGCAGGGTTCGAGGTGGGAATTGGCGTCGCTGTCTATGGGTGAATGTCCGTGTTCCCTCGCGCGCGCGCGCGAGGGATGATGGCTGCAATGCTCAACGACACGCCCCCCAGAACCTTTGATGCATCAAGCGCCGATGCGGGCGAGTCGATGCTCGAACTGCGCGACTTGATCGAGCGCATGCAAGCCGAACTCAAGTTCAACCAGATCAAGATCGAGGCGCTGAACTTCGAGATCGCGCGCCTGAAGCGCTGGCGCTTCGGCTCATCCAGCGAAAGCCTGGATACGAGCACGCAGGGGGTGCTGTTCGACGCCATCCTGGTGGACACCGCAGTCGAAGACCGCGCGGCCGAGGAAGAGGTCAAGCCACCGCCCGCGGCGCCCAGGCCCAAGCGCCAGGCGGTCCGCCAGGCGCTGCCCGCAAGTCTGCCGCGCATCGATCATCACCACGAGACCCTCCAGACACACTGCGCCTGCGGCCAAGCCTTCAAACGCATCGGCGAAGAGGTCAGCGAGCAACTCGACTGCGTGCCAGCCCAATTCTTCGTGCTGCGCCATATCCGCGGCAAGTACGCCTGTGCGTGCTGCCAGACGATCCAGGCAGCGCCGATGCCCGCACAGATGATCGACAAGGGCATTCCCGCCCCGGGCCTGCTGGCCCAGGTGGTCGTCGCCAAGCACGACGATCATCTGCCGCTGTATCGGCAGACAGAAATCTACGCACGCTCTGGGGTGCATATTCCGCGCTCAAGCATGGCGCAGTGGATTGGCATCTGCGGCGTGCGCCTGACGCCATTGGCCTACGCGCTGCGGGACTTCATCCTCAGCCACAGCGTGATCCACGCCGACGAGACGCCGGTGTCGCTGCTGGCGCCGGGCAAAGGCAAGACAAAGCGGGCCTATGTGTGGGTGTACCGCACGACCAATTTCGTGGCGCAGCGCGCGGTGCTGTTCGACTTCACCGCCAGCCGCGCGGGCGAACATCCCCGCCGCGTCCTGCAAGGCTTCTGCGGCACGCTCGTTGCCGACGACTATTCGGGCTACTTTGGGCTCGCAGCCCAGGGGGTGACGGCCGCACTGTGCTGGGCCCACGCGCGGCGCAGGCTGTTCGAGGCGCACAAGTTCAACGGCAGCCAGATCGCCGCTCAGGCCGTGACACTGATCGCCAAACTCTACGAAGTCGAGCGCGAGGCACGCGATCTCGACGCCCAGGCGCGCTGGCTGCTGCGCCAGCAACACTCGCGCCCCATCGTCGAGGCCTTGCACCTGTGGCTCACCGCGCAGCGCCAGAAGCTGGCCAAGGCCGACGTGACGGCCAAGGCCATCGATTACTCGCTGAGCAATTGGCGCGCGCTCACGCGCTACCTGGACGACGGCAACATTCCCATCGACAACAACGCGGCCGAGAACGCAGTGCGTCCGCTTTGCGTTGGTCGAAAAAACTGGCTTTTTGTAGGCTCGCAGCAGGCTGGCGAGCGTGCAGCCGTGGTCATGAGCCTGATCGAGTCAGCCAAACTCAACGGACACGATCCCTGGGCCTATCTCAAGGATGTCTTCGAACGCCTGCCT
Organism: Burkholderiales bacterium; assembly: GCA_031374415.1. Lineage (GTDB taxonomy): Bacteria > Pseudomonadota > Gammaproteobacteria > Burkholderiales > Burkholderiaceae_C > CANHBY01. The sequence goes on from JANMGB010000215.1 coordinate 32,405, forward strand.
ACCCTCAAGCAGCGCGACCTGGCGCAACTCCTGCCGCACAACTGGCGACCGGCCGTCGATACCGCCCCGCCGAACGCCGCCCC
>JANMGB010000220.1:0-3995 GCA_031374415.1 Burkholderiales bacterium
AAATTGGCACTACAAAATAGTTGAAAAATGGCACTCGTGTCGCGCGCAAGTGCTTGATTTATATGACCCGACTAAGCGCTTATGTTGGAAAATGACCCTGGAAGTGTCGAACTCCGGTGTGCTGCTGCAGCTAGAATTGCGCCTGACGCTCCAGTTTGTCCAGTTGCCGCTGTTGGGCCGGATCGACGCCCGTGGCGAGCAACAGCCTGGCCTTGTCTCGGGCCATGCGGGCCTGTTTCAGGCCGGCGTGCACGGCACGGTCGCGTTGCTCGCAATAGGCCCCCAGGGAAAGCCGCTTTTCCTTGCCGCCAAAGCGATACTTCCAGAACCAGCGCTTGGATCCGTTCGGGCCAACTTCAAGATAAAGCCCGCACTCGTCGAAAAGACGAAGGCGGGGCGATAGAGAGGGGCAAGCAGCGCGCATGCAAGTCTGATCAGTCAACAAACATGGTCGTGGAGGAACAAAACAGAGCCAAAGGCGGCTGTTGCGCTGTTGTTCCCGCAACCGTTCCCCCGAAGGAGTGAGACCGACGGGGCCAAGGTGATACAGCCTAAAACCGTACCACCTTGATTTCCTTGGCGTTTCCCAGCGAAATGAAACGCACCGGAACCCGGTAAAACACAATACTGGTGGAGCTGAGGGGAATCGAACAGCGGCTGCTACAGCCGGTGAATGCTCAGTGTAGCGGACAAGTGCGCTGGGTCTTGCCCCCACTTGTTCCCCATTGCCCCAACTGCCACACGGGAAAAGTGCCACAGCTTGTGGCACTTTGTGCTCACCCTCAAGACCGACGCGGAGGGCCGCTCTAAGGTCGCTCACGATGGCGAACCTTAGAGCGGCAGCGCTTCGGAGTTCGGGCTCGGCCTGTTGAGCTACCCCATGGGTGGACCTCAAATGGCCACAGTCCATTCACGCAGAATCGACACGGATTGAGTCAGCCCCTGGGCCAGAAGCGTGTCGAGATAGTCGTCCGGCGTCTTGGGCGGATTCTTCAATGATCTTCTTTGGTTCGCTGCCGCTTTCAGCACGCCAGCTGGATGCAGGTCGAGCAGATCGACGATGAAGTCATCGGGGTGCTGGGCGTTGAGGTTGTACGGTTGAAGAGCTTCTGCCGGAAAATCCTTGAGGTTGAACGTCACGATCAGGCCAGCACCCGAGTGCATGGCGGCGGCCACCACATGCCGGTCATTGACGTCGGGCAAGCTGATCGAGGGGATCAGGTGTTCGAAGCCGCTCACCAAGCTGTCCCGCACATGCGTGTTCATCAACTGGCGCGTTCGATCCAATTGCTCGGGACGCAAATCCGGGCGGTTGGCAAGTACATTGCGAATCCATTCGTCGTGAATCATGTCGCTCCACCGCGCCCTATACAAATCTGACAAGGCAAGATGCATGAGCAGATCGCGCAACGGTGCGGGATAGAGCACGCAGGCGTCATAGACGACGGTGAAATTCGAACTCATCCCCTCAGTACCCCATGTTGAGTTCTTGGGCCTGTGCGGTCAGTTCGTCAAGCGCTTTCCTGCGTTCGGCATCAATGTTGTTCTTGTAGGCAATCACGTCCTGGTAGCGAACCCGTCGATGGGTGCCGATCTTGTGGAAGGGAATGTCGCCCTTCTCAAGCAACTGGACGAGGAAGGGGCGCGAGACGTTGAGAACATCTGCCGCCTCCTGCGTTGTCAGCTCAGCATGGATAGGGATGACGGACACCGCGTTGCCCTGGCCGATCTCGGTCAACACATCCAGCAGCAGGCGCAGAGCCGACATCGGTATCGACACGGTGCGCACCGCACCCTTGTCATCGTGGAAGTCGATTTGCTGGGCGTCTGAACGTGTCTTGAGGACGGTCGACAACAAGCGGCCGGATTCCCGTGCCAGGGCGCTGTCTTCCGCGGAAGGGAGGGTCTTGGGGGTGGTAGTGCTCATAGGAACCCAGTTGCAAAGGTTTGCATGGCGTCGATTGTATTCGAAATATTCGAAACAAAAATGTTTGTAGTGGGCAGTCTGTCATCGGATTGCGCTCGCAGCGGCCCGTGGCCACGCCGTGTCGGAACACCTGGCCTGCCCTGGGGCCAAGAGCGTGTCGTTCAAGACACGCGAGCAGCGCTCGTTGTTTCTGCGCCGCTTCTTTCGCGAGCCGCTCCCCTTGAAAAGAAATTCAACGAGCGGCGGCATTCAACGCGGGGGCCAATCCGATGCTCAAGCGGCCGACGATGTCGGGTAGGGGCTCTGGCAGAAGTTCGTTCTTCTTGAGAAATGCCAGCCATAGCGCCTGCCGCGAAGCGTCATTCGCAAACTCGTCCATCAAGCCGACTGGCAGCCCATCAGGAACCGCCATGCCCCGTCTTTCGAACGTGGCCTTGATCGCCTGGGCCAGCAGATCGGTGTCCAGAGTTTCTCGCTCTAACAGCACCGACAGATCGAAGTAGTCCTTCAGGCGGGTGTTGGTCATGCCCAGCAAAGCAATGGCGTGGAGTTTCTCTGCGATAACGGTGTAGGTTGGGTAGGTTCGCAGTCGTGGCGCGGGCATGTCTTCCAGCAGGACCGGATAGACCGAATCAACGGGTGCTGGTGTGACTGCATCTCCGAAGCCGACATCGATTTGGGTCTTGCAGCGTGCTCTGGCCAAATCGCCCGCAATGATCACGCGAGCCCCTCCGTAGCCAGCTTCTTTGCGGATCTCCTCGACCGTGACGGAGGCAGGGTCGAACACGATGCCGTCGTCGACCGCTACGGCTGCGATGTCTCGAAATACTTGGGCAACTGACGCCAGATCACTTGCCCCAAAGCCCAACAGGTCGGCATCGCGTGTAGCCCGGTGAGGCATGTCGTACCAGAGGGTAAACAGCAGCGCACCTTTGAGCACAAAGCGATCCGCGTGCGCAGACTGGGTCAGCCGATAGAGAATACGTTCCAGGGCGAAGCGCACCAATACCTGATTGAAATCGACGCCTTGCGCCTTGGCCGCATTGAGCAGGCGCGCACGCACTGATGCCGCAACATTTGGGGTGGCCGCACTCATCCGACGCTCTCAAGGTAGGGGCGCATGACGTTGGCCACGCGGCAGATTTTGGCGAAACGCCAGATGTCGTCGGCTGTGGCCTTATTGCGAGCCCTGGCGTCCTTCAGTGCCTCCAGTGCCACATCCAGACCGATCTTGTTGCGGTGCTTGAAGCAGTCCACCACGGTCTTGGCCACGCTGTACACCCGGAGCCTGACACCGTCGCGTTCGACCTCATCAATCCCTGCCGAGTAGGCATCGCCCGTGAACTGCACCATCTTGACGGGCGGGTATTCGATACGAGGCGGGTGGCTACCCCGAGGCATTGCGATCCAGATCTGACGGGGCAGCTGCGTGGTCAGCTCATGGAACTGCAGTGCCGTGAGCAGGCAGAACACCGCCTGAGGCGCCTTGCTGGCGATGGTGCTCAGGCTTTCGAATTCCGAAACCTGTGCATCCGGCAGGCGATACAGGCCACGCCCGACCTTCTCCAGCAGACCGGCAGCGGTCAGGCGCGCCAGGACGACCCGAGGCGCACTGATGGCGTCCAGATCGCTTGCGCGCAGAAGCCTCTTCTGGCTGGCCAGATCGAGGACGCGCTGAGTGTGGGTCGTGGAGAGCATGGATGGGTTATGTTACTTTATTTCGTCGAATGATAAGTTAGTAAGAAAAAACGGAACATCGTGCCTGTTTCAAGCTCGGGATGGGAGCCTGACGCTCAGGCTCCGCTGTACCAGGTGCTGGCGATCCCCGCAACGCGCACGACATCAAGCGCAGCGCCCCCCCCGTGCCAATATGACCTGCGCCACCTACCCCCGAGAGATTAGCGAGCAACGAGGTAGGTATGAAGATCAAAGATCAAGCCAAGGACACGATGAACATTGAGCACAGTTGGCCCGATCCTGGCGCTTTGCTGGGAGCCCGTAGGGCGACTGGCGATGCGCAAGGATCGGCGCCACCGAGTCCCGACTCCGAAGTCGTCCCTCGTGCCAC
>JANMGB010000259.1:0-71710 GCA_031374415.1 Burkholderiales bacterium
TCCAGCAGCAGGATCGCCCCGACAACTGAAGCCGTCCTGCGGACGGCGCGCTATCCCCCTCCACCCAATCCGGTCGGCTTCGCCTCTGGGCCGCTTCGCGGCCTACCGCAATGGATGGAGCCCCCCGCGCATTCGGTGGGCGGCCCTTAGTGATGCCAACCAATCAAGCGCCTCAGCCTCTGAACTGAGCGTCGTCATGGGCGGCAAGGCCGCCGTTAAGCGCTTTCCGTAGCTCATTTTCGCCATCCGGGGATCACAAACCACCAACAGTCCGTGATCGGTCTCGCTGCGAATCAAGCGGCCCGCCCCTTGTTTCAGCGAGACCGCGGCTTCAGCAACAAAGAACTCGGTGAACGCGTTGCGCCCCTGCTCCTGAAGGCGTCGCACGCGAGCCTCCACCCAAGGATCGTGCGGAGGCGGAAAGGGCAACTTGTCTATCACGACGCACTGCAGCGCATCACCCCGCACGTCGATCCCCTCCCAGAAACTCTGCGACCCGACCAACACGCACTGCGAGTTCGCTAGAAATTGATCGATGAGCTGACGTTTAGGGCTGTCGCCTTGCTGCAGAACAATCAGTTCATCGCCCTCACGTTTGAACTCAGCTTGCAGCGCCTCCCCAATGGCGCGCAACGCGCGCAGAGTCGTTGTCAATACAAAGGTTCGCCCGCCCAAGGCCCTGGCACACCGAGCCGCCAGGACAGCCACCGCCTGCGGATGATTTACTTCGCTGGGTGCCGGGAATACCGGGGGAACAAACAAGCGGGCGTGTCGAGCATAGTCAAAAGGGCTGTCCGCACGCAAGGTGGTCGCCCCCTCCAGGCCTGTCGCCTGGGTGAACCAAGACAAAGCCGCGTCTTCACCGAGCGTGGCAGACGTGAACACCCAAGCCTTGGCCGAACCCTCAATTTGCTCTGTCAGCGCATGCCGAATGTCGAGAGGTGACTCCATCATGCGCGCGTGAAGGGCCGTTAGTTCAATCCATCTCACCACATCCACAGAAGCTGGCTTAGAGAAGGCCTCGGCACGCTCCGCCAAAGACTCCGCACGCTCCAAGAGCTTGCCCATGTCGCCCGACACCCCCGACACGGACTCCAGGGCCAGCACCAGCGCCTGCAGGCTCAGACCGAGCTCGTGCAGTGCTTGACTAAACTCGGCCACCTCAGCCCGCTCATGCCAACGTAGCTTCGTAGTCTGACGCACAGAGCGAATCGTGCCTGCACAGGCTAAACGCCAACGCAGCATGGCGCGCTCACTGGCACTGACCAAGTCCGCCCAAGGCATCAGCCCACGGGCTTGCTCCAGCCCCACGCGCAACAGATCGCGATGAAAATCCACCAATTGAGCACTGCCCAGGTTCTCACCCAAGAACTGAATGCCCGCTTCAGGCAACTGATGCGCCTCATCAAACACAGCAACCTCAACACTGGGTAGCAGCTCCGCCATACCCGTGTCACGCAAGTTCAGATCAGCAAAAAACAAGTGATGGTTCACAACCACAACGTCCGCAGCCATCGCCTCGCGTCTCGCGCGAAAAACATGACACCCCTTGAACTGCGGACACTCCGATCCCAAGCAGTTGTCTCTTGTCGACGTGACCAACGGGATGACACTGCTGCGCTCATCCAGCGCATCAAGCTCAGCCAAATCGCCTGTGCGGGTGGTTTGGGACCAACGTTCGATCTTGGCCAGGGTGAGCACCGACCAGCGATCGGGCAGTTCACCATGGCGCGCCATCTCGAGCCGGTGGGTGCAAAGATAGCTGGCACGCCCTTTGAGCATGGCTGCGGACAAAGGCATGCCCAAGGCCGAGCTCAAACGAGGCAAATCCCGAAGATAGAGCTGATCCTGCAAGCTCTTGGTGGCCGTGCTGATCAAAGTTCGGGCGCCCGACAACAAAACCGGCACCAGATAAGCGAAAGTTTTACCCACGCCAGTTCCAGCCTCCGTGACCAGCACGGTCCCGTCGTCAATCACCTGCGCCACTGCACGCGCCATCGCAAGCTGAGCAGGCCTGACCTGATAGCCCGGGTCAGACATCGCGAGTGGCCCATCAGGGGCAAAGACGGCGACAACCTCCTGGTGCAATGTACTCATGCAAGCGCAGGTGTATCGAACACCGCCCCTGATCTGGTGATGTCGTCACGCAGCAACAAACGACGCTTTGCTAAACGCCGCAGACGCAGCTCAATCAATGGCCTTGCCAAAGAGTGCAAGTTATCAGTCATGGGCATGTGAAGACCATCACGGTCGCTTGAGGTTGAATGAGTTTATAGTTTTCGACATGAGCACCAGCCTCCCAAAATACCGCCTAACAGCCGCCACCGGCATTCACCGTGGTGACCGCGCTTACCAACAAGATCAGGTTCAGGTACTTCCCCACCCCCACATCGCAGGCTGCGTTCTGGCCGTGCTAGCCGATGGCATGGGTGGAAAAAGTGGCGGGCGCAAAGCGGCCGATCAAGTCCTGCTGACGGCCCGCCAGCTCTTTGAGAGGTTCGCGCCCAGCAAAGACGATGCTGGAGAAGCCCTGCGTCAGTTGACACAGGAGGCCCACCTGATGATCAAGCTGACCGCCATTACCTCGGAAGAAGAACCTCACAGCACCTTGGCGGCCTTCATCGTCATGCCAGACCGGGATGCTTTTTCCGTGCATGCCGGTGATTCTCGCATCTACCACTTCCGCGGCTCAGACTTGATTTTTCGCAGCACCGACCATTCCTACGTTCAGCGCTTGGTGAGCGAGGGACAAATCAGCGAAGAAGAGGCCAACAGCCATCCCCAATCAAATTTGCTGACGGGTTGTTTGGGCACTGTACAAGACCCGCCACTGAACATCCAACGGCTAGAACGGCTGGAAACAGGCGACGCCCTGATGGTTTGCAGTGACGGCCTATGGCACTACTTCACACCCCGAGAGCTAGGCGCCATTGTCCATGCGCTGCCCCCCCGGGAAGCCAGCGAAATGCTGATCAGCAAAGCGCGACACCGCGCCAGAGGGGGGGGGGACAACCTGTCATTGGCTCTGGTACGCGTTGAGCCTCTGGACGACGCGACGCGCAGGCACTGACACTCCACCCCACCCATGCTGCAACACGGCAGGGTCATCAACATCCACGGCGTGGCCAGGATACCGCGCCAATAGACGCTGAGTGCCCCTCTCGTGCACCTGCAGCGCAATAAGCTCAGAGAAGAACTCTGGGCCAAACCCCACCGGAAAACCCCTCAGCCCTTTGTACTGCGGAAACACCAACGAGGACGCACTCAGACCTTCTGCCAACAAACGCAGAGTTTCAGACTGAATATCAGGCATGTTGGCAGGCAAAACAAGCCAGCCCTCGGCATGCGGACGGGCCAAAACCGCCTCAGCAATGCAGGCGCCGAAAGAGCCCTGTGCGAGGCGATCACGCATCGAACACACCAAATCACCTTCGGCGGCCACAAGCAAACGAAGGGCACCAAAAAACGACGGGGTTGTTGAAAGCACCCAGGGCAAATTGTTGAGGCACAGCTTGCCCAGCAAATCACCGACGCCCTCTGTGCAACTCACATCGCCAGCACCCTGAGGCACTTCAGCAGCCACCACAATGACAGTTGGACACTTTGGCATGGCGGTTCCTCGGTGAAGAAGGAGGCCTTCATCATGTCCAATTTGATGCAGCGCAACAAGAGTAACTTCACCTAAGGCATTCCCCCAATATCAGCCGGTCTGCGTCCTATACTGACCCTATGGAGAACATTGCTGACCTTCGCAAGAACTACGAGCTTGCTGCCCTCGACGAGCTGGCCTCCCAGTCCGACCCCCTGGCGCAATTTCGGATTTGGTTTCAACAGGCTCTTGACGCGCAGGTACCCGAGCCCAACGCCATGACCCTGGCCACGGTGAGCGAGGATGGTCGTCCGTCGGCGCGCATTGTGTTGGTCAAAGACTTCGACGAACGCGGCCTGGTGTGGTACACCAACTACGAGAGTCGGAAAAGCCGTGAACTAGACACGCGTCCTTTGGCTGCACTTCAGTTTCACTGGGTCGAAATGGAACGTGTTGTTCGCATCGAAGGCAGCGTTCATCGAGTCAGCCCGCAAGAATCAGACGTTTATTACGACTCGCGTCCGCTGGCCTCACGCTTGGGTGCATGGGCCTCCCCCCAAAGCAGCGTCGTGGCATCTCGGGACGCCCTCGAAAATGCCATGGCTCAAGCCCAAGCCAAGTATGGAGATGCCCCGCCCCGCCCACCTCACTGGGGCGGATTCAGGCTGGTGCCGGACTGTTGGGAGTTCTGGCAAGGACGCCCATCAAGACTGCATGACCGCCTGCGCTACCGCTGCGAGCCAGGCGCGTCAACCTGGCAAAGAGAGCGCCTGGCGCCCTAGTACCCCGTCTCAGTGAATTTGCAAGGTTGGAAGCCGTGTCTTCATCCGCCATGCGTCGTTGCAAATCCACGCGATACCAACGGGTATCGCTGCGGTTTGCGCCTAGCCTGACGAATGAATCCATCGACTTCGAACCTTTCAAATCCACTGAGACGGGGTACTAGTCCAGCAACGCGACGCGCGCATGGCGCACGGATACATCGATTTCATTTTGATCGGATCGCTCTGTCTCGGCAGATTCACCGTATCATGGTTCTCGTCCCAGCCATTGCCACTAAAGCGCCATGACCTCCGGATTCCAATGGGAAGATCCGTTTTTGCTGAGCGAACAGCTGACGGGGGAAGAACGTGCCATTCAAAATGCCGCGGCCCAATACTGCCAAACTCGACTACAGCCGCGCGTACAGCAACATGCGAGGGACGGTGTCTTTGATCGCACCATCCTGACCGAAATGGGCCACCTGGGCATGCTGGGTGCCACCATCGAAGGCTACGGATGCGCTGGCATCAACCATGTCGGCTATGGCTTGATGGCTCGCGAGGTAGAGCGTGTTGACAGCGGCTACCGCAGTGCCATGAGTGTGCAGAGCTCGCTGGTCATGCACCCCATCCATGCATTCGGGTCTGAGGCACAGCGACAAAAGTTTCTACCCAAACTGGCTTCTGGCGAGTGGGTCGGTTGCTTCGGCCTCACAGAATCCGATCACGGTAGCGACCCTGGCGCGATGGCGTCACGTGCGCACCCGGTGAGCGGAGGCTACAGGCTGCAAGGCAGCAAAATGTGGATCACCAATGCGCCGATTGCCGATGTGATTCTTGTGTGGGCCAAGCTGGCATCGCCTTCTGGCGAGACGCCCTCGGCTCACGCGATTCGAGGCTTCATTCTCGAGCGCTCAATGACCGGACTGAGCACGCCCACGATTGATGGCAAACTGAGTTTGAGGGCCTCCACCACAGGTGAAATCGTCATGGATGACGTGGAGGTTCCCGAGGAGAACATGCTCCCCCATGCACAAGGCCTCAAAGGGCCATTCTCGTGCTTGAACAAGGCCCGCTACGGCATCGCCTGGGGGGCCATGGGGGCCGCAGAGTTCTGCTGGCACGCCGCGCGCCGGTACACCCTCGAGCGATCCCAATTCGGGCGGCCCCTGGCCCGAAACCAGCTGATTCAAATCAAGCTGGCCAATATGCAAACTGAAATCAGTTTGGGGCTGCAAGCCTGCCTGCGGGTAGGTCGCCTGCTAGACGAGGATCACGCCACCCCCGAGATGATCAGCCTGATCAAACGCAACAACTGCGGCAAAGCACTGGATATCGCCCGCACTGCCAGAGACATGCATGGTGGCAATGGGATTCATGACGAATACCATGTGATGAGACATATGGTGAACCTTGAAGCTGTCAACACCTACGAAGGAACGCACGACATCCATGGACTCATTCTGGGCCGCGCCCAAACTGGCCTGGCGGCGTTTGACTGAATGCCTGCGCTGACCGACCTCCTTGCCCTGGCAGGCATAGAACATCTCAAGCCTATCGCGACGGCTTTGCTCTTGCCGCCCGCACCTTTGGTCGCCCTCATTTTGTGGGGTGCGCTGGTCATTCCTCGCAGGCGTCTCGCGGGCTGGTTGCTCATCCTGTTCAGCCTGATCGTCTTATGGCTGTCAGGTTGTATAGGGTGGGCCCGCGTGCTCGAGACTCAGCTGATGACCATTCCGCCGACCCTGAGCGCGGAACGAATCCAGAAACTGCGAGCATCCCCCGACACGGCTATTGTGATTTTGGGCGGCGGTAGAGAGCGGCATGCCCCGGAATACCAGTCCTCAAACCTCTCTGAAGCCTCGCTTGAGCGATTACGCTATGGGCTTTGGCTTGCCCGGGCTACTCAGCTCCCAGTCGCATTCAGCGGCGGGGTTGGCTGGGCTCAGGCCGATGGAGATTCTGAAGCGCAAATTGCAGCACGCATTGCAGAGCTGGAATTCAATCGGGCTCTCGACTGGACAGAAATTCGCTCAAAAGACACGCGCGAAAACGCGGCCTTCACCCTACCCATCCTGAGCCGTACTGACATCCATCACGTGATCATCGTCACCCATGGATGGCACATGCCACGTGCAGTAGCCGCCTTTCAAGCAGCCTCCCAGGGGAACATGACCTTCGAGCCAGCGCCCATGGGGCTTGGCACAGATATTCAACCCAGCGGCCTTGAATGGATCCCAACCTCAGATGGATTTTCCCGAAACCGGAGAGTGGGCAAAGAGTTGCTAGGCATACGCCTAGGGTTTTAAGCCCCCAGCCGGTGCGCGATCAGGCCTTAATTCGCAGCAACCGTGTGACTCGTCTCGACCCACCGCCGAACCCGCTCCGCATCTCCGATGCGAGCAGACTTGCCGCTGGAATCCAGAAAAACCATGATCAACTGCCGACCAGCGAGTCGGGCCTGCATCACCAAACAGCGCCCTGCTTCTGAGATGTAGCCCGTCTTTTGTAAGCCGATATCCCAATCCGGTTTAGAGATCAAGCCGTTCGTGTTGCGGAATTGAAGCTGGCGCTGCCCTACATCAACCTCATAGGCTCGGGATGTAGAAAGATCACGAATGATCTGGTGCTGGTAGGCCGCATTGACCAAAATTGCCAAATCGTGGGCACTTGACTGGTTGTTGCTAGACAAACCCGTCGGTTCGACGTATCGGCTGTCCTTCATGCCCAAATCTCGTGCCTTGCGATTCATCGCTGCAACGAAGGCAGCCAGTCCTCCAGGATACCCGCGGCCCAAGGCATGGGCCGCCCGATTTTCTGACGACATCAGGGCCAGATGCAACATCTCTTCGCGGCTCAATTGTGTTCCAACACGCAAGCGTGAATGACTGCCCTTTTCTGTGTCAACGTCAGCCTGCGAGATGGTCAACACTTCGTCCAAAGGCAATCCGGCCTCAGTCACCACCAAGGCTGTCATCAATTTGGTCAACGACGCAATAGGTAAAACCGCCTGCGAGTTCTTGCTGAACAGGACTTCATGGGTATCTTGATCAACTACCAGCGCGACGCTGGATTTCAAGGCCAGTTGATCTGCGGTTTCATGCAAACCGTAAACCTGACCAAACGAAAGTTTGGTCGGCTCCGCCGGTGTCAGGCGAGCAGGTTTTCGTGAATAACTCACGCGGGACAATTTCACACGCGAAACCGCCTTCAACCTGGCAGAAGGAGTGGCCACATGTCGCGCCTTGGTCGCTTGAGTTGACTTCTTCTTCGCAGTCACTGAAGCCACAGCCGGCTCACTGCCACCCAGCCAACACAGGCCAATGACCAATCCCAAAGCCAAAATCTTAGACATGGTTCTCACACCAACCCCCCATTGAAGCAGCCAAACAAGTGTAGGCGAAAGAAAAAAAGCATGCAAGATCAAAAACTTACACGCCGTTTCTCAAGTCAAAGTTGATGGGACTCCACGCTAAAACCGTTAACCCTGTGCCGCCACACGCTCCGTTTTACTGTGAAGTTTGTTCAATGCCGACAAATAGGCTTTGGCAGAAGCGACGACGATATCGGGATCAGACCCCACACCATTGACCACCCGCCCCCCCCGTTGCAAGCGAACCGTGACCTCACCCTGGGATTCTGTGCTCCCCGAAGTGATGGCATTCACTGAATAGAGAAGCAATTCAGCACCTGTTTGCAACTTCGATTCGATCGCCTTCAGGCTCGCATCCACGGGCCCATTCCCTTGGCTAGCGATCGAGTGCTCCTCCAGACCGGCGGCAAACGTGACGTGGGCATGGGGACGCTCACCGGTTTCGGAATGCTGCGAAAGCGAAACGAGGCGATAAAACTCTTGCTCACTCGTCAATGAATCATCCATCAGCAAAGCCAGGATGTCCTCATCAAAAATATCGCTTTTTCGATCCGCCAGCTCCTTGAACTTCGTGAATGCAGCGTTGACGTCGGCCTCGGACTGCAACTCGATCCCCAAATCAACCAAGCGCTGCTTGAAAGCATTTCTGCCGGACAGTTTGCCAAGCACAATCTTGTTGGTTGCCCAGCCGACATCTTCAGCACGCATGATTTCATAGGTGTCACGCGCCTTCAACACCCCGTCCTGGTGAATCCCTGAGGCGTGGGCAAAAGCATTGGCCCCCACCACAGCCTTGTTAGGCTGCACCACAAACCCAGTAGTCTGAGCGACCAGGCGAGAGCTGGGCAGGATCTGTGTCGTGTCGATGTTCACGCTCAGATCGAAATAATCCTTGCGCGTCTTCAGCGCCATGACAACCTCTTCAAGCGCACAATTGCCCGCACGCTCACCCAGCCCATTGACCGTGCACTCAATCTGGCGGGCGCCCCCCAGCTTTACACCGGCCAAAGAATTGGCCACCGCCATGCCTAAGTCATTGTGACAATGGACGGACCAGATCGCTTTATCAGAATTGGGTATGCGTTGGCGCAAATTCAGAATGAAATTCCCGTACAACTCAGGAATCGCGTACCCGACCGTGTCGGGAATATTGAGCGTCGTTGCGCCAGCATCAATCACGGCCTCCAAAACACGACACAAGAAGTCAGGGTCTGACCGATACCCATCTTCGGGCGAAAACTCGACATCACCGCTCAAATTTCGGGCAAAAGCAACCGAGGCCTTGGCCTGCTCAAAGACCTGATCCGGCGTCATCCGCAATTTTTTCTCCATGTGCAAAGCGCTGGTCGCCAAAAACAGATGGATACGCGTCGAGGCACCGCCCTGCAAAGCCTCTGCGGCGCGTGCAATGTCTCGTTCGTTGGCCCTTGCCAACGAACAAACGGTGCTGTCCTTCACAGCCAAAGCAATCGCACGAACCGCATCAAAATCACCATTCGATGAAGCCGCAAACCCTGCCTCGATAACGTCCACCCTCAGACGCTCCAGTTGCTTGGCAATGCGCAGCTTTTCATCTTTGGTCATGGAAGCACCTGGCGATTGCTCGCCATCGCGCAAGGTGGTGTCAAAAATAATCAGTCGATCCGTCATGAGAGCTCCCAGAAAATCCAATTTGAAAAAACAATACGGCCCGCAGCCAGTGGCATGCGGGCCGCATCAAGGTTGATCACGAGCACCCCAAATGGGTCAACGATGAAGACCCTCTTCTTCGGGCTCATTGGTCGATGTGGCGATCAAACTAACGTGGCGCCCCTTGATCCGACGCCAGGCATACACCACATAGCCCGAGCACCCATACAAACAAAAGACACCAAAAAGAACACTGGGCGGATCCACGTTGATCAAGGCAATTCCCAAAGCGATCGCCACGATGACCACGAAGGGTACCGAGCGCTTGAAGCTAACCTCCTTGAAGCTGTAAAACGGAACGTTTGTGACCATAGTCAAGCCCGCAAAAATGGTCAGCCCAAAACAGATCCACGCCACCCAGCCATGTACAGCGACCGTCAACTGGTAGTCATGCATCATCCAGATAAAACCCATCACCACGGCTGCCGCAGCCGGACTTGGCAATCCCTGGAAATAGCGCTTGTCCACCACCTTGAGGTTTGTATTAAATCGCGCCAGCCTGAGCGCAGCACAAGCACAGTAGACAAAAGCCGCAATCCACCCTAAGTTTCGCAAGCCCGTCAGCCCCCAGGCGTACATGATCAACGCCGGCGCAGCACCAAAAGACACCATGTCTGACAGGCTGTCCATCTGCTCACCAAATGCGCTCTGCGTGTTGGTCATGCGGGCCACTCGCCCGTCCAAACTGTCCAGCACCATGGCACAAAAAACACCAATGGCCGCCTGCTCAAAGCGCCCATTCATGGCCATCACAATGGCATAAAACCCACCAAACAATGCCGCCAGGGTAAACAAATTGGGAAGGATATAAATACCCTTGCGACGCGGACGAACAGGCTCATCGATCTCCTCCGCGTATTCCGGCGTGCTCATGGGGCACCCAGCGTCGCAAGGATGGTTGACGTCGCACAAACCTTATCGCCAGGGGCCACCTGCGGTCGGGCATGCAAGGGCAGATACACGTCGACGCGGGAACCAAACCGAATGAACCCATAGCGCTGCCCCTTGCTCACAACATCGCCCTCTTTGACATAGCAAAGAATGCGGCGAGCAATCAACCCTGCCACCTGTACCTGCGTCACAAGCTGCCCATCCACGTCCAACACCACGGCGTTACGCTCGTTTTCAACCGAGGCCTTGTCGAGGTCAGCGTTGACAAACAACCCTGGGAAATAGGTGACCTTCTTGATCACACCATTGACGCCGCAGCGATTGCTGTGAACGTTGAACACGTTCATGAACACACTGATCAACAAGGCATCGCGATCCGCATAGGGGTCACGCACCTTCTCGATCTTGACAATGCGCCCATCTGCCGGCGAAAGCACCGCGTCCGCCTGCGCGGGGACAGCCCTGGGCGGGTCACGGAAAAACTGAACGACAAAGACGCACACCAGCCATGCTGGCACTGCCAACCAGACCGGCGCCAACCAAGAAGCGACAAGCGCCAAAACCAAGCTGATACCGATGAAGGGCCAGCCCTCTTTCGCCAAAATAGGATGTGGATAATTCATGATCGCGAGGATACCCCAGCACAAAACACAAAGGCCGCGGATCCAAATCCGCGGCCTATTTTTGAAGCAATCAACCTCAGTTTTTGGACTGGTCAACCAAACGGTTTTTCTTAATCCAAGGCATCATGGCGCGCAACTGCTCGCCCACCACCTCAATCGGGTGCTGAGCCGTCAAGCGGCGACGGGACAAGAGCGTTGGCGCACCGGCACGGTTTTCCAAGATAAAGCTCTTGGCATACTCACCGGTCTGAATGTCTTTCAGGCATTGCCGCATGGCATCCTTGGTCGCTTCAGTCACCACACGCGGACCCGTCACGTACTCACCGTACTCCGCATTGTTGGAGATCGAGTAGTTCATGTTGGCGATACCGCCCTCATAGATCAAGTCGACGATCAGCTTCAGTTCGTGCAAGCACTCAAAGTAAGCCATTTCGGGTGCATAGCCCGCCTCAGTCAAGGTTTCAAATCCTGCCTTGATCAACTCCACGGCACCACCGCACAAGACCGCCTGTTCACCGAACAAGTCCGTCTCGGTTTCTTCCCGGAAGCTGGTTTCAATGACACCGGCCTTGCCACCGCCATTGGCCGTGGCATAGCTCAGTGCCAAGTCGCGCGCCTTGCCCGTCTTGTCAGAATAAACAGCGATCAAATGCGGAACACCGCCGCCTTGAGCGTAGGTCGCGCGCACCGTATGACCAGGGGCTTTGGGAGCCACCATCCAGACATCCAAATCTGCGCGGGGCACAACCTGGCCGTAATGCACATTGAAGCCATGGGCAAAAGCGAGTGAAGCTCCTTGCTTGATAAAAGGTTCAACGTCGTTTTTGTAGACCTCAGCGATTTGCTCGTCGGGCAACAAAATCATCACCACATCAGCCGACTTCACCGCTTCAGCGATCTCGGCAACCTTCAAGCCAGCCTTCTCGGCTTTGGACCAAGATGCGCCTCCGCGCCGCAGACCCACAGTCACTCGCACACCACTGTCGTTCAGATTTTGAGCATGGGCATGACCTTGCGAGCCATAGCCCAAGATGGTCACGCTCTTGCCCTTGATCAGGCTCAGGTCGGCGTCTTTGTCGTAATAAACCTTCATCATCTCTCCAGTTTCAAAAATTAGCAAACATTCGACCGACCTAAAGGTCGGTGTGTAGGCTGTTGGAAGGGGTTTGCATCCCCTCCCAACGAGTCGCCCCTTCGGGGCTCTCCGGCCTGAAGGCCGGGGTTTCAAACCGATTTCAGTTTTTTGATGAGATATCACACGCGCAAGATGCGCTCACCTCGCCCAATGCCACTGGTCCCCGTGCGAACGGTCTCCAAGATAGCCGTGCGATCAATTGCTTCAATGAAAGCGTCGAGCTTAGAGGAATCTCCAGTCAGCTCGATCGTGTAGCTCTTCTCAGTCACATCAACGATCCGACCTCGAAAGATGTCGGCCATGCGCTTCATTTCGTCGCGCTCTTTGCCCACCGCACGAACCTTCATCAACATCAGCTCACGCTCGGTAAAGGCGGCCTCTGTCAAGTCGACAACCTTGACGACTTCAATCAGGCGGTTCAAATGTTTGGTGATCTGCTCGATCACGTCATCTGAACCGCGGGTCACAACCGTCATGCGTGACAAAGACGGATCCTCAGTCGGCGCAACCGTCAAACTTTCAATGTTGTACCCACGCGCAGAAAACAAGCCTACGACACGCGACAAGGCGCCAGGCTCGTTTTCAAGCAGCAATGCAATGATATGTTTCATGTTAATGGCCTAGTTCAAAAGGGTTCCAACTCAATCGAAGCAGTGAGCTGCGCTTTAAAGGTCTTCAGACCCGAGCAACATTTCAGAGATCCCTTTTCCAGCCTTCACCATGGGCCACACGTTCTCACTGGGGTCCGTGCGGATGTCCAGGAAGACCGTTCTATCTTTAAGACGAATCGCTTCTCGTAACGCGCCCTCAACGTCAGCGGGGTTTTCAATCTTGAAGCCCACATGGCCGTAGGCCTCTGCGAGCTTCACGAAGTCCGGAAGCGCGTCCATGTAGCTGTGCGCGTAACGCCCGCCGTAATCCAACTCTTGCCACTGACGCACCATGCCAAGGTAACGGTTGTTCAGCGACAAAATCTTGACGGGCGTCTTGTACTGAAAGCAGGTTGACAGCTCCTGAATACACATTTGGATCGACCCCTCGCCCGTGATGCAAAACACATCGGCATCCGGCTTGGCCAACTTGATCCCCATGGCATACGGAAGGCCAACTCCCATGGTGCCCAAGCCACCAGAATTGATCCAACGACGTGGCTGATCAAAGCGATAGTACTGAGCTGCCCACATTTGATGCTGCCCGACATCCGACGTGATGTAGACATCCGAGTCACGGGTCAGCTCCCACAGCTTTTCCACCACAAACTGTGGCTTGATCACCTCGGAGCTGCCTTTGTAAGTCAAACAGTCACGCTGACGCCATTGAGCAATCTGCTGCCACCAGGCGGTCAGCGGAACCACAGGGTGAGTCGCCTTGGCCTCTTTGATCTGGACAATCAGCTCCTGCAAAACATCCATGACATCCCCCACGATCGGAATATCAACCTTGACACGCTTAGAAATTGAAGAAGGGTCAATATCGACGTGGATGATCTTCCGCTGGACGGAGGCAAAGTGTTTGGGGTTGCCAATGACACGATCATCAAAGCGCGCGCCCACTGCCAACAACACGTCACAGTGCTGCATCGTCATGTTGGCCTCGTAAGTGCCATGCATTCCCAACATACCCAAGAATTTGGGATCGCTCGCGGGGAAGGCGCCCAGGCCCATCAAGGTGTTGGTACAGGGAACACCCAGCAAATCCACCAACTCCCGCAACTCAGCCGACGCATTGCCCAAAATAACGCCGCCACCGCTATAAATATAGGGGCGTTGTGCACTCATCAGCAGCTGGACGGCCTTGCGAATCTGTCCTCCATGACCCTTGCGCGCCGGGCTGTAAGACCGCATCTCAACAGCGTTCGGGTAGTGGAAGGGCGTCTGCGCCAGCGAAACATCTTTGGGAATATCAACCACCACAGGCCCTGGCCGGCCGGTGCGCGCAATATGGAATGCCTTCTTGAGCGTCAGAGCAAGATCCTTGACATCCTTGACCAAGAAATTGTGCTTCACGATAGGCCGGGTTATGCCTACGGTGTCGCACTCCTGGAAAGCGTCCAAGCCGATGGCGGGTGTCGGGACCTGGCCCGTCAAGATCACCATCGGGATGGAGTCCATGTAGGCCGTGGCAATGCCCGTGACGGCATTCGTGACCCCTGGCCCGGATGTCACCAGGGCAACGCCCACGTCACCCGTTGCGCGAGCGTAGCCGTCAGCCGCATGCACGGCAGCCTGCTCGTGGCGTACCAAAACGTGTTGAATGGAGTTTTGCTTGTAGAGTGCGTCATAGATGTACAAGACCGCCCCACCGGGATAGCCCCACAAATATTTCACACCCTCATGCTGCAAGCAGCGAACCAAAATTTCAGAGCCGTTGGGCTCTGTGGAAGAATCCGGAAGAGAAGGCGCAGTCGCGCCCCTGGCATCCGCAGCAGACGTGTTCATTGGGAACCTTTGTGAATTTCTCTAACGAAAAACCATTGGTGCACCTCTCCTCACTCTTTTGAAGTGGGTGCGGTGCCTGTGCGACCAAAATACATAGGGCCAGCGTTCGACCCCTGTTAGTGACCAACTGTTGTGCAACGGGATATTATCGCACCAATTGCACAGTGAGCAGTGCCCCGGTGAACCGGTGACATAATCCGCGACCACTTTTCAGCGCTTTGGCGTGAAAGCGTTTCTCCCTTGGCCTCTGACAAAGAACTCTCCGATTTCCTCAAAAGCATCGAGAAGCGCGCCTTCAAACGCACCGCTTTCGCCGTACGGGATGACGACGCGGCACTCGACATCATCCAGGACGCCATGATCAAGCTGTCGCAAAGCTACGGGGATCGCCCTGCCGCCGAACTTCCGCTGCTGTTCCATCGAATTCTGTCGAACACGA
Source organism: Burkholderiales bacterium (assembly GCA_031374415.1). Taxonomy (GTDB): domain Bacteria; phylum Pseudomonadota; class Gammaproteobacteria; order Burkholderiales; family Burkholderiaceae_C; genus CANHBY01. The sequence goes on from JANMGB010000259.1 coordinate 14,939, forward strand.
CCATGGACTGGTTTCGGCGTAAGAAGGTGCGGCAAGCAGTCATCGTGAACTTTGGGGAGTTCGAAACGGACGAAGGCGATCACGATCTTTTGGAAACTTTGGAGGTTTTGACCGAATCTCACTCGACGGAGAGTGCGGCTGAAGCCACTTCTCGGGCACAGATTTTGCTGTTAATCGAAGAGAAGCTAAAAGAATTGCCAACTCGTCAACGAGAGGCCTTCCTGCTGCGTTACTGGGAAGAGCTCGACGTTGCCGAAGCTGCGCAATCCATGGGTTGCTCAGAGGGCAGCGTCAAAACCCACTGCTCAAGGGCGGTTCGTGCTTTAGCAAGGGGTTTGGCCCATCTGAAAATGAAACCGTGAGTCAACCATGAAGAATGCACAATTTTCGACTGAAGCAATTGAAGGCAGGGTTGCCCTGGAGCTGACACGTGCACTTTCAGAGTCGACCCGTCAGATGCCGCACGACATCTCAGAGCGGCTGCGTGTTGCGCGTGAAGCCGCTTTGCGCGTCCAAAAACCAGAAGCTGCGCAGACCTGGATTCAATCCGGTCAGGCAGCGCTCATGCATGGGTCTGGAGACACTGGGCCAAAGTGGGCGCGCTGGGCCTTGTGGTTGCCCGTACTGGTCTTGGCGTGTGGCATTTACCTCATTCAGGCTGCTCACCAACAGTCTCAAGTTTCAGCGGCTGCCGATGTAGACGCCATCCTTCTCGCTGACGACCTGCCCCCCGACGCCTACAGTGACGCTGGGTTTCTTGAATTTCTCAAACTTCCGTCCCCTTGAGGGGGCTTTTGCATGAACCACCTCGCACGTCGGTTGGCTGCTGGTTTACTTGCCACAGCATCGTGGGGTCTGGCTGCCGCTCAGAGCACAACGCCCTCCGCACCAAGCTCTTTGGAGGACGGCAGAACGTGGGCCTCGCTGGGGGCTTCAACACAAGGCGTCTTGGCGCCGCTGAGCAACCAATGGCCTGCGCTTTCAGCCAGCACCAAAGAAAAGTGGATTGGCGTGGCCAAACGCATGCACAAGATGGCCCCGGCAGAACGCGAGCGTGTTCAGGCACGGATGGCCAGTTGGGCCAGCCTCACTCCCATTGAGCGCGGCCAAACCCGCTTGCTTTTCCAGGAGGCTCTTCGTGTCGCACCGGAAACCCGGGCAGAACAATGGAAGCGATACAACGAACTGTCTGAAGACGAGAAGCGACAGCTTGCTGCCCGGGCCGTGCCACCGACCGTTGCCCGTCAGGTGAGCTCTTCAACCGGCAGGGGGGCTTTGTTTTCGGTCACCGAGCCTTCTCGCCCTTCTGGCAAAGTCAATACGACGCCCTTGTTGTCTCCACTACCGCAGGGGATTGCCCCGTCGGTGATTCAGGCTCAACCTGGCGCCTCCACGACGCTCATTTCTTCGAAGCCAATTCCCCCAGCCCACCAACCTGCCGGTTCTCCGAAGATCGCTGCAACCCCCAAGGCAGACGTGCGCACACCAGAAGCTGACAATAAGCCTCAATGATGAGCGCGGTCGGGGTTCAGGCGCCTAAGTTGTGGCGCCGAATGGCTTGTTTTCTCTATGAGGGGATGATGCTTTTCGGCTTGGGCCTCATTCCAGGTGCGGTCGGCGCAGGGCTTAAAGCCATTTTCGAGCTCAGCTTTGCGTCCGAGATCGAAGCCGGGCTCAGGGTGTTGACTTTCGCTGTATATGCCGTTTACTTTACCTGGTGTTGGTCTCGACGGGGTCAAACCCTGCCGATGCAAACCTGGCACATTCAAGTCGTGACATTGCAGGGCCAGTTACTCACACAAAAGCAAGCCTTTTTGCGCTTCCTGGCGTGTTGGATTTGGATCGCGCCCAGCGCCCTCATTTGTCTGGTGGCCGGATTCAACCGCTGGCAAGCGATCGCTTGTGTGCTGCTTGGCTTTGGGGTCTATGCGACCCTTTCCCTCCTGCACCCCCAGAGACAGTTTTGGCATGACGCATGGTGCGGTACCCAGCTGATTTCAAAATAGTCGTGTCATTTTGAAGCAAACACACCCCCATCAAAAAAGATCAGGCTTGGACCGCCTGGTACATGCCGCCAGGTATTCGCTGCAGGGCCTGCGGGCCGCTTATCAGAATGAGAAAGCCTTCCGGCTTGAGGTTTGGTTGGCCCTCGTCATGATTCCCACCGCGTTTTGGCTGGGTCACGGTTGGGTGGAGGTGGCCCTGCTGGCTGGCTCGGTGATTGCCGTGATGGCGGCAGAGTTGCTGAACTCGGCCATTGAAGCGGTTGTGGATCGCATCTCGCTCGATTTGCATGATCTGTCGAAGCGGGCCAAAGACCTGGGCAGCGCCTGCGTTCTCATGTGCGTGATCTTGACCGTAGGCATTTGGACGGCAGCACTGGTCTCGCGCTTCACGCCCTGAATGTACCCACGATAGATCAAACGGCGGCGTCGTCTGTCTCGCCGGTCCGGATGCGAATGACCTGTTCGATCGCTGTGACGAAAATCTTCCCATCGCCAATTTTGCCTGTCTTAGCAGCCTTGACGATACCGTCTATGCAGCGTTCGACATCGGCATCTTTCACGGCCACCTCGACTTTGACTTTCGGCAGAAAATCAACGACGTACTCGGCCCCACGGTATAACTCGGTGTGCCCCTTCTGACGACCAAAGCCCTTGACTTCTGTCACCGTCAAGCCGGTGACACCGATGTCTGCCAGAGCCTCGCGAACTTCTTCTAGCCTGAATGGCTTCACAATCGCAGTAATGAGCTTCATTGCAAACTCCCAAGGTGCTGAAAAAGCGGTCACAAGTGTGGATGATTATGTCATTCGATTGCACACGGATCTGAATGACATTCGGCCTGAGACGTGGGATGAGTTGCTTCGCGCACGCGCCTCGAGCACACCCTTCATGTCTCACGCTTACTTGCTGACACTGGGAGCCACTGGGTGCGCGACCGCACACACAGGTTGGCAACTGGTCGCGCTGGGACTCTATCAAGGGGAATCTCTCCGGGCTGCCTGTGTTCTGTATGTCAAAAGCCACTCATATGGTGAATACGTGTTTGACTGGGCCTGGGCCGATGCCTATCAACGGCACGGTCTGCGGTATTACCCCAAATTGCTTAGCGCGGTACCCTTCACCCCGGTGACGGGGCCGCGATTGTTGGGATCGCCCGCTGCTCGCGCCGTTCTACTCAAAGGAATTGAGTCGCTTGCACGCCAACAGGGGTTGTCTTCGGCGCACATTTTGTTCATGGATGCCGAAGACCAAGCCACTGCCCGCGAGGCGGGCTGGTTGATGCGACAGACCATTCAGTTCCATTGGCAAAACAGATGCCCGACGCCCTACCAAAGTTTCGATGATTTTTTGGGCAGCTTGCACCGCGACAAGCGAAAGAAAATTCTTCAGGAACGCCGGCGTGTAGCGGCCTCAGGCATCCAGTTTCGGGTGTTGCGCGGCCTTGATATCGATCCGACCACGTGGGACTTTTTTTACAGCTGCTACACCCAGACCTATCGGGAGCACGGCTCGACGCCTTACCTCACTGCGGAGTTCTTCGCGGCTATCAGGCAGCAGTTGCCGCAGAACTGGCTCATGTTCATCGCCAGCCTGAATGACACACCCATCGCCGCATCACTGGTGGGCATCGATGAGGAAAAGCGTGCTGCCTTCGGCCGATATTGGGGCAGCACGGCGGATGTGTCGTGCCTGCACTTTGAAGCTTGCTACTACCAGCCGCTGGCGTGGTGTATTGAGCATGGCTTTGAGCGGTTCGAGGGCGGCGCTCAGGGAGAGCACAAGATGGCCCGTGGTTTGATGCCGGTGGCCACGTGGTCCGCGCATTGGCTCGCGCACCCGGAGTTTGCAAAAGCCATCTCCGAGCACTTGACTCACGAGGGCGAATGGGTTGCTGAGCACCTGCAAGGACTGCGCACACGTCAGCCCTTCAAACACCCGCCCCAAAATGATGACTAGCTCTTGAGGTAAGCAGCGATGCCCTTGCTGATCTCTGCGCGCGCCGCGTCTGGGCCCTCCCAGCCTTTGACCTTGACCCACTTACCCTTCTCCAGGTCTTTGTAATGCTCAAAGAAGTGCTGGATTTGATTGAGGCGCAACTCGTGAAGGTCTTCGGGCTTTTGCCAGCTGGTGTAGATGGGCAAAATTTTGTCGATGGGAACCGCTAAAAGCTTGGCGTCACCGCCAGCCTCGTCGTCCATGTTCAACATGCCAATCGGTCGGCAGGTCACCACCACGCCAGGCGCCAGAGGAAATGGCGTGATCACCAATACGTCGACTGGATCGCCGTCGTCGGCCAGAGTTTGGGGCACGTAGCCGTAGTTGCAGGGGTAGTGCATGGCGGTGCTCATAAACCGATCAACGAACATGGCGCCAGTTTCTTTGTCAACCTCATACTTGATGGGATCCGCATTCATTGGGATCTCAATGATCACGTTGAATTGATCAGGTGCATTTTTTCCAGGGGTAACGTTGTGAAGGCTCATGGGTGCATGTGAAGTGAGGATAAACCCCGATCTTATATGGCCCGGCTGACAACAGGGTTGGCCGGTTTGCCAGGGGAGTGGGCTTCCCGTAGCATGGGTTCGACTGAGGCCGAGTAACCGCCGCCACGGCTCGCCGTGTGCGGTCACAGGGTCAGCCCCCTTAACTGGAAGGAGCCGAACCTTGATCTCCACTCAGCAAGCACTCTATGGTGTCGCAGCATGTGGTGTGGCCGCCGTTGTGTACGGGTTCGCTCAGCGCGCTTGGATTTTGCGCCAAAGCATGGGTAGCGCGAGAATGCAAGTGATCGCCCTCGCGATACAGCAAGGCGCTGCAGCGTATTTGTCTCGGCAGTACAAGACGATTGCCGTCGTGGGTTTGATCCTGGCAGGTTTGTTGGCCGTCTTCATCGGCGGCCTCACTGCGGGGGGTTTTGTGGTGGGGGCGGTGTTGTCGGGTGCTTGCGGCTTCATCGGGATGAACGTCTCTGTACAGGCGAATGTGCGAACCACCCAAGCGGCCACCCAGGGTCTTGCGCCCGCCTTTTTGCTTGCCTTCAGGGGCGGTGCCATCACGGGCATGCTGGTGGTTGGCTTGGGATTGCTGGGCGTGACATTGTTGTTCTTCGCCCTGACAAAAGGGGGATCAGTACTCGGCGCCAGCCAAGAAGCTCTGCGACCTTTGTTGGGGTTCGCCTTTGGGGCCTCTCTCATTTCAATTTTTGCAAGACTGGGTGGAGGGATTTTCACCAAAGGTGCGGATGTGGGTGCCGACCTGGTCGGCAAGGTCGAGGCAGGCATTCCCGAGGATGACCCCAGGAATCCGGCGGTGATTGCCGACAATGTGGGTGATAACGTCGGCGACTGCGCAGGCATGGCTGCCGATCTGTTTGAAACTTATGCGGTCACCCTGATTGCCACCATGACCTTGGGCGCGTCACTCGTTGCCACGGCCCCGCTGGCTGCCGCAACCTACCCGCTGATGCTCGGTGGGTTTTCCATCCTGGCCTCGATGCTTGGATGCCACTTTGTGAGAGCCTCAGAGGGCATGACGAATGTGATGCCGGCACTGTACAGAGGCCTGCTCGTTGCGGGGGGGGTTTCGCTGGCTGGATTTTTCGTGATCACGCAATTTGCGATGCCCGACGATGCCCTCGGCGCACATACCCAGTGGCGATTGTTCGGTGCCTGCGCGGTGGGCTTGGTGCTGACGGGCGCCTTGGTGTGGATCACGGAGTACTACACCGGAACGGGTTACGCACCCGTTCAGCACATTGCCCAAGCATCAACGACAGGACATGGAACCAATGTCATTGCCGGTCTGGGTGTCTCAATGCGTGCCACTGCCTGGCCAGTCGCGTTTGTGTGTGTCGCCATTGCGACCGCACACCAACTTGCCGGGCTGTATGGCGTCGCAGTGGCGGCCACCGCGATGTTGAGCATGGCGGGCATTGTGGTGGCTCTGGATGCTTACGGCCCCATTACAGACAACGCAGGAGGCATCGCGGAAATGGCGGAGTTGCCTCAGAGCGTTCGCGATGTCACCGACCCCCTTGATGCTGTGGGCAACACCACCAAAGCGATTACGAAGGGATACGCGATCGGCTCAGCGGGCTTGGCTGCCTTGGTCTTGTTTGCGGACTACACCCACGCCCTGGAGGCCCAAGGCACTCATGTGGCCTTCGACTTGTCAAATCACATGGTGATCATCGGCCTGTTCATTGGGGGCATGATCCCCTACCTTTTCGGTGCAATGGCCATGGATGCCGTCGGGCGCGCGGCCGGTGCCGTGGTAGTGGAGGTGCGTCGTCAGTTTCGCGAAATCCCAGGAATCATGGACGGCAGCCACACACCAGAATACGGACGCGCCGTGGACATGCTCACGACGGCCGCCATCAAAGAAATGATCGTTCCCGGCTTATTGCCGGTGGTGGCACCCGTGGCTGTCGGATTGTTGCTGGGTCCGAGCGCCTTGGGAGGCTTGCTCATGGGGACCATCGTGACGGGCTTGTTCGTGGCGCTGTCGATGTGCACAGGGGGTGGCGCCTGGGACAATGCCAAAAAATACATCGAAGAGGGGCATCATGGCGGTAAAGGATCAGATGCCCATAAAGCAGCCGTGACAGGTGACACGGTGGGCGACCCCTACAAAGACACCGCAGGGCCTGCCATCAACCCGTTGATCAAGATCATCAACATCGTCGCGCTCTTGCTCGTGCCTCTCATAAGTTGAGGCTCGGGCATCGAGGAAGTGTCTGACAAACAACTCGTTACACGCATTTTCGCCAATCCGCGAAAATTTCCACAGTTTGGGCGTGCTTCACTCAAAGAAAACCGTGCCCGCGGCTTGAAACAGCCGCGGAGAAAAATTTCTTGCATCGCGGTCATCCGTTCAATCAGAACCTGCGTTGTTAGGCCAGGTCCATTGATTCCCCAAGTGAACGGTATGAAGGCTTCGGTCATGAAAAATTTGAGCAATGCCCACCAGGCTCCCAAAACTTCGCCCCAGCAGTTTGACTGGGCTCAGGACAAAGGCAGCAAGTTGGAGCCGTTCTACATCGCGGCCATCGGCAGTGACCGACGCAGCTTGGCTCGAGCCATTAAGTTTGATCAGCGCCGCTGACCCTGTCTCTCGGCAGAACTTTGTTACCTTCAACTTTTCGGTAAGGTGCCACGCGGCACCTTATTTTTTGGGCTGGCCAAACGCGTGGGATTTGGTTTTAGGTCGCCACAGAACAGCGTGACTTCGGGTTCTGCTCGACGCGGTCATATATCCTCCGCGATTCACTCTTCACCTCTGCAATGAACCCGACTGTTCTCAAGAGCTTGTTCGCAGGCACCATCTTCAGCAGTGCATTTTTGTTGTTCCTTGTTCAACCCTTGATTGCCAAGCAAATTTTGCCTTGGTTTGGCGGATCGGCCGCGGTGTGGTCGATTTGCATGGTGTTTTTTCAGGTGATTTTGCTGGCCGGCTACGCCTACTCTGACTGGATCACGCGATTGGCGGCTCGTACTCAGGCCAAAGTCCATGTCGGGCTGCTGTTGGGGAGTTTGTTTTTTTTGCCGGTTGTCACGAACGCGCGCTGGAAGCCCAGCGGAACAGAGGATCCCACGATTTGGATTTTGGGGCTGCTTCTGACAACGATTGGCTTGCCGTATTTTTTGCTGTCGACCACGGGGCCTTTGGTGCAATCGTGGCTCGCACGGACCCCTTGGGGCGCTCAGGTTTACCGCTATTTTTCGCTCTCGAACCTGGCGTCGTTGGCCTCGTTGCTGGCCTACCCCGTATTGATTGAGCCGCGGACTGCCCTGCTCCAACAGGCCTTGGGGTGGTCGTATGGGTACGCTGTTTTTGTGGCGCTGTGCGCTTGTGCCAGCTTTTATGCGGCGCGGCAGTCTCAAGCGCAATCGGCGGCTGCACCCACTGCGCCCGCGCCCAACAAGACAGAGACGGTGAACTCACCTGCGCCCACCTGGGGGACGCATCTGATGTGGCTGGCGTTGCCGGCCTTGGGCTCGTGGTTGCTGCTGGCAATCACCAATCACATCACGCAAAACGTTGCAGCGATTCCTTTTTTGTGGGTCTTGCCGCTGTCTGTTTATTTGTTTTCTTTTGTGCTGACGTTTGAAAGTGACCGTTGGTATCGGCGCGGTATTGCCTTACCAGCCACGGCCATCGTTTTGGCACTGTGTGCATTCGGCCTTCAAGACAGCATTGGCTCAGATGTCAAAACTGCGCTGCCGATCTATGTGGTTGGACTGTTTGTGTTGTGCATGTTTTTGCATGGTGAGATGGCGCGCATCCGGCCGGGACCACGGTACCTGACTCGGTTTTACTTGATGCTGTCGCTCGGCGGTGCGCTGGGTGGCGTGAGCGTGGGATTGATCGCCCCCCAGGTATTGCCTGCTTACTATGAGTTGGGGATTGGTTTGGCGCTCACGGCGCTGCTGGGTATTGCTGTGCTGCGGCCCGCTCGCATGCTCATGGCGGGCAGCCTGCTTTTGACGACTTTGTGTGTGTTTTACCTGGTCGTGCAAGTACGGGCGGATAGGCATGATGCCCGACAGATGATGCGGAATTTCTATGGCACGCTGATTTCTTTGGACAGCATAGATACAAAGCATCCCGCCAACAGCGTGCGCCAGCTTTATCACGGGTCGGTCAAGCACGGGGAGCAGTATCTCTCTGTAGAACGTCGACGCGAACCCACCACGTATTACGGTGCCACATCCGGTGTGGGCCGCGCCTTGACCACCGCCCCCGCAGGCGCACGCAAGGTCGGCCTGATCGGCTTGGGGGCAGGAACGCTTGCGAGCTACGGACGAGCCGGTGATGTCTACCGCGTCTATGAGATCAACCCGCAGGTGTTTGATTTGGCTGACAGTGAGTTCACTTTTTTGAAGGACAGTGCGGCACGCATTGATCGAGTCTTGGGCGATGCCCGCCTGGCGATGGAAAGGGAGGCGCCTCAAGACTTCGATGTGTTGGCAGTGGATGCATTTTCGGGCGACTCAGTGCCCATCCATCTGATCACGACGGAAGCGATGGATGTTTATATGCGCCATATGAAGCACGATGGTGTCGTGGCTTTTCATGTGACTAACCGCTTTTTGGCACTGCCGCCTGTGGTGGAGAAGATCGCGCTGGCCAAAGATTTGCATGTGGCTTTTGTGCATGACGATGCCAAGGACTCTGATCTGCGACGCACAGACTGGGTGCTGGTGAGTCGCAGTGCAGTGCGATTGCAGCACCCCGACATCAAGTCGGTGACCTCAGCCATTGCGCCGATTCCAGGGCTTAAACCTTGGTCGGATGACTTCAATAACTTGTTTGGGGTGCTGAAGTGAGATGCTCAGCCGAGCTCTTTGAGAAGCTCAAGGGCAAGGTTTCCCAGCCTCGGTAGAGCAGGTTGCCGCTCGGCTTGGCAGCCCCAGCCAGGTGGGGTTGCTGGCCGCGTTGTAAGAGGGTGCTCCAGACCGCTTGGGCTTCGAGGTAGGTGAGCGCAGCGCCAATGCATGCGTGCGGCCCGGTGCCAAATGACAGGTGGGGTGCCTGCCTGCGACTCAGATGCAAGGTGTGCGGGTCGGTATAGACCTTGGGGTCGCGGTTGGCCGCGCCAACCAAGGGAATGACCAATTCGCCACGCTGGAATGCGTGCCCATGCATTGAAAAGGCCTGTGCCACACGGCGGCCTGTGTATTGCACAGGGCTGTCAAAGCGGAGCATTTCACGCATCGCCTGGGGCAACAACTCTGGCTCGTTCTGCATTTGAGCCCAGGCACCGGGTTGCTTGAGTACGGCATGCATGCCGTTGCCCAGCAAATGGCGCGTGGTTTCATGGCCGGCAAATAGCAACATCACGCATTGGGCTAGCAGCTCTTCTGTCGAACGAATGTGGCCTTGGGCTTCGGCTTGCAAGAGGATGCCGGTCCAGTCTGCCGGCTGTGTTGCTTGAGGGCGCTGCCGGCGACGCCTGAGCTCGCGTTGAAAGACTGCCGCCAGGGCGAGCGCGCCGCGTTGAGCACGCAGGCCCAAAGTCAAGTCGGGCGAGGGATGTCCAATGAAGGCTGCAATGTCATCAGACCAGCTGACGAAGTCGTCAGTTTGAATGTCTTGTAAACCCATGAGGCGCGCGATGACCCTGGCAGGAATGGGGCGTGCGATGGTTTGCATGAAATCAAAGGGCTGCCCCGCTGGCAGGGCGTCAAGGGCGGCATGGACATCGTCACGAATGTGCTGGCTGAGTGCTTGCCAAGCTGAGGGGTGAAATGCGGGGGCCAACACCCGGCGCAGGCGAGTGTGGTCAGGCGCGTCAAGAAAAAGCAGTGCACGTGCAAACAGGCGTTGAAACGGCGCCAGCTTTTCTCGGGCGGACTCGTCAGTGTCGAGCAACCAGCCGCCTGTTCGGCGAGCTGACAGACGCTCGTCTTTGAGCGCAGCAGCCACATCGTCATAGTGACTGAGCAGCCACGCCCCACCGAAAAACTCCTCGCTGTATTGAACACGCCCTTGAGCCTGAAGACTGGCGTAGGCGGGGTAAGGATCTGCGGCAGAGAACATCATTTTTTGAGGGTGCGCAGGATGAGTGCGCTATCAAGTGCTGCCGCCGCTTGAGCCGGATGGGGGGCGGGCATCCAGGGAATGTCACCCCAGCATGGGGCAGGCAGCAGGGACTTCAAGCTCGCCAGGTTGTCGTCTGCCCAGGGCATGTGGGGATCGATGCGATTGCAAACCCAACCCGCCAGTGTGAGACCACGGGATGCGATGGCTTGCATGGTCAAAAGTGAATGATTGATGCAGCCCAGGCGCAGGCCGACCACCAGAATGACTGGCCATTGCAGTTCAGCCGCAACGTCGTCGAGTCCCCAACGCGGGTTCAGACCGAGCGGGACGCAGAAGCCCCCGGCACCCTCGGCAATGATCATGTCCAGCTCGTCGCCCAGAGCCTGAGCCCTTGCCTGCCAGCCGCGGCGCGGCAAGCTCACGCCTTGCATTTGCGCCGCAAGATGCGGTGCGCAGGCGGCGCGAAACTGATAGGGGCCAACTTGCTCCCGGTTGACAGGGATGCTGGAGGCCGCCTGAAGGGCCTCTACGTCTTCGTTATCACCAGACTCGCTCGTACCTGCCGCCACGGGCTTGAATCCGGCTACGCGCCAGCCTTGCGCGGACAGCAGGTGCAACAGGGCTACGCTGACACAGGTCTTGCCTACGCCCGTGTCGGTTCCGGTGATGAACAGACCGCTCATCAGCCGTCAGCGCGCGCGGCATGACCAAGCGCCGATAGCAGGCAATCAAGGTCGGCTACGGTGTGGCTCGCACTGAGCGTGACGCGCAGCCTGGCCGTGCCCAAGGGGACGGTGGGCGGTCGGATGGCAGGCACCCACAGGCCGGCTTGCTCCAGTTGACGGCTCAAACTCAGCGCTGCCATGTTGTCGCCAATCAGCAAGGGCTGGATGGGGGTGTCGGACTCTGCCCAACGCCACCCTGGCGGGAGGTCAGCCGACGGAGCTTGGTGCAAGCGGCGAATCAAGGTTTGCAGCTGTTGTCGTCGGGCATGACCCTGCTCCCCTTGGATCAAACGCAGGCTGTGCAGGACGGTGTGGGCCTGCGCTGGGGGCGATGCCGTGGTGTAGATGTAGCTGCGTGCAGTGTTGACGAGCCAGTCGATCAGGGTGGCGTGTGCGACCACGAACGCACCCGCTACGCCAGCCGCTTTGCCCAAGGTGCCCATGTAGACCAAACGCTCGCTCGAAACCTTCCAGTGGGCCAGGCTGCCCTGCCCTTGCTCGCCGAGGACACCAAAGCCATGGGCATCATCGATGATCAGCCAAGCATCATGTGCCTGCGCCAGCCGGAGTAGCTCAGGCACAGGCGCCATGCTGCCGTCCATGCTGAACACGGCGTCTGTCACGATGAATTTGAGTGGTGTGTCGCAACGCTGAAGTTGATCCGCCAGGCGCTCCAGGTTGGCGTGCGGATAACGTTGAACTTTGGCTGCGGCCAGTCGAGCACCGTCAATCAGAGAGGCGTGGTTGAGTTTGTCGCAGAAAAGCGTGGCGTCGGCTGAACCTAGGGCAGTGAGTACAGCGATGTTGGCCGTGTAGCCCGTGGAAAAATACAGGGCGCGCGCTTGAGAAATATGAGGAGCCTGCCACCGGGCTAACTCGCTCTCAAGTTGAGCGTGGGCCGCGCTGTGACCGCTGATCAGGTGGGATGCGCCACTGCCTACCCCGTAGCGTTGCGCGCCTTGGGCCCACGCCTCAATCAGTTCAGGGTGATTCGCCAGACCCAGGTAGTCGTTACTGCAAAAAGCGAGCATGGGGGTGCCCAGATCGCTGGCGTCCGACTGAGGGCACTCGGCGCGGACTCGAAGGTGGGGGGCGCAGGGCCCCAGGGAGACCCGGACCTGCCGACGGGTGTGCTCCATACTGCGGGCCTCCAGGCGTTGTTGCAGGAGATCAAGCAGCATGGAGCACGGCGCTCAAGGTCGACAGGGTCCGCTCGGCCAACCAGGCGTAGTCCTCAACCGACAACAGATAGGGGGGCATCAGGTAGACCGTGCGCCCGATGGGGCGGATCAGGAGTTCGTGCTGAAGGCCGGCCTGATGGAAGCGCTCAGCGAAATCGGGCCGCTGGGTTTGGACGTCAAAGGCCCAGACCATGCCGCATTGGCGAATGTGGGCGACGTGCTCATTCGACCGGAGACCCTCCCAAGCCTTGCTGATGGGCGCAGTGAGTTGGGCGTTGCGACCAAGAATGTCGTCGTGCTCGAACCGCTCTAGGACGGTCTGGGCCGCGCGACAGGCCAATGCATTGCCACTGTAAGAATGCGAGTGCAAAAATGTGCGCGCGGTGTCATCGTGCCAAAACGCTTGAAAAATGGCTCCTCTGGTGAGTACCACTGACAACGGGAGGTAGCCGCCCGTGATGCCCTTGGACAAGGTGATGAAGTGGGGCCAAAGTGGCGGTTGGCCAGGGCGGGTCGCTTGCTCAAACGCAAAGAAGCTGCCGGTACGGCCGCAACCGACTGCAATTTCGTCCGCAATGAGGTGCACGTTCCAGGTCTCGCACAGCGCATGGACACCCCGCAGGTACGCTGGATCGTGCATGGCCATGCCTGCGGCACACTGGATCAGTGGCTCGATGATCAGGGCGGCGATGTGGTCTGCGCGGGAACGAAACAGCTCACTCAAGGCGTGTAGTGCGCGCTGTGTGACATCGGCCGGGGTTTCGCCAGCTTGGGCTTGACGCGCATCGGGGGAGGCGACGATGTGCGCCCGCATGAGCAACGGATCGTAGGCGTCTCGAAAGACGGCAACGTCAGTGACTGACAATGCGCCCAGGGTCTCGCCGTGATAGCTGTTTTGTAGGCATACGAACTCGCGCTTGTGAGCCTTGCCTTCGTTGCGCCATGCGTGAAAACTCATCTTCAGGGCGATTTCAACCGCCGATGCGCCATCGCTGCCATAGAAAGCATGCCCCAGCACACCGCCTGTACGCGCTGAGAGTTTTTCGGCCACCTGGACCGCACTGTCTTGAGTGCAGCCAGCCAGCATGACGTGGGGCAAGGTGTCGAGTTGGTCTTTGAGTGCCGCGTTGATTTGGGGGTCGGCATGGCCGAAGAGGTTGACCCACCAGGAGCTGATGGCATCAAAGTAGCGGCGTCCTTCGGTGTCATAGAGCCAAGGCCCGCGACCCCGTGCAATCGCCAGGGGGGGAGTGTCGTGCGCACGCTTCATGGGCGTGCAGGGGTGCCAAACGCTGCGCAAGCTGCGAGCCGCCAAATCGTTCATGGCCGAGGTCTGTCTCGTTTGAACAGTATCAGCAGGCCAGCAGGCCGAGCTTGGCGAACAGACGTTGATCTCGCTCCCAGTCGGGGTTGCCGGTGGTGAGAAGTTTGTCGCCATAAAAAATGGAGTTGGCACCCGCCAAAAAACAAAGGGCCTGGACGGCGTCGCTCATGGCTTGGCGCCCAGCCGACAATCGCACGCGCGCTTTGGGCATGGTGATGCGGGCCACAGCAATGGTGCGGACAAACTCCAGGGGGTCGAGCGGATCCGTGCCGTGAAGCGGAGTGCCTTCAACCTGAACCAAGTTGTTGATGGGCACCGACTCAGGGTAAGGCTCCATGTTGGCAAGCTGGGCGATGAGGCCCGCTCGCTCGGTGCTGCTCTCACCCATGCCGACGATGCCACCGCTGCAAACATGCATGCCCGCCTGGCGAACATGGGCCAGGGTGTCGAGGCGGTCTTGATAGTCACGGGTGGTGATCACGCGACCGTAGGCCTCCGGCGCGGTGTCGAGGTTGTGGTTGTAGTAGTCCAGGCCAGCGCCTTTGAGGGTGCGGGCTTGGGCCTCACTCAACATGCCCAAGGTGCAGCACGCTTCGAGGCCGAGGTCTTTGACGACGCCGATCAACTCGGCAACTTTCTCGATGTCGCGGTCTTTGGGGGCGCGCCATGCGGCCCCCATGCAAAAGCGGGACGCGCCCTGCGCCTTGGCCGCCTCGGCCGCCTCGCGCACCGCCGACACATCGAGCAGCTTGCTGGCCTCAAGCCCGGTGTTGTAGTGAACCGATTGGGGGCAATAGCCGCAGTCCTCCGGACAACCCCCTGTCTTGATGGACAGCAAGGTCGACAACTGAACCTCGTTGGCGGGAAAGTGCTGGCGGTGCACCTGCTGAGCCTGAAACAGCAAGTCGTTGAATGGCAAGGCGAAAAGCGCCTCGACCTGGGCGATGGGCCAACGAAGCTCGGTGGAAGCGGCGGATGCCACTGCAACTGAATCTCCGGGCGAGTGCCAGCGTACAGCTTGCTCGGTCATCATGGGTGAATTCATGGGTTTGCTCGTTTGCGCCCGCGCAGCTGGTCCGGCGGGTAACGCGACAGTTTATCGCCTGTTGTCGATCAGGTGCGCCCCCCTTGACAATGAAATTGATCGCCGTTGATCATGTGTGAGACCACAGTGGCAGGGGTGGCGTAGTCACACTTGGTTCGTGCTGTTCCGTGTCCGATGAACAGCTTCTTCTTGCAACAATCACTGGAGTCACTATGAAAATCAGACAGTTTTTCCTCCCACGCAGCGGCTCGTTGGCTTGCACAGCCTTGATGCTGTTCATCCCGCTGACGTCAATGGCCCAAAGCCCCATCGTCATCAAGTTCAGCCATGTCGTGGCCGTTGACACGCCCAAGGGCAAAGCGGCTGAATTTTTCGCGAAACGAGCCGGTGAGTTGACGGCAGGCAAGGTCAAGGTGGAGGTCTATCCCAATAGCCAGCTGTATAAAGACAAGGAAGAAATGGAAGCCCTGCAGTTGGGCTCGGTTCAGATGCTGGCCCCCTCGCTGTCGAAGTTTGCGCCACTCGGCGTGAAAGAGTTTGAGGTGTTTGATCTGCCCTTCATTTTTGACGATTACAAAGACCTGCACAAGGTGACGCAAGGCCCCATCGGGCAGAGTCTGCTGTCCAAGTTGGATGCCAAAGGCATCACCGGCCTGGCATTCTGGGACAACGGCTTTAAGTCTTTCTCTGCGAACAAACCTGTGCGCAAACCTGAGGATTTCAAAGGCCTAAAGATGCGCATCCAATCGTCCAAAGTCCTCGAGGCTCAAATGCGCGCTTTGGGCGCTTTGCCCCAAGTGATGGCGTTCTCCGAGGTCTACCAGGCGCTCGATACGGGTGTCGTCGATGGCACGGAAAACCCTCACTCAAATTTGTTCACGCAAAAAATGTTTGAGGTGCAAAAGCACATGACCTTATCCGACCATGGCTATCTGGGCTACGCGGTGGTGGTCAACAAGAAATTTTGGGATGGCTTGCCGGCCGATATTCGCACCCCATTGAATCAAGCCATGACAGAGGCCACCAAGGCGGCCAATGATCACGCACTCAAAGACAATCAAGAGTCACTTGCCAAGGTCAAAGCAGCCGGCAAGACGGATGTCTACACCCCCACGCCCGAACAGCGTCTGGCACTGAAGAAGGCCCTGGTGCCAGTGCACAAGCAGATGGAGTCGCGCATCGGTGCTGAGATCATTCAGCAGATCTACAAAGAAACCGGGTTCGACCCCGACAAGCTCTGATTTTTGGGGCGCCCGGGTTGATGGGAGCGAGTGGCGCTCCTATCGCACCCCCTTTGTCGCACCGCGCATTTTTTTGGCGTGAGGAGAATCCATGAAATGGCTTGACCATCTCGAGGAGTGGATCATCTCCACTCTCATGGCGGGCGCTACCGTCATTATTTTCGTGGCGGTGATTCACCGCTATTTGTCTGGCGTTGCGATTCCGGGTTTGCAAGACTGGTTGCTGAGTTTGAACTTCAGCTGGGTCCAAGAGGCCACCATCTATGCATTCGTTTGGATGGCCAAGTTTGGCGCTGCCTATGGCGTGCGCACGGGCATCCATGTGGGTGTCGATGTCTTCATCAATCTCATGCAAGACAAGCGTCGCAAGATTTTTGTCTTGTTTGGTTTGCTGGCGGGAGGGTTTTTCACCGGCGTGATCGCGACCTTGGGTGCCTATTTCGTGTGGGAGAACGGCGCGCACTACGCTTTTTATAAGCTGGCTGATTTGCGATTGGACGGTTTGACTGAAGGGCCGACCACGCCGGATCTTGAATGGCCCACCTGGATCATCTACCTCGCTATTCCGCTGGGCTCGGCACTGATGAGCTTTAGATTTTTGCAAGTGGCCTGGTCTTTTGCACGCACTGGCGAGCTGCCGCACCACGACCATGGGCATGTCGATGGCCTAGAGGACGAAGTCGACCCATCCACGGGAGTGAAGGCATGAATGGTTTGATTATTTTTGGTCTGCTGGTGGCTCTGATGCTGACGGGGATGCCCATCTCGATCGCTTTGGGCCTGACGGTGTTGACGTTCATTTTTGGCTTCACTCAAACCCCCATCGAGGCGGTGGCGTTGAAATTATTCACCGGGATTGAGAAGTTTGAAATCATGGCGATCCCGTTTTTCATTCTGGCGGGCAACTTTCTCACCCATGGCGGGGTGGCCAAACGCATGATCAACTTCGCCAGTTCCATGGTGGGACATTGGTATGGTGGCCTGGGCTTGGCGGGTGTGATGGCTTGCGCCCTGTTTGCTGCGGTGTCGGGGTCGTCACCCGCCACGGTGGTCGCGATTGGTTCGATTTTGTTGCCCGCCATGGTGAAGGCCGGCTTCCCGCCCCGCTTTGGAGCTGGGGTGATCACAACCTCCGGGGCACTGGGCATTTTGATTCCGCCCTCGATTGTGATGGTCATGTATTCGGTGTCGACCAACACCTCACTGGGTGACATGTTCTTGGGCGGTGTCGTGCCCGGGATAGCCTTGGCCATTTGCCTGGGCGTCACGACCTGGTGGCGCGCCCGCAAGAACAACTACCCTCGCCTGCCCAAGGCCAGCTGGACCATCAGGCTGAAGACCTTGCGTGAGTCGTTTTGGGGCTTGCTTTTGATTGTGATCGTGATGGGGGGCATTTACGGCGGGCTGTTCACACCCACTGAGGCAGCCGCTGTGAGTGCCGTTTATGCCTTTGTGGTGGCCGTCTTTATCTACAAAGACCTGACGTTCAAGGATGTGCCGCGGGTGTTGTTGAGCTCAGCCAACATGAGCGCGATGTTGCTCTACATCATCACGAACGCCGTGTTGTTTAGCTTTGTGCTTGCCAATGAGCAAATCCCGCAGCACTTGGCCGACTGGTTGGTCGGGATGGGCTTGGGCAGCATTGGCTTCTTGTTGGTGTGCAATATTTTGCTGTTGGTGGCGGGCAACTTCATGGAGCCTTCGTCGATCGTGTTGATCCTGGCGCCAATTTTGTTTCCTGTGGCCATCAAGCTGGGTATCGACCCGGTGCACTTCGGGATCATGATGGTGGTCAATATGGAAGTGGGCCTTTGCCACCCACCCGTGGGCTTGAACCTCTACGTGGCCTCGGGGATCACGAAGATGGGCATCACCGAATTGACCATCGCGGTATGGCCCTGGCTGCTGACGATGCTGGGCTTCTTGGTGCTCGTCACGTACTGGCCCCCGCTGACCTTGTGGCTCCCTCAGTTGATGAAGGGTTGATGTTGTGCACGCGGATCTCAGGCCTTGGGTGGGGCCTGAGGTGCCGCCAGGGCCCAGTGGATGTGTTCAGTGATGAGTGCATCCGTTGTTTCTTGTTGCAGGTAGGCTTGCAGAGCGGCACGCACAGCCAGTTTGAGCGCGACGGCCGGCCGTGTTGAGCGCAACAAGTTGCCCAATGCGACGGCCAAATTGCGCTGCCAGCGTTGATAGCCAATGCGCCGGATGGGGCTGCCCTCGGTTCTGCGCGCAAAGTCAGCCGCATCCCAATGCCACAAGGACAAAAGCGTGACGTTGTCCAAGGGGGTACGAACATCAAAGTCAGGCACCGTGCTGCGCTGGGCGTATTTGTTCCAGGGGCAAATCAATTGACAGTCGTCGCAGCCATAGATGCGGTTGCCGAGCAAGTGTCGAAGGTGTTCGGGAATAGGGCCGTCGTGTTCGATGGTGAGATAGGAGATGCAGCGCCGCGCGTCTAAGCGATAGGGCGCGATGATGGCTTGGGTGGGACACACATCGATGCAGGCCGTGCAGCGCCCGCAGTGGGCGCTGCTGGCAGGTGTGGTGGGCAGCGCGATGTCCACATAGATCTCGCCCAAAAAAAACATGGATCCCGCGTTGCGGTCCAGAGCCAAGGTGTGCTTGCCGCGCCAACCGATGCCGCTGCGGGTGGCCAGCTCGACCTCCAGAACAGGCGCCGAATCGGTAAACACGCGGTGACCCAAAGGCCCTAACCATTGGGTCATTTGGGTCGCCAATTGCTGCAATTTTAAACGCAGCACCTTGTGGTAGTCACGCCCCCTGGCGTAGAGGGATACCGTCGCTTGGGCGGGGTCTTCCAGTCGGGCCCACTCGACCGCTTGCCACTGGCTTGGTGCCTGCTTTGGAAGGTAGTCCATGCGGGCGGTGATCACGCTGATCGTGCCGGGCACCAATTCAGCTGGACGCGCGCGCTTGAGGCCGTGACGCTGCATATAGTCCATCTGACCATGGAAACCTGCGGCCAACCAGGCGAGAAGGCCGGGCTCGGCATCAGACAAATCAACATCCGCCACGCCAATCTGTGAAAATCCGAGCGCCCGCCCTTGCTGCTGGAGTTTTTCGAGCACCTCGGTGTCACTGAGCCCTGAACCTGGAGTGGATGTCATTTGGTGATTTTAGAAAATCTGGTTGAAACCTGGGATGGTGAGGCCGCCTGCAGCCACAGTGCCCAGCAGCTCGCAGCGCGGCCGGCGCTGCCCAACGCCTTGATTGAACTGCAGGGCGATCTTGGCGCGGGTAAAACCACGTTCGTGCGCCATTTGCTGTACGCCTTGGGCGTGACGGGCACCATCAAAAGCCCCACCTACGCCTTGATGGAGTCGTATATTTCACACAGAGCGAAGTCGATCACTCATTTTGATTTTTACCGATTCAACGACCCGCAAGAATGGGAGGATGCAGGATTCAGAGAGATTTTCGCCGCCCCAGGCTTGAAATTAATCGAGTGGCCTGACATGGCTCGTGCCTTGCTGCCAGTGCCTGACTTGCAATTGCATTTGACGGCCCCGTCCGAGAACA
Source organism: Burkholderiales bacterium (assembly GCA_031374415.1). Lineage (GTDB taxonomy): Bacteria > Pseudomonadota > Gammaproteobacteria > Burkholderiales > Burkholderiaceae_C > CANHBY01. The sequence continues at coordinate 34,548 of JANMGB010000259.1, forward strand.
TGAGACAAGTGCGCTGGGACGCCCTCACACCTCGGGGACTCACCCTGCTTCCGAAGGCCCGCCAATGAGCTCGAAGCGCATCACACGCCGCGCGGCACTGCAATCGATGGGCACGCTGGCGCTGATGCTGGGCGTTCACACACCCAGCCGGGGCGCTCAGATTGTGGCGGTTCGGGTTTGGCCGGCCGCCGATTACTCTCGTGTCACCCTGGAGAGCGAGACGGTCTTGTCCGCCCAGCATTTCATGGCCGACAACCCGCCCCGGCTGGTGGTGGATGTGGACGGCCTGGAGCTGAGCCCCGCCCTGCGCGAGGTGGTGGGCAAGGTGCGTGCAGACGACCCGTTCATTGCGGGCATCCGGGTGGGACAGTTTCAGCCACGTGTGGTGCGCCTCGTGGTGGACCTGAAACAAGCTGTGGCACCGCAGTTGTTTGCCATCAACCCGGTGGCGGCGTACCGACACCGGCTGGTTTTTGATCTCCACCCTGTGGCGGCACAAGATCCGTTGTTGGCCCTGGTGCAGGAGAAAACCCAGGCCGACAAACAAGCGGCTCAAACCGTTCAAGATGCCCTGGGGGAATTCATTGGGCAGACCGACAAAGCCCACAAGGCACCCGCCCCGCGTGAAGCCAAACCTTCGCAGGTCATGGAGAGTTTGATTGTGGTGGCGCTGGATCCCGGGCATGGCGGTGAAGACCCTGGCGCGACCGGGCCCAGCGGCTTGCATGAAAAAGATGTCGTGCTGTCGATTGCCTTGCAACTGCGGGACCGACTGAACGAGATGCCCAACATGCGCGCGTTTTTGACACGCGACCGTGATTTCTTCGTGCCACTGCAAGAGCGTGTGCGCAAGGCACGGCAAGTGCAGGCCGATTTGTTTGTCTCGATTCACGCCGATGCTTTTTTCAAACCCCACGCGAAAGGGGCTTCCGTGTTCGCCCTGAGCCAAGGGGCCGCCAGCAGCACAAGCGCACGCTGGATGGCCAGCCGAGAAAACGCAGCGGACATGGTGGGCGGGGTGAACATCAAGGCGAAAGATGCGAGCGTGCTGCACACGCTGTTGGACATGAGCACCACCGCTCAGATCAAAGACAGCCTGCGCTTGGGCAGTGAGGTCTTGGGGCAAATTGGCAAGGTCGGAGCCTTGCACAAAGACCGTGTGGAGCAAGCCGGTTTTGCGGTACTCAAAGCGCCTGACATTCCTTCGATTTTGGTCGAGACGGCATTCATCTCAAACCCCGAAGAAGAAGCCAAGCTCGCTAACCCCACCTACCAAGCGCAACTGGCTGCGGCATTGGCCAAGGGCATTCAGCGCTACTTTGCGAAAAACCCGCCTTTGTCACGCAAGCGTCGAATTTAGCGCCTAGTACCCCGTCTCAGTGGATTTGAAAGGTTCATTCGCCAAGGCGAATAGGTGGCGCATTGGCAGGCGGAGCGTGCAGGAATGGAGTGCGCGCGGGCCTGTTGCGCCTCAGGCACCCTCCTGGATCCCCGCCTGCGCGGGGATGACGGGTGCATGCGGGGATGATGGGCGCGGGGGTTGGCATCTCGCCACGTCATTCCCGCGCAGGCGGGAATCCAGCAGCCTGTGCACTTCACGATGGGCCCCGCAACAATTCAACCTTTCAAATCCACTGCGACGGGGCACCAGTCAACTACCCGCTTGTCCGGCCGACGCCGCTTGGCGCTTGGCATGCCAACCGCCATAGATCGCAATGAGCCCGGGGATGATGATCAAGGCCCAGATGATTTTTTCGAGATGCTCTTGAACCAATGGAATGTTGCCAAACAAGTACCCGACCGTGAGCAAGCCAACGACCCAGAGCACGCCACCCACCACATTGAATGTCGTGAAGCGCGTGCGACTCATCTCGGACACACCAGCCACAAAGGGGGCAAAGGTGCGCACGAAGGGCATGAAACGGGCCAAGATGATCGTCATGCCACCGTGTTTTTCATAAAAGGCATGCGCAGCCTCGAAGGCAGCTTTGTTGAAAAAGCGCGATCGCTCCCACTGGAATACTTTGGGCCCACAGTAACGACCGATGTTGTAGTTGACCTGATCACCCAAAATAGCCGCCACCAGCAACACCACCATCGCCACGGGCAGGCTCATGAGCCCAGTGCCGCACAGCGCGCCGGTCACAAACAAAAGTGAGTCGCCAGGTAAAAATGGCATCACGATCAGGCCGGTTTCGACAAACACAATCAAAAACAGCAGTGCATAAACCCAGACACCGTACGACTGAACAAAGGTTTTGAGGTGCACATCAACGTGCACGATGAAATCAATCAAAAAGTGGGCAAGTTCCATGGGTCGGCATTATCAGGGTTGTTCCCCCGCATGTCACTGGCCTGGCCTTGCGTGAACCGAGGTGTGTGCGGCGCATAGAATGCGTGGATGCACGTCAACACCATGGAGCCCCCCGTCGGACCGCGGCCCATCCGGGAACTGCCAGATGAGCTGGTGAGCCAGATCGCCGCAGGCGAAGTCATCGAACGCCCTGCTTCCGTGGTCAGAGAGTTGGTCGACAATGCGCTTGACGCGGGTGCCCGGCAGGTCACAGTCAAATTGATGGCGGGCGGCATTCGCAGCATCGTGGTCGAAGACGACGGACAGGGCATACCACGCTCAGAGTTGGGCCTGGCCCTGCGCCGCCATGCCACCAGCAAAATTGGGTCGCTGTCCGACCTCGAGCAGGTGGCCACCATGGGCTTTCGGGGGGAGGCGCTGGCCGCCATCGCGTCGGTGTCCGATGTAGCACTGTCGAGCCGCACGCCGACGGCGGACCACGCCTACCGACTGGATGCACGCTCCGGTGAGGTCTTGGCTGCTGCAAGGGGGGTGGGCACCAGCGTCGAAGTCCGGGAGCTGTTTTTCAATACACCTGCCCGCCGAAAATTTTTGAAAACAGAATCCACCGAATTGGCCCACTGCGTGGAAGCTGTTCGGCGACATGCCTTGGCCCGGCATGACGTGGACTTCTCCTTATGGCACGAGGGCAAGCTCGTACAACACTGGCGTCGAGGCGAGCTGGAGCAGCGTTTGGCGGATGTCCTGGACACTGACTTTCGCAATCAAAGTCAGGCCGTCTCGCTAGAGATGAGCGTGCTGCGCATCCACGGTAGGGCAGGCTTGCCCGAGGCAGCCCGCAGCCGTGCGGATCACCAGTATGTGTATGTCAATGGCCGATTCGTTCGTGACAAGCTCATCAGTCATGGCATACGTTCGGCCTACGAAGACATTTTGCACGGCGGACGCCAGCCCGCTTATGTGCTGTTCATTGACATCGATCCCGACAAAGTAGATGTCAATGTCCACCCCACCAAAATCGAGGTGCGATTCAGGGATTCACGCGAGATTCACCAAGCGGTTCGGCGAGCCGTGGAAGCTGCATTAGCCGCTCCACGAGCTGCCTTGGCAGGGGGACTTCAGGCCACACAAGCACAGACCCAGGCCGAGTTTTCGCTGGAATCAGGCTTGCCCAGCAACACCTCGCAAGGCCCCATTCAACGTGCAGAACCCACTTGGGACGCTGCGCCCCGGCATCAAGGTCGCCTTGGCCTGGAACAAGCGGCCATTCTTTATGCGCGTGAGCCCTCCCCGACCTCTTTGCTGGGCGTAGGAGCCGCCGCGGGAACACCCACCCCGATTTCATACCTGCCCACTGAGGCAGGCTCATGGCCCCTGGGTCGTGCACTGGGGCAAATCGCTGGCATTTACATCTTGGCGGAGAACACCCAGGGCTTGATCATCATTGACATGCACGCGGCCCACGAGCGAATCGTCTACGAGCGGCTCAAGGGTGACTTGGCCGAGGCCAAACTGGCCTCACAGCCTTTGCTGATTCCTGCCACCTTCACGGCAACCGCCCAGGAGATCGCCTGTGCGGAGACCCATGCAGAGCAGCTCCAAACCTTGGGCCTTGACTTGGCCCCCCTGTCACCCACGTGCCTCGCGATCCGCTCGCAACCCGCGGCCCTGGCTGGTGCCGATGTGGTGTCGATGGCCCGTGCGGTGCTGGCCGAGTTTGCGCAATTTGATGGCAGCACTGTGATTCAGCGAGCGCAGCATGAAATTTTGTCCTCGATGGCCTGCCATGGTGCCGTGCGCGCGAACCGCCAATTGACGCTGGAAGAAATGAATGCGCTACTGCGTGACATGGAGCGCACAGAACGTGCAGACCAATGCAACCACGGACGCCCTACATGGCGCCAAATCACCTTGCGTGAGCTGGACCAGATGTTCTGGCGTGGTCGCTGATCTCCTCTCCCCTCAGGCTCAATTGAGTTTGACCTTACCCCTTATTTTTTCCATGGCCACTCTGAAGATAAAAAAATCGCCCGGCACCGGTTCACGCTCAACGCGTGCACCGGTGCGCGGTGTCAACGGCTTGCGTGCTCGACCCACGCTGGCTGACAAAGAAGCGCAACGTACCCCGCAGGCGGCAACAACTCCTCGGAGTTCATTTGACAATCAGCGGCCCGCACCAGCCTCAGGGCCCGTCAAGGTCCGTCGGCCCCCCAACGCCGAGGCGCACCCATTTGGTCCGACGCCCGGGCCACAGCCCCCGGGGTGGTCTTCTGACAACACCGCATTTTCTCCTCAACCACCACGCGTGCACCCAGGGCCGCACAGGCGCGCGCCTTTCGAGACGCCTGGCGCCATTCCTGGACGCTCCCCTGCGCGGCCCGAGCCCGCCCGACGATTGCACCGACCCGCGGCGCCTGCCCCTGACATGCGTTTGTCCAAACGCATGAGTGAGCTGGGCATCGCTTCAAGGCGTGAGGCTGATGAATGGATTGCCAAAGGTTGGGTGCGCGTGGACGGCAAGGTGGTCAGCGAGCTGGGCTCTCGTGTCAGGCCCGGGCAGTTGATCACTGTCGACACGCCAGCCAAATTTCATCAAGCTCGCAAAGTCACGGTGCTGTTGAACAAGCCAGTCGGCTACGTGAGTGGGCAAGCAGAGGATGGACACGAGCCCGCCTGGGTATTGATTCGCCCAGAAAACCAGTGGCTAGAAGATAGCTCAGGCATACGCTTTCGTCGAGAGCACACCCGCGGACTGGCCCCCGCCGGTCGGCTTGATTTGGACTCGGTCGGCTTGCTGGTGATGACGCAAGATGGCCGCATCGCCAAGCAGCTGATCGGCGAAGAGAGCACTGTTGAAAAAGAGTATTTGGTCCAGGTCGCGCCAGTGAAGGGTGGGCCACCCTTGTCAGAAGCCGGCCTGGCGCTCTTGAATCATGGGCTGGCGTTGGATGATGTTGATCTCAAGCCTGCGCGTGTCGATTGGGTCACAGAGGGCCAACTTCGCTTCGTACTGCAAGAGGGCAGAAAACGTCAAATTCGACGGATGTGTGAGGCCGTCGGCCTGCAAGTGGTAAGCCTGCAGCGTGTACGAATTGGACAGGTGCAGTTGGGGTCATTGCCGCCAGGTCGGTGGCGTTACTTGCGGATGGACGAGACTTTCAGCGCGTAACATGGGGGCCTGAGAGGCTTCAGGGGTTTGCATACAGCGGTATCACGTTTTCCTCGCGGTCGCGGTCTATATCACAAACAAAAACAGTTTGGCAGTGCAATTTGCACCAGTGAAACCAGGCTCACTCTGGGCACACTGCAAATGCACATCAGTAGGCTACGGTTTGATACATCTGAGGAGTGACCCTTGATGATTTCCATCTTTTCACGCGTCGTGTGGTCTGTCGGGATAGCCTCTGGACTACTGGCTGGCACCGCTCTGGCAAATCCCAAACCTGTGCGAATCGGGTTCATCTGTCCACTCACGGGCGGATCGCAAGACTTTGGCAACAGCGCGCGCCTGGGCGCGGAGTTGGCCGTCAAAGAGATCAACGAAGCGGGCGGCTATTTGGGACGCAAGGTTGAGCTGGTTCTGCGTGATGACAAAGCCAACCCCGATGAAGGCCGCAAGGTCTCAGAAGATTTGGTGCTCAAAGAGAAGGTCGACTTCACGGTGGGCTTTTGCAATACCGGTGTAGCGATGAAGTCACTCGAGGTGTTCCAGGACAACAAGCATCTGTTGATGGTGCCTGTGTCGGCCGGAACTGCGGTGACGGCCAAGTACCCTCCGGCATCCAGCTATGTATTCCGCATGTCAGCCAAAGACACGCTGCAAGCCGGCTTTTTGGTTCAAGAAGTGCTTCGCCGTGGGATGAAAAAGGTCGCGATTTTTGCTGACAAAACCGGCTATGGCGAAGGCGGCTTCAAGGACGTTGAGAAGTTCTTGGCCGAACAAAAACTGACCCCTGTTTACGTAGGGCGCTTCGACCTGGGCGTGAAATCGCTCCAGCAGCAGGTGCAAGAAGCCAAGGCCGCTGGGGCCGATGTGATCATTGGCTGGACCGTGGGGCCAGAGTTCGCCGTGTTGGCACAAGCACGCACTGCTGCGAAATTTTCAGGCCCACTCTACGGCTCGTGGCCCTTGTCGTTTCGGACGGTGTCTGAACGAGCGCAGGGCTCTGCCGAGGGCGCCATCATGGTGCAAACCATCATTCAAGACGTCAGCAATGAGCGTCGGTCCTCCTTCATCGCCCGACTGAAGCGCTACGCGGGCAAAGACTATGTCGATTCATTGATGGCTGCAGCGCAAACCTACGATGCGGTGCAGTTGATGCTGCGTGTGCTGTTTCAAACGAAAGGTGACACCTCTGCAGACGCCCTGAAGGCAGCCCTGGAGAATTTCAACACCCCCTACCGTGGAGTGATCACCACACACGACAAGCCATTTTCATCGACGGACCACGACGCGTTCAGTCGTAACATGATCTGGCTGGGGACGTGGTTCAAGGGGGAAGTGCAGTACTACGATCCCGAAGATGCCAAGCGTTCAAGCATCATCCGCCGTAAAGAGCAGCCCTAGGGCGTGTTATCGAGACGGTCTGCTCGTTACGAGAGCCTGTCGGTCGCTGTATCGTATCCTCCAGCTTGGTGCCTCCGTCTCTAGCGCCGTCAGGCTCCTACGCCAGATCAGCGGCTGAGGTGAAGGCGTCTGCGAAAAACTCGTCGGCAGGCAGACCGCATCGCTGTACCAAGTCAGCCCGAGCGGCGGCGACCATCATGGGGGCGCCGCACGCGTAGACCTGATGCTTGGACAGGTCTGGCCAATCTTGCATCACCGCCTGATGAACCCAGCCGACACGCCCCTGCCAAGCATCGTCCGAATGCGCGTCAGACAACACGGGCTCGTAACGCAACAAGGGCCACTGCTCGGCCACCTGTTGCACCCACTCGTGCAGGTACAAATCAACGCGACTGCGGCAGCCCCAGTACAGGGCCACAGGCTGCGGTGATTGGCGAGCACGCAGGTGTTCGATCAATGCTTTGATGGGTGCAAAGCCAGTGCCTGAAGCCAGCAGGATCAATGGCTTGGTACTGTCTTCTCGCCAATAAAAACTGCCATAAGGGCCTTGCAGCCGCAAGATGTCACGCTCTTTCAAGGTGCTAAACACTTGATCGGTGAACACGCCGCCCGGCATGTGCCGAATGTGCAGCTCAATTCCGGGGTGGCCCGTGCCCAAGACTTCCAGCTGGCGATGGGGGGCATTGGCCATGGAGTAGCTGCGGCGCTCACCACTGGGCAAAATGAACTCGACGTATTGCCCGGCGCGCCACTGCCAATGTTCGTTGGTAGGCAACTGCAGGCGCAGCAACATCACATCGGGGGCTAGACGCTGCAGGGTATGCACGCGCGCGGGCATCTTGCGCACGGGGTAGTCGCCCATATCGACAACGCCGCGTGCCTCGATGCACAGATCCGTTTGGGGGGCGGCGCGGCAGGTCAAAATCAATCCGGCTTCTTCTTCTCCCGCACTCAGTGCCTTGGCTTGGTGGGTACCGTGAATGACCCTGCCCTCTTTCAGGCGACACTTGCACGATCCACACGCACCGTCTTTGCAGCCGTACGGCAATCCGACACCGTGACGTATGGCTGCCATCAAAATCGGCTCGTCGCGTTCAACTGAGAAAGAATGCCCACTGGGCTGGACGGTGACGGTAAATGACATGACGTACTCAATCTGGACTCAATATGGCTCGCACCAGCAGGTCAAGGTCAAAATCACCGCTGTGTGTCGACCCCCTATTGTCCCCTATGCCATCGCCTGAGCGTCCTCGTTCCTTGCCCCGGATTTTTAAGCGCCCCCGGTTGTTGATCGTGGGGTGCGGCGACGTGGGCTTGCGCGTGGCCAAGCTGCTGCGTAGTCGCTTCCGATTGCGGGCGTTGACCTCTTCGGGGTCGCGTTGCGATACCTTGCGCGAAGCAGGCGTTCTGCCATTGCGCGGCAATCTGGACAACGCACGGTCCGTGCGACGTTTGGCAGGTCTTTCAGCCCGCGTTTTGCACTTGGCACCCCCCCCCTTGCAGGGCCTGACCGACCCACGCACGCGGCACTTGCTGCAAGCGCTGTCGCGCTCGCCCGCCACCCGGCGTTTGGTCTATGGCAGCACCACCGGCGTCTATGGCGATTGCCAGGGGGCGCAGTTTGATGAAACCCGCGCAGTCGCACCGCAAACAGCTCGGGCGCATCGGCGGGTGGATGCCGAACAGCAAGTGCGCGCTTATGGCGGGCGTGGTCGCTGCATCAGTGTTTTGCGCATCCCAGGTATTTACGCCCCTGACCGAGAGGGTGGACCGAGAGAACGTTTATTGCGCGGTGCGCCGGTCTTGCAAGCCGAGGAGGACGTGTACACCAATCACATCCATGCAGACGATCTGGCGCGCGCCTGCGTCCGAGCGCTGTTTCAAGGCCGCCCCCAAAGGGTGGTTCATGTGTGTGACGACAGTGACATGAAGATGGGCGACTACTTTGACTGGGCTGCGAGCTTGCTGGGTTTGCCTCGTCCCCCACGCATCTCACGGGCCCAGGCTGAGACGACGCTGTCGGCCATGGCCCTGAGTTTCTTGAGCGAGTCACGCCGCCTGCGCAACGAGCGTTTGAAACGAGAGTTTCGACTGACGTTGCACTACCCCACGCTGGCCGATGTCCGGGGGCTATAGAAGATGCGCTGGGCTGGCTGCATTAGCGTCGGCCAAAGGGTGGGTGGCCCCGCCAATAACGAATGAGGATGAATGCGCCGAGCATGCCCCCCAGGTGCGCAAAGTGGGCAACACCCGACGCGGTTCCCGTGACACCCAACAGCAACTCAAGCCCGCCATAAATGGCCACCAAGAATTTGGCTTTCATTGGTATGGGGGGGATGAGGGGCATGATGATGCGGTTGGGGAACATCATGCCGAAGGCCAGCAACAAGCCAAACAGGCCTCCAGAGGCACCCAGGGTGGGCCGTGGCGCCACCAATAAATTAACCGCCAGTTGGAGCAAAGCCGCGGTGATGACGCTGGCGATGAACAGCTGGATGTAGCGCTTGGGGCCCCATAAACGTTCAAGCTCCGCACCGAACATCCAGATACCGAGCATGTTGAAAAACAGATGGTTGAAGCTGCCATGCAAAAACGCGTAGGTCACTATTTGCCAGGGCATGAAACCTAGACCCACAGGGTACAGCGACAACCAACTGCTCAGAAGATTGCCCAATACATAGTCAAGACAGAACAGGGCCACATTGATCAACATGAGGGCCTGGGTGATCGGTGGGATGGAGGGCATGCGGGCGAGCGATTCAACGCTGGAAAATGGGCGGCCAGAACCAACACAGCTGTTGGCAGATAAAAAGATTGTAGTGGGCTGCCCGCTGTCGTGCGCATGGGCACGAGCATCATGCGAGGGGAAACCAAAACTGAGGGGTCAACCGTTGGGAGAACCCCAAGGGATGGTGCCGGAGGCCGGACTCGAACCGGCACAGTATCTCTACCGGGGGATTTTGAGTCCCCTGCGTCTACCAATTTCGCCACTCCGGCTGAAGGGCAAATTCTGAAGCGCTGTGTACGTCAGAAAGGTGGGATTATGGCACGTCTGGATGGCCTTGTGGCAACTCGCCTGCGACAATGAGAGCATGTCGAAAGCTCACCCCACCTACCGTACCCTGGAAGATGTCATTGGTCACACACCTCTGGTGCGTTTGACCCGGATTCCGGGCGCTGAAAACGATGCACGCAACAATGTGATTCTGGCCAAACTGGAGGGCAACAACCCTGCAGGTTCGGTCAAGGACCGGCCGGCCATGAACATGATTCGCCGCGCGCAAGAGCGCGGCGACATCCGGCCCGGCGACACCTTGATTGAGGCCACTTCGGGCAACACGGGCATCGCCTTGGCCATGGCGGCTGCTATTCGGGGCTACCGGATGGTGTTGATCATGCCGGAGGACTTGTCGATTGAACGCGCCCAGACCATGAAGGCTTTTGGCGCTGAGCTGATCTTGACGCCGCGCTCAGGGGGCATGGAGTACGCCCGGGATCTCGCAGAAAAAATGGCCAAGGAGGGCCGTGGCCGGGTGTTGGATCAGTTTGCCAGCGAGGACAACCCCAGCGTGCACTTCGAAACGACTGGCCCTGAGATTTGGGCAGACACACAGGGCCAAGTCACCCACTTCGTGAGTGCCATGGGCACCACCGGCACCATCACGGGGACATCTCGGTTTTTGAAATCGCGCAATCCGGCGGTGAAAATTGTGGGCGCGCAACCTGAGGAGGGCTCTCGCATCCCGGGCATCCGCAAATGGCCAGAGGCTTATCTGCCTAAGATTTTTGATCCCAGTTGCGTTGATGAGGTGATTTCGGTGAATCAAGCGCAGGCTGAGGACATGGCGCGTCGTCTGGCACGCGAGGAAGGCATTTTTGGCGGCATTTCGGCAGCCGGCGCCTGCTGGACAGCGTTGCAAGTGGCACAAAATGTCAGTGATGCCACCGTAGTTTTCGTGGTTTGCGACCGCGGTGACCGTTATCTTTCAACGGGCGTTTTCCCAGCCTGAGGCCATTGACAAGGAGCTGACATGGAAGTCAATAAGGAGCTGGACGCCCGGGGTCTGAACTGCCCCCTGCCTATTCTGAAGGCCAAAAAAGCCTTGGCAGACATGAGCAGTGGTCAGCTGCTCAGGGTGCTGTCTACCGACCCAGGATCGAACCGGGACTTTCAGGCTTTTGCGCGGCAGACCGGCAACGAGTTGGTGGGCCAAACCACCAACGGTGACGCGTTCGTGCATGTGTTGCGGCGACGCTGATGGTTTGCCGCCCTCCCCCGCCGTGACCTTGCGCGGGGGCTGCCTGAGAAAGAAACCCGCCGATCAAATCTCGACGGTTTTGAGGTACTCGCGGAAACCCGCGCCAAGTTGCGGGTGGGACAGGGCGAGTTCAACGTTGGCCTGCAGGAACCCTTCTTTGCTGCCGCAGTCGTAGCGTTTGCCTTGATACTGAAAGGCGAAGACCTTTTCTCGGCGCAGCAACCCTGCAATGCCGTCAGTCAGCTGAATTTCACCGCCCACGCCACGCGGTTGGTTGGCAATTTCATGGAAAACACCGGGCGTGAGGATGTAGCGGCCTGCGACGCCCAGCCTTGAGGGCGCATCAGCAGGTGCTGGCTTCTCAACGATCCGGCTGACATCCATCACGCGGTCATTGACAGACTGACCCGCGATGATGCCGTAGCGACGGGTGTGCTCTTCGGGAACTTCCTGGACGGCCAGGATGGACGCACGCCACTCGGCGTATTGCTCCACCATTTGGGTCAGAACGGGAGGCTGGCCCACCATCAGGTCATCGGCCAGCAGCACGGCAAAGGGCTCGTTGCCAATCAGGCGTTGCGCACACAACACCGCATGCCCCAAACCCAGCGCCTGGGCCTGGCGAACGTAGACGCATTCCATGTCGTCAGGCTTGACGCTGCGGACCACTTCCAAAAGCTCATGCTTGTGTGAGTTTTCCAGCGCGACTTCGAGCTCGAAGGTCATGTCGAAGTGATCTTCAATGGGGCGTTTGTGGCGGCCGGTGACGAAGATCATTTCGCGCACGCCCGCAGCGTAGGCCTCCTCAACAGCGTATTGAATCAGCGGTTTGTCGACCACTGGGAGCATTTCTTTGGGCTGTGCCTTGGTCGCGGGCAAAAAACGCGTGCCCAGCCCGGCTACGGGGAAAATCGCTTTATTGATGTGCATAAACTCTCTCTTTGTGTGCAAAAAATTCGGGTTACTGAGTAAACCAATGAATTGATGAAAATGATGGGCGCTGCGCCCCGCTGTGCCACCAGGTCGCCAAGGAGCGATGCCCCTGGGAGCTGAAGCGGGCGTCCGACATGCGCTGCATTTGCTGCAAATCCCGGCGGCAATCTGTCCGCCACTGGAGCCCGAGACCCGGCGTGAGTTTAGCCGGCATGCTTACACAAACTCAGTGAAATGTGTCCCAAGATGTTTGCACGCAAGGTTCGAGCCACCCACGCGATGGATCATGAATGCAGCCATGCCAGCGCCGCTGTCCACGTGGCACCGAGCGGCAAACTGTGAACGCTCACAGGCACCCGACTGCCATCCGGCAGGTGCAGCTCAGGTGCCGACAATGCCGGGCCTGAACCGACGTCGATGGTCTCTAGGGGCAATTTCAAGCCCCACCCCACCGCCTTGATGCAGGCTTCTTTGCGCGCCCATGTTTGATGAAAGGCGAGCTGGCGTTCGAGGGGAGGCAGGCCGTACCATGCCTGCTGCTCAAGTGGTGTGAAGTGCCGCTGAACAAGTCCTTCGGCATCGCGCAGCTCACGCACTTGTTCGATGTCAACCCCGACTTGCCCGTGCATTGACACCGCAATCAGCGCGGCAGTACCACTGTGGCTGAGGTTGAAATGACAGCCTGGTGCGTCGGGCAAATAGGGCTTGCCATGAGGCCCGCTAGCGAAGCTCAGCGCCTCGGGCGTGGTGTGTAGCTTGTCGGCCAACAGCTGGCGCAAAGCCACATGTGAAGCAACAAACCGTTGACGGTGAGACTCTCGATAAAACCGCTGGGCGCGCCCGCGCTCAGTGTCCGAGAGGACGCCTGGACGGGCCAGCTCAGAATGGCTCAGGTCTGCTTGCCAAACTTCACCCAAGGGCCAGACGTGAACACACACAAGCATCTCAGTGAGGGAGCCCATGTTGAACAAGGAAGTCGCAAATTTCGGCCTGATCGTCGACCGACAAATCGGGATAGATCGGCAGGCAAATCACCTGGGACGCCACTTCGGTGGCCACGGGCAGGTTGGTCGGACTGGACGACGCCAAGCCTGCGTAGTTTGGGAAGGTGGAGATCAAGGGGTAGAAGTATCGGCGTGAATAGATGCCTTGCACTTTCAAGGCGTCGTAGATCTCATCGCGGGTCAGCCCGTAGCTGGGTTTGACCAGCATGGGGAAGTAAGCGTAGTTCCAGCCAGACAGTTGGGGTGAGCCCATGCATTGCAAGCCGACAACGCCTTGCAGCGCCTGCCGATATCGGGTGTCGACCTCGCGCCGAGCGGCGATGGCGCGGTCAACGTGTTGAAGCTGCAGGAGGCCAAACGCGGCATTGATCTCGCTCATTTTGCCGTTGATGCCTGCAATGTCGACGGTGACTTCGTCCAGGATGCCGAAGTTCTTGAGCTCGTCAATGCGCCGTTTGGACTTGGCGTCGTGAGAGACGATGGCCCCACCCTCAAAGGTGTTGAAAACCTTGGTCGCATGGAAGCTCATGATGGACAGGTCACCATGATTGAGCACACTGCCGCAGTGGCATTTGACGCCAAAGGCATGCGCCGCGTCATAGATCACTTTGAGGCCATGCCGCCTTGCGATGTCTTCGATGGCATCGACATCGCACGGCGTCCCGTAGCAGTGCACGGGCATGATGGCCGAGGTTCGGGGCGTGATGGCCGCTTCAATCTTGGCCGGGTCGAGGTTGAGGCTGACGGGGTGGATGTCGACAAACACGGGCTCAATACCATTCCAGACCAAAGAATGCGACGTTGCCACAAATGAAAACGGCGTGGTGATCACCTCACCTCGGATGCCCAAGGATTGCAAGGCCGTGATCAAGGCAATGGTGCCGTTGGTGAACAGGGAAATGTGCTTGACCCCGAGATAGTCACACAGGGCAGCCTCGAGTTCGTGGTGAAAGGGGCCTTCGTTGGTGAGGATTTTGCTGTCCCAAATTCGTTCCAGGTAAGGAATGAATTCTTGCAGCGGCGGCAGCGCCGGACGCGTGACGTAAATGGGCTTGTTGGACTTTGTCATTTTAGGGGGACGTTAGAGCGTTAGGGTCGATGATTGACAGAGGTGGGGACCACCCCCACCTCAATGCGCGACCGCCACAACGCTGATTGCCTGAAGAAGTCTGGCAAGTGCCGGGGGGGATCGGTATCCGGCTTGCGCTGCAACACCCGCCGCATGCGCCAAAGTGAAAAAGCGACCATCCAAAAGATGTCCGTCAACGCAGCGTACAAACGGCCGTGATTTTTGACAAAGTAGCGGCGACGTGACTCAAACCAATAAGCTGGCAGGCGCTTCGGACGGTCCGTCTTGTTGGTGACCCCCGTGCTTTGCCCTGCGATGTGCATGACACGACTTTGGGGAACGTACCAGCAATCCCATCCGGCTTGTTTGGCCTGCAGGCAGAAATCGGTCTCTTCAAAATACAGAAAATAGGACTCGTCCATCAAGCCAATAGCCTGGAAGACTTCGCGTCGAATCATCATGCTCGCGCCGGGGAGCCAATCAACCCGCTCGGGCGTTGAGCTCATCTGGCGCGCGAGAACATGCTTGGACAATAACTTGCTCACCACACCCAGACGCAAGCCGCTGTCAAACTCACTCCAGAGGCTGGGGAAGCGAAAGGTCCAGGGCCACAGCGCACCGTGCTCGTCTTCCAAGCTGCTGCCAGTGATGCCGACCTGGGGGTGCTGTGCCATGAAATCGGTGAGGGCACCCAGGGCACCAGGGCGTACCAAGGTGTCTGGGTTGACCAGCCAATAAAAATCGGCTGGATGAGCAGAATAAAAGGAGGGTCGAATGGCGACGTTGTTGCCATATGAGAAGCCCCCGTTGAGATCGGAGCGACTGAGTCGCACCCAATCCCCCCAGCCCGACTGGCGGATGTGCTCGGCAATCAAGTCGGCAGAGCCGTCTCCTGAGGCGTTGTCAACGACCACCACTTGCGTGCCAGGGTTGGCTTGTACCTCGCCTTGAAGCGAAGACAGGCAGTTCACGACCAAAGCGCCGCTTCGGTAGTTGACAATGATGATCAGTGTGGTCGGGGTGCTGCTCACGCGTACTCCTTAGGCCTTGCGGCTCGCATCTTGGGCCACAGCGGGTGGTGTCATTGCCTGAGAAGATGCCTTTTTCAGGGCGACATCGAGATGGCGTTGCATGCGGTCGGCCAAGACGCGGACATGGGGCTCTTGCAACATGGTTGAGTGACCGCCAGGGATGTCTTCGGCTGACACGGGTGTGGCGACGCGGCCCTGCCACCCGAGGAGGGGGTCAACGAATTTTTCGATGTAAGGGGCATCGGCCAGGGTGCCATCGCCCTTCATGGCGCGAAAGACCACCACGTCTGCGCGGCGCAAGATACCCTGAGGCACGTGCTCTTTGTGGGCGTGCTCGTAGACTTGCAGGTAGGTGATGTCGGGCGCCGGCATTTGGTCGTCGGCCCCGCCACCGGAGTGCTGGCGCAACTGCTGCACAACACGGGCATTGCGCGAGTCTTGCAAGCGTTTGGAGATTTCGTATTGGATCAGGTTGCGGCCCTTGCGCAGCACCATCGGAACAACCTTGACCCAACGACTCCACAGGGGCTCACCCTTGTCTTCGGAGACGGTATCTAGAAAACGGTGCAGCCGCGCTGAAGCGGTGCGAAATGGGCGCTCTTTGGCTTGTACATCGCCCGCATCGATGATGCCCACAAACTGTGTGGTCTCGCCGGCGTCGTCCAGTTGACGGGCCATTTCAAAGGCGATAACGCCCCCTGCGCACAAGCCGGTGAGGAAGTAGGGTCCATGGGCCTGCACCTGGCGGATCTGGGCCACATGGGCCGCGGCCATGGCGGAGATGGTGGTGTGCACCACCTTGCCGTCGGTGCGAATTTCGGGCTGCAACCCGTACACCGCTTGTTCGTGCCGCAGCGCAAGCGCCAAGGTGCGATACAACAAGGTTTCGCCGTTGCCGTCGTGCACGAAGAACAGCGGAGCGTGGGGCGTGCCTCCCGCGGGTGCCGGGCGAATGGTGATCAGTGTTTTACTCAGCACAGTGCGGGGCTTCGGTGACGCGCCCTCGACGGTGGTCGCCGCTTGGCCGGGTTCGGGCTTGGGCTCGATCAGGGCAGCCAGCGTTTCAACGGTGGGGGCTTCCAGCAGGGCGGTCAAGGGGAGCACCTTGCCGGTACGCTTTTTGAGTTTATTGATGACTTGCAAGGCGAGCAAGGAATGCCCACCCAGGTCAAAGAAGTTGGCCGAGGCGCTCACCCTCGCCACCCCCAGCATGTCGCCCCACATGTCGGCAATGAGGATTTCGGTGGCCGTGGTGGGGGCCACCCAATGGGGGTCATCAACGGGTGCAGCAGTGTCCTGCGATCGGGGCACAGCCGAAGGCAGTGGCGCCAAAACGGCCCTGAGGTCTTGGGCAGACACCACAACTTGGGGCCCCGCGCCTGCGGACAAAATGCGGTGCAGGGCTTGGATACCTTCAGCCGTGAGGATGCCTTGGGTCAGACCGAGCGCCAAGAGCTCGTTGGCCACCGCCTTGGGCTTTGACGTCACCGGGTGCGCGGGATGGCTGGGCGCCCCCGTGCTGCCGGCCAGGAGTGCTTTGTCACGCACACGGATCATCAAAAATTCTTCGATGTCGACCAGCACGCGACCTTGCTCGTCCATGACGGAGATGTCGTAGGCCGCCAGATCACCGTTGGAGCCGTTGTCGCCTTTGTAGCGGATGTGGCTGAGGATGTGCGGTGGCAAGTCGGCCAGAATGCGCACGCGCCCGTAGGAGGCTGGCACGAAGAAATCAGTGCCCTCGTCAAAGCCCGGGATCAGCGCTTGGGCGCCCGCAGTGGCCATGTCCATCATGGCAGGGTGAAGCTTGAATTGAGTCAAATCAGCCTCGAAAGCGCTGGGCAAGCTCAAACGCGCCAGAGCCTCTTGGTGGCCAAAATCAATGCGACGCAGATTGCTCCAGCGGGGACCAAAGTCGAGGTGCAGGGGTTTTTCCGTGCCGTCGAAGACTTGCGCACGCGCGCGGCAACGCTCGGCTATCTGGGCCAGGGGAGCCAGCGCGACCACGCCGGGATCGACGTAACTGACTTCGCCCCGAACGTTCTCGACCCAGGCCCGGTCTTCAGGAACACCCGGCTGATGCCCCATGACCGTGAAGTGCTGTCCCTCGCTGCTGCGACGGAATTGCACGCGCAGTTCTTTGTCTTCTCCTTTGTGCACGACAAAGGGGGACAAGAAGGTGACGTCGCGCAGTTCAATGACCTGGGGGCCGGGTGCAGGGTGGTGCGCAAAGGCGGCACGCACGAGTTCGAGGTAGCCGGTGCCGGGAATCAAGGCCTCGCCGCCTTTGATCCGGTGCTCATCGAGCAACCAATGGGTGGCAATGCTGAAGTGGCTGCTGTACTCGCGCTCGTCGGGCGCGTCTTTGATGCACTCGGCGACCAGCGGATGCCCAACATGTGCCGAGGCGGGGGCGACCCAGCCCAGTTGCTGCGCCAGAGCCGCGGCCATACCAACCTCTTGCCATTGGCTCCAGTTGACGGCCACGGTGTGGGTACCGTCGCGGGTCATGCGGTCTTGGGCGTAGGCATCGAGGAAAGCGTTGGCGCTGGCGTAGTCGACCTGCCCCGCCAAACCGGCAAACGAGCTGATCGATGAAAACAGCACCATAAAGTCCAGCGGCGCATCTGCCTGCACAGCCTGGAAGGCGGCTTCGAGTACCACCGTGCCTTGAACCTTAGGCGCCCACACCGCTGACACGGTGGCATCGTCTTTGAGTTGGATCACGCCGTCGTTGAGCACACCAGCGGTGTGGAACACCCCCTGCAGTGCGCCAAAACGCGCACGTGCTTGCTTGAGCAGGGTCTTCATGGCGTTGAGGTTCGTCACGTCGGCGGCGACCACCATCACCTCGGCTCCGTGCGCTTCCAGGGCCATGATTTGGCGGATGCGTTTGGCGGTGGCGTTATGGGGATCGGTGCTTTGCAAGCAAGTGACCCAGTCTTTGCGCTCCGGCAAGGGGCTGCGGCCAACCAAAATCAGCTTGGCTTTGAGGGTGCTGGCGAGGTGCTCGGCCAAGGCCAAGCCCACACCGCCCAAGCCACCCGTGATGAGGTAAACGCCCCCCGCGCGCAAGCCCGCTTGAATGGAGGGCGCGGCCAATGGGCTCGGGGCATAGCTTTGAACCCAGCGCGCCATGCCGCGGTAGGCCACCACATCTTCTTCTGCCGGGGCATGACACTCGTTAAGCAAGCACTCGATCAGTTGCCGCTCACGCACCGAGCCCTCGGGAGGTAAAAGGACGTCCACACTGTGGCAACGGATATTTGTGAACTCACGGGGGATGACCTTGCAAGGCCCCAGCACAGTGGCCTTGGCGGGCTGCAAGTGGGTTTCGCCGGCCACGCGTTGCAGGTGATCCGTCACAACGCACCAATGCATGGGTTCACTGAGATCTTCATGGCCCACGGCTTGCGCCAAATGGAGCAAGCTGTCGAACCCTAAGCGGCGCAGCTCGTCGATGCCCCGCAGACCGGGGTCGATGGGCTTGTTGCCAGTGAGTGTCCAGAGGTGATACACGGTCTGGGGCGCATGACCTTCGGTGCTGAGGGTAGCGACGAGTCTGTCGTAGTGGTCTGGCTGGGCTGGATTGAGGGTGAACTCATCGCCTTTGCGCAGGTAGGTTTTGCCCGCGCGGACCACGCTGACATGGGCGCCGCCTTGACGCAGACGTTGAATAAGGCGCGTGCTCAGAGGGCTGTCGTCCGCCAGCACGCAGGTCGACGGCGTCGGCGCGTCTCCATCGGCAGCGGCGGGCTCCGCCGGTGTGACCACGGAGGGCAGCTCACGCTGCTGCCAGATCGGTTGGTAGAACCAATCGGCCAAATCACTGCGCTTGTCGAGGGTGGGCTCAGGGGCCAGGGTCAGGCTTTGACCCGGCTCAACCCAGTGGCGTTGGTGATCGAAGCAGTAGGTGGGAAGGGGCACGCGCAAGCGCTTTTCCTGGCCCCGCACGAGATCCCAGTCAACCGGTGCCCCCACGGCCCACAGGCGACCCAATACGCCGAGCACGAAGGCTTGGTCAGCCACGTCTTCATCAGGGTGGCGCAAGGAGTTGAGGACAGGCTGATCCGCCGCACGCGCCGGATGCTGCCGCGATAACGAAGCGAGAGTGCGGCCTGGGCCGACTTCCAGCAGCACGCGGCTTTTGTCTTCCAGCAGCACTTGCAGGCCATCGGCAAAGCGCACAGTGCGACGCAGGTGTTGCACCCAATATTGGGGATCGGTGGCTTGCTGTGCCGTCATCCAGGTGCCGGTGACGTTGGAGATGATCGGCAGGGTGGGTGGCTTCATGGCGATGCGTTGGAAGAACGCACCGAACTCTTGAAGAATGGGCTCCAGCATGCTGGAGTGCGCGGCCACGGAAATGCGCACGCGGGCAGCATCGATTTCTTGGCCAGCGAGTTGCTGCTGCAAGGCGTCGATGGCGGCCACCGGGCCAGAGGCCACCGACAGCTGCGGGCCGTTGAGCGCAGCGATGGACAACTCGGGGCCCATGAGAGCGAGTAGCTCGGCCTCGGGCAAGGGCACGCTGAGCATGCCGCCCTCGGGCAGGGTTTCAAACAGGCGCCCGCGCAAAGCCACCAGCCGCAACGCGTCCTCCAGACTGAACACGCCGGCGAGGTGAGCTGCCGTGTATTCGCCCATGCTGTGGCCGATCATGGCAGTGGGCTGCAGGCCCCAGGACATCCAGAGTTTGGCTTGGGCGTATTGGACGGTCAGCAAGCATGGCAAGGCCATGGAGGGGCGCTCAAGCAGCTGGGCGGCCGCTTTTTCTTGGCCGGCAGGCGGAAACAGCAGGCTCTTGAAGTCAGCCTGTTCGTGCCGCGCCAGCAAGGCCAGACATTCGTCGACCGCGTGGCGAAAGACTGACTCGCTGGCGTACAGGCCGGCGCCCATGGTGGGGTATTGAGCCCCCCCACCAGCGAACATAAAGGCCACAGTGCGCCCCCCGTCGGGTGCTGTTTCGGTGATGAGGCGTTTGGGGTCAGGGTGGGCCAGCGCATTGGCGGCATCTTGAACCGAGCTGCTGACAAGCACGCGCCGGCGGGTCATGGACTCGCGACCGACTTGCAGGGTGTAGGCCGCATCGGCCAACGACGTGTCGGGATACTCAGTGAAATGGGTGGCCAAAGCAGCCGTGTTGGCATCCAGCGCCGTGGCCGTCTTGGCCGACAGCAACAGAACCTGGTGCTCACGTGAGGGGCCGCTGCGCTCGCGCGCTGGGGCTTCTTCCAGAACGATGTGCGCGTTGGTGCCACCGACACCCAGTGAGCTGACGCCAGCGCGGCGGGGCTGGCCGGATGGCGGTGTCCAGGGCTTGAGGCTGGCGTTGACGTAAAACGGGCTGCGCTCAAACTCACACGCCGGGTTGGGTGATTTGAAGTGCAGCGAGGCAGGCAACTCGCGGTGTTGCATGGCCAGGGCCACTTTGATGAAACTGGCCACCCCGGCCGCGGTGTCGGTGTGACCGATGTTGCTTTTCACAGAGCCCACGCCACAGAAGCCTTTGGCATCGGTGCCTTGGCGGAAGGCTTGACTCAGCGCAGCGATTTCAATGGGGTCGCCCACTGGCGTACCCGTACCATGGGTTTCAACGTAAGAGATGGTCTCGGGCGACACGTTGGCCAGGGCCAGGGCCTCGGCGATGGCCTGAGCTTGACCATCGACGCTGGGTGCCAGGTAGCCCATCTTGCCCGAACCATCGTTGTTGATGGCAGACCCTTTGATGACCGCGTGAATATGGTCACCGTCGTTGATGGCATCAGCCAACCGGCGCAAAACGACCACGCCGACTGCGCTGCCAAAGACAGTGCCTTTGGAGTCGGCATCGAAGGCATGGCAGTGACCATCGGGAGAGAGAATTTCACCCTCGTGATAGACGTAGCCATGGCGGTGGGGCAACTCGATGGTGACACCACCGGCCAGCACCATGTCGCACTCCCGGTTCAGCAGGCTTTGCACACCCGTGTGGATGGCCACAAGCGAGGTCGAGCAGGCCGTCTGAACGTTGACACTGGGGCCCTTGAGATTGAGCAGGTAGGACACCCGTGTGGTCAGAAAGTCTTTGTCATTGCCCGTGTGGCGCACCAAGAAAAAACCAACGGCCTGCATCAGCTTGGGGTTGGTGAGCAGGTTGTAGGGCATGTAGGCGTTGTGGCCTGAGCCACCGAAGACGCCGATGGCGCCCGCAAAGCGACTGGGCACGTGGCCCGCGTTCTCCAGGGCCTCCCAAGCACACTCGAGGAAGTGTCGGTGCTGGGGGTCCATGATGGCAGCCTCACGGGGGCTGAAACCAAAGAAGGGGGCGTCGAACATCTCCATGTCAGGCAGTACCGCACCGCGCTTGACGTAGTTGGGGTTGCTCAGCAGTGTCGGACTGACCCCTGCGGCCAGCAACTCGTCATCAGTGAAGGTGGTCAGCGACTCTACGCCCTCACGCAGGTTGTGCCAGTACTGCGCAATGTTGCGCGCCCCTGGGAAACGCCCCGCCATGCCCACCACGGCGATGTCGGTGTCAAAGGTGTCACTGGTGTAGGCGTCGCTCATATCAAATCTCATTCCACGGGCGCTTTATGCGCCCGTTTCCAAACTGTCATACAAACCAAAACTCGCGAGCACGGTGCTCGCCAACATGCGCCTCGCGCGGCAAAGCACGGTCACCTGATCATCGGTGCCCTGCTTTTCGCAGCTCATCCCCGCGGCCCAGCTGAAGGCCGAACTTGGCGCCGTTGAAGCGCAGCCCGGCGGCCCTCAGCGCGGTCTTTGCCTTGCTGTGCAGCCGCCCCATCACCGCCCTCCTGGGACAGGTAAGCGCTCAAGCTTTGGATGGTCGGGAAGCGGAAAATGTCGGTGATCGACAAGTCACGCTGTAACACGTCACGCAACTTGCGATGTACCTGAACCGCCAACAAAGAGTGCCCGCCAAGATCGAAGAAATTGTCACGCGTGCCCACTTGAGGCAGGTTGAGAACTTCCTTCCAAACGGTGGCAATTTGCTGCTCGGTGTCACCCGCTGGCGGCACGTAGGCCTCGGCCACCGGGGCTTGGGCGCCATCCGGTGCCGGCAGGGCCTTGCGGTCCACCTTGCCGTTGGGTGTTTGAGGCAAGGCCGACAGGGTCACGAAGTGTGAAGGCACCATGTAGTCGGGCAAGCGGTCCCGGAGGTGCTCTTTGAGCTCAGTCACGGTCGGTGATTGCTGCCCGGCCACCACGAAGTAGGCCACGAGCCGCAAGTCACCCGGAATGTCTTCACGCGCCACCACCACGGTTTCACGCACCGCCAGGTGATGGAGCAAGGCGGCTTCGATCTCGCCAAGTTCGATGCGGTAGCCACGCACTTTGACCTGGTGATCCAGGCGGCCCAGGAACTCGACCGTACCGTCCGGCCTGAACATGGCCAGGTCACCGGTGCGGTACACACGCCCCCCTGTGGCGCCTCGAACGGGGTGCGCGATGAAGCGCTCCGCGGTCAGCTCGGGTCGGTGCAGGTAGCCGCGAACGACACCACGCCCGCCGATGATCAACTCGCCTGGCACACCCACTGGCACCGGTTGTTGGCGGGTGTCGAGGACGTAGAGCTCTTGGTTCACCAAGGGACGCCCGAGCGGCACAATGCCGTCAATACGCTCGACTCGGTGCACAGCCGACCAGATGGTGGTCTCGGTCGGGCCGTACATGTTCATGACCTCGCCCTGGCTGAGCAGGCTCTTGAGCTCCTGGGCCAATGAGGGCGGAAAGGCCTCGCCACCGATCATCATGCGTTTGAGCTGCGACAGGCCCTGCTTGGCCTTGTCATCAAGCAGAAGCATGCGGGCCATCGAGGGGGTGCATTGCAAATGCGTCACCCCGTGGCGCTGCATCAGGGCAGGCAGGGCATGGTCGGCGCTGGCCGAACGGCGCGGGGTCGCGATTTTGCGCAACTCGTTCAGATCGGTGAGGTGAGTCATGACCGTGGCGGAATCAATGCCAAAGTCGATCAGGCAGGCAATGTCGTCAACGCCGATGGCCTTGAGCTTGTCGATCATGACCAGGCAAGCCTCGGGCGTGCCGAACAGGCCACTGGTCTCGTAGTAGCGATTGAACGAGTGCTCAAGCAGGCCCGTCATCTCGTCGTCACTCAGGCTTTGCAGGTCAACGCCCGCGGCCGAGGTGTCCATGCCGTCGCGCTTCTTAAAGGCAGGGAACGACCAGGCGTATTGCTTGATGAGGCTGACTGAGCTGCGCAGGTACTCGATGAGCGGCAAGCGCACCTTCTCGCGCACATCGGCTTCATCCGACCCCACCAGCGTGTGCAGCATCAGGGACACATAGCCCTCACCGGGGTGCCCAGAGTCCTTCCACGCCTGGCGGTAGGCGGCGAGTTTGCCGGTGAGCTCGTCCACGCTTTGACCCAGCAAGTGGGTCAGGACAAAGGCACCCAGGCGACCCGCCGCGGCGAAGGTTTCCGGGTTACCGGCTGAGGTCACCCAGATCGGCAACTCTTTTTGCACCGGGCGCGGCAAGATGCTGATGTCGACCATCTCACCCGTCGCGCCAGGAAAACCGACCTTCTCACCACGCCACAGTTTGCGCACGACGTCGATGTCGCGCAGCATGACTTGCTTGTTGGTGGCGAAATTTTCTGGGCGCAGCACAAAGTCGTTGGGCTGCCAGCCCGACGCAAACGAGATGCCCACGCGACCGCGAGAGATGTTGTCAACCACCGACCAGTCTTCAGCCACACGGATGGGGTGGTGCAAGGGCAGCACGACGCTGCCGGCGCGGATTTGAATGCGCTCGGTCACCGCCGCAATGGCCGCACTGGTGACTGCCGGGTTGGGATACAAACCACCGAAGGCATGGAAGTGCCGCTCCGGCGTCCAGATGGCTGCAAAGCCGTGCTGGTCGCCATAACGCGCGCCGTCGAGCAACAGCTTGTATTTGTTGTCGTTGTTTTCAGACTCATCGCTCGAAAAGTAGAACAAGCTGAAATCAATCGGGCGTGCCGCATGAGGCCCACGAGCCGGCGTGGCCGCAGAGCGGTCTTCGTTGGTGGCAATCACCACCTTGTAGCCACGGGCGAGCGTCCAGCACAGCTCGAGCACGGAAATGTCGAAGCTCAAACTCGTGACCGCCAACCAAACGCCTGCAGGGTCTTGGCCCAGGTGCTGGTCCATGCCCGCGAAAAAATTGACGGCGTTGCGGTGCTCCACCATCACACCCTTGGGCTTGCCCGTCGAGCCCGAGGTGTAGATGACGTAGGCCAGGTGCTTGGGCTCGGCGCCGCCATCGAAACGCTCGGCGGATTCTTTGCCGATGCTGTCCCAATCGGCATCCAAGGCAATGACCGTGGCGCGGTGCGGCGGCAGGTCAGCGCGCAGGCGCTCTTGCGTCAGCAACACAGGCACCTTGGCATCTTCGACCATGTAGGCGATGCGATCTTTGGGATAGCTCGGGTCGAGGGGCAGATAAGCCCCACCCGCCTTTTGAATGGCCAGCAAGCCGACCATCATCTCAATGGAGCGCTCAGTGCACAGGCCCACCAACACATCCGGCCCCACCCCCAACGAAGCCAGGCGCCGAGCCAACTGATTGGCGCGGCGATCCAACTCGCTATAGCTGAGAGCCTGGTCTTCACAGACCAGAGCGATGTGCTCCGGGGTGCGGGCGACCTGCTCTTCAATCAGACGGTGCACGCAAGCATCCGAGCGCCAAGGGCCTTCGGTGGCATTCCACTGAGTGAGCACCTGGGCTTGCTCAGCAGCGCCCAGCAACGGCAACTCAGACAAATGACGTTGCGGATCGGCATCGGCGGCGCGAATCAGGGTGGCCCATTGGGACTGCATCTGGGCGACCACCGCGGCATTGAGCTTGGTGGCATCAAAGCACCAACGGCTTTGCTCACCTTGGCGACTCACGGCAATGGTGAGCTCGCTGCCAGGCAAGGGCTGAGCGGCATCCAGGCTGTCAACGATGATGACGGCCACGGGCAACACGCGCGGTGAGCCGTTGAGGGCCATGGCGCGAAGTTCGGGCGCCCGGGCGACCAGATCTGTGGCGTAGGTGACGCGCTTTCTGAGTTGAGTGAGTTCAGCCTGAGCTGCCGCCACGACCGCACCCGCACCTTGCGAAAAATCGAAGCTCATGCGCAAGGGCACTTGCCTTGCAAACCACCCCTCGACACCCCGAACCGCAGCGCTCAACGTGGCGTCGGAGAAGCCCACATCGAACACATCTTTGTCAGTCAGACGGGCCAGGTAGGCCAAAGTCAACGCCAGCACCTGATCCGCGCGCTCAGCACCCAGCGCGGGAGTGCCCGGCACAGGGGCATCACTGTGGCTGTAGTTGGCCCCGACCAACGGGGCACTGCGATCAATGTAGGGCAACTCAAGCAGCGTTTGACTGGCCAGGCGTTGTTGCCAGAAGCCCTCAAAACGAGCCACATCGGCGTTCAGGGTGGTCAGGCGGTCGGCCAGGGCCGGTGTCAAGGCATCAAACAACAAACCAGTGCGCAGCTGGAAGTGGGCTGCCGCCTCTTGGGCTGTCAAGACCTTGCCGTCCAAGGTCTCAAAACGCTGGAGCTTGATGTCCTGGCTGCCGGTGGCCACGGTCACGGCTTCGGCATCCACGGTGACCAAGGTGCCGGGCGCAGCACCTGAGGCGGTGTCCGTGACCGTCACTGCGCCCACCAACAGGGGCTGCCCGCTCCAGCTGGCTTTGGCGCCGCCTATCGGGTTGGCGTAACTGCCAAAATCGAGAGCGCGAATCAGCGTAGCGATGTGCGATGCATCCAGGGCCCAGTCGATGGCGCACGCGGCAGCGGGCCGGTCTTTTCGGCCGTAGTAGCGCCCGATCGGGGCTGACTGAGGTTGCGCCTGCAAGCTGCCTGCCATGAGGCCACGCACGACAGGCTCAAAGCTGTCCATGCCCGCTTCAAAGCACTTGGTGTTGAGCGTGAGGGCCGTCTCATCAGGGGCCAGACTGACAGCACGTTGAGCAAGGATGGCGCCCTGGTCCACCTGTGCCGTCATCAGGTGCCAAGTGATGCCATGTTCAGCCTCACCGTTGAGCATCGCCCAGATGGGGGTGTTCAAACCACCGTACGCTGGCAGGGGACCGTCGTGAAAGTTGATCGCTGCGCGAGTTGGCAGGGCAATGACTTCGGGGGGCAGTACCGAGAGATTGGTGATGCTGAAAAGATAGTCGAAGGGCCGCAGATCCTGGCTAGAGAGCATGGCCTGTGCGTTGTCCAATACTCGAATACCGCGCTCGGCAGCCCAACGTTTGATGGGCTGAGCGCCTGACACGACCGCAACGATGTGGTGGCCTGCTTGCTCAAGAGTTTGAGCACATTGGATCAATAGGGACTCGGAACCGACCAGAACGCAGCGCCATGAATTAGACATAGTTTGTAGTATCAATTTCGGAAAATAGAATTCGACTGTTGATCAAGCTCGCCAATAAGCGGTCGTGTCAGGAACTGCTGCTTCCACAGTGAGCGTTTGCCCTCACCGTGAGGGCTGACGCAGCTGTATTATCGACCCGCCAATGGGCTTTAGGCGAGGTCATCTTCCCCTCATTTTGGGGGACAGCGTGCGGTTTGACCGTGCATTTGGCGGATGCGCGCAACCCCAAGTCAGGCGCTAAAAACGCAGTTTCAACGCACAAAATCCGATTCCTGCACGGATTGTTTGCAGCGAGATAAACCGGATTGCTGTACTCGGGCGTTGCCCAAAAAGCACAGTAGACCAAACTGCTCAAGGATCAAGGGGCTGGCCACCAAGTGGCAGCGTCATCGCTGGGGTCAAAGTACAGTGGGTTGCTGGCGTCGAGTTGGGAGAAACGTTTTACACACTGTTTCATGTGGCGGCCAGACCGCCAGGAGGCGACCCAACCCGTTTCTCGTTGAGACCACTGCGTCCAAAACACACTGCAAAACTGGTCCCGATATTGGCTTTGACAGGCCGGCAAGCTGAGGGTGGTGGCTTGTGCCAAGTCAGCAGAGATCACCTCCCAGGCGACTTCCTGTAGAGATCGAGCCTGCGTGGCGGTGACCCCCTCTGGCGCCCAAGCGCCCACGGGGGAGCGCTGGTAAATGGCCCCGAAATTCAGCAGCGCCGTGTAATAACTGCCCAGGGGTGTCAGGTGCACTTGGTCGGAAAACAACAACTCGACGGTGGCAGCCACGCTAGCTTGCGTGACACCTGGCAAGCCCTGCGCGCTCGTGGCCCGCTCAATCAACTGCGCCAGGGCAGCCCCCGCCGGGATGGTGTGGACGCGATCGGCCCTGCCCTTGGCTGCCAAAGACATATTGACGCGGGTAGCGACGCAACGCCACATCGGCGAGGCCGCACGCTCATAGGCGATCCAGTCCGCCGGCTGGCTGGTATCCCTGATGTTGGACCAAGGCTCAAACAGGTAAGTTTGAGCCTTTGAGTTGGCCGCCATAGAGCGCTCATGAAAATGAAGCAAAGCCGGGATCGTGTCTTCCCAAATGAGTGAACCCGCCAGACCATGAAGCTCGGTCATCAACAGCGTGTCATAGGGGCCACCGGGCACGGTTTGGGGCGCACGCAACTCGGCCAGGACATCGAGTCCCTGACCCTCACGGTTGTCGCCTTGCCTGTAGCCTGACCAGGGCTCGCTGCCCGGCGCCCCTCGGGTGCGCGCTTGGATGGATGAACCCACCACAATCTGGTGGTTAAACCACAGTGGCTTGGACAAACTCTCTGCGATGCTTGCCAGATGGGCTGGCATGGGTACGTTGGTCAAACTATGACCCGATATGAATACTCGCGCAGCCTCACGCGCCACAGGCACAGGCTTGGCCATGGTTTCCAGTGCCAAAGGAGAAGCCGGTCGGGGGGACGGGGCGCAGGCACAAAGCATCATCACCCCAAACACCACAAGAGCCTGTGCACGAAGGCGAAACCAACGGAGTGGCAACATAGATTTCATTGATGGGCTGAGGGATCACTCAAATAGTGACTCAAGGGCGAGCCACCCTTGTCGATGGCGGCGCGAATCAACTGCTCAAGGACATGCACGTTCCAAACTTTGCCATAGGACAACTCGCCCCGAAGCGGATCTTGTTTGGCTTCAATCACGAGGCACCCCTTGCCACGAGACAGCTTCGACTCGGCCCAGCTCAAGCGCCCGCCACGCAGCACCACGCCTTCGTCTTGCACCTGCCAGGCGCCAACGGTCAGTGTGCGCCCTGCTTTGAGCGCATGCGCCATTTCGTACATCAGCCGCACACACACAGCGCGCCACAAGCTGTCGGTAAACGCCGTGTACGCCGCCTCGGCTCGCATGCGAATTGTCAGGGTGCGAGTTGAATCAGCGATCTCAACGCTGTGATAAGTGCCAACCGGAAAACCATGGAGCAACTGGCGATTGCTTTCCCAACGCACCTGCGCAATATCGCTCAAACGCAGGTGTTGACCCTGCCAGCTCACCCCCTCCGGGTCAATGCGCAAGGGGTGTTTAGACCACAGACCCACCTGGGCCTGAAATGAAATCGCACGCCGCCACTCAACGTCCCAGCGTTGCACCTGGAGTCGCTCTTCCTCGATCTCCTTGAGACGCAGCGCATCAGACTCAAGCTGCTCGCGAACACGCGGCACGGCTGCGAAGAGATCGAGCGACGCGGTCGTCATGCGGTGCGCCATCGACCACAGGCCATGCTGATTGAACAAGCTCACACCCAACTCGCGCAACTCACCCGCCAGTTGCTCGCTGTGAACGTTGGCCATACCGCGGGCCTTCATGCTGAGCTGGATAGGACGCGCGACATGGCACCAGTGGCGGGCAACCAACAACACTTGTTCGACGGCGGGGGCAACCGTGGCCTCACCCTCGGCTCCCTGGGCCAAGATACGCTCGCCCAGTTTGGCCATGTTCTCGCGCTCAGCCTCCAGGACGGCCTGGGTTTCGAGTGCATAGGCATCCACCAAGTCATCGATCAGCGCGCAAGCAGTCACTGAGCCTTGAGCCGTTGCGCGACTGACCAGGGCTGTCATGGTATCCACCAGCATGGCCGACGGCATGCGGTCAAGAAAGTCCATCAGCACATCTTTGTACTGCTTGCGTATCGATGACAGCACGTCATCGACGGCGGCCAAATCATGCACCTCAGGAAAGCCAGACACCTTCCGATCGCTGTTCACGCTGGCAACAATCTCAGTGACTTCAAGGCGCTCGACCACCGCACCAAACTCACGGATAAATTCAGCCATCCTGGTTTCGTCGGAAACTCGAGGCGTCATGCGCTCAAAGCCAGCACACATGAGGTTGGCGCGAGCCAACGGTGGCAAACCAGCCGGGCGCGCCATCACGCGAACAGGGTCTGCTGCGAGAGACGCCAAGAGGTTATCGACCACACCTGCCTCAACGCCAGAGAACCAACCCAGCTCCGCACGCAAACGGGTGCGTGGGTTCGTCAGGTCAGAGCGTGCACGCTGGCACAGCGCCTGATCACCATGCAAACCGCGCTCTTCGGCATGCTCGATGATGGTGCGGCGATCGTCCAAGGGCGTCACCCCCAACACAGAAAAAGGGTTTGAGCCCAGGAGATCAGACCTTGCCTCAGAGGCCTTGGGATTGACACGCATGATGTTTCGTTCGGTCCTGCTCACATGGGCACGCACTTGTTTTCAGGGCCGGGCAAGCACCACCACAGAGGGCGCTCAGCGGGCTCGACGCGCTTGGGCATGCGAGGTGCGGACGCATTCGCAGGGGGAGCGGTTGGCGTTGCATTGACAGACGCCGGCGGGGCGGGAGGCCGCAAGGGTTGGTCGTCGAGCACATCGTCGCGACGGGCGAGCCAATCTGACTTCGCGCGTGCCTCGATTTGACCGCGGTCAGCCTCGACCACAGCGACGACGCGCTGCAACTCGCTGCGCTCGTACTTAAAGTTTCGGCACCGGGCGTTGTAATCGTTGAGCAGATCGTTGTACCGACTCACCTCTTTAGCCACCTCCGCACGCACCAGTTGGTTCTGCGTGTTCAAACGCATATTTTGCGCCACGCAATAGCGAATTTGCCCCGCCTCCAGCAATCGACCCTCACCTCCAACGGGAGGACGCGACTCCGCGGGCAGCTCAGCAGGTTGAACTGGAACAACATCCCGGGGTGGAGGTGGAGGTGACTGCGGCGCAGGCTCTGCTGTGCGCTCAGGCAGTGGGGGCGGCGCAGCCGCTGTCGCCGATACCGGTGGGGCGGGCGCCGCCGCCGAAGCGCTTGGCGCCCCAGGGGGTGCGATCTTGGGACGCTCTGGCGTCGTCACCTTGGGTGAGTCGGCCTGCGGCCGCGCATTGGGGCGCTCATAGCGCGAGAACCATTGCACCACACCCACCGCCAATGCGACGACCAGCAACAGGCCCGCGGCCAACCAAATCCACACGGCCACACCACCACCGCTGTGGGGCGGGCGCAAACCAGGTACGCCATATGCAGGTGGATCAGGGACCACCTGCGCAGGTGCAGATGGCATCGACATCGAAGGCGGTGGCGCCTCGGGCGTGACCGCCTGCGCCAACGGCGGAGCTGGCACAGGCGCCCCGGGGCCTGCTTGCGCCCCCGGCAACAGCGGTGGGGGCAAAGGCGGCAAGGCGCCAGCTGCTGGCGATGGGGGCGGCAAAGGGGGCAACATCTCTGCCACAGCGGGAGCGTCAGACGTGTCGGGGCCAGACTCAAGGACGCCCATCACCGTACAGTCCACAAGCACCGGCAGCTCTCCATTGCCATCTTGCCAGCTTGGCTCGACACGCCCCGGGGGCGGCGCAAGTGCGTGAAACGAAGGCCCTGGCAGCAATGCGGACGATGGATCCGAGACCACAAAAGGCAACGGTGGGGGCAGTGCAGGCTGTTTGGGCTGCAGACCTGCCCAGGTGGGCGTGGGCGTGGGCGTGGGCGTGGGCGTGGGCGTGGGCGTGGGCGTGGGTGCAGGTGCAGGTGCAGGTGCAGGTGCAGGTGCAGGTGCAGGTGCAGGTGCAGGTGCAGGTGCAGCCATGGCAGCCGGCGTAGGCGTAGGCGTAGGCGTAGGCGTGGGCGCCTCAGGCGCAACAGGTGGCGGCGTCAGACCTGGCACGCCAGGGCCAGTGGGCAAGGCAAAGGCCGTAGGCACCTGAAACGCACTGGGCGAAATGTAAGAAGTGGGCGCCACGTAGGCGGATCGGGCAACGGGCAGCCGTGTGGGCGGCTCGACACGCTGCTCAATCGACTTCTCAGGCTTCACACCGCCCCGCCCATTGGGGAACAGATCGGCCAAACCAGCAAAACCCTGAGCTGGCGGATGTGATGGCTGACGTGGCTCTCTCATCTGATGATCCTAAGACGAAACCCACTGGCCGCGGGGCGTGGGAACGGGCAACGGCCGGCCAAAGAGGGCTCCACCAGGCAACTCATGGCTGAAAGGGATCCAACTTGTCCAGAGGCATCGATTAACCGATCAAGATGTTCGAGTGCGCAAGAAGTTGGTCATCGGCCCCCCAGCGAATGCGCGTGGACTCCAGAACGTCGAGCGTCTGACGCAACTTGTCCATCTCATTGTGCTCAAGGGCCAGACGGCCCGCCTCAACGAGTTCGGCGTGTTCGTCGACATTGGGAAAGAAGTGGGTGGACTCGGCCAGCCAATTGAACCGGTCCACCACGAACCAGTCTTGGCGGAAGAGGATTTCCCAATTTTTGCCTCGCAACTCTTGCAAATAGCCTTCAAAGTCGCCGCTGTTGTTGCCAATGGCCCGACGAGCGGTGTTGACCAGGTGATCGAAGGCGGTGGTCTCAGCGGGGCGGGCGTGCTTGCGCACGCTCTCATCAAACACCTTGACGCAGTTGTCGAGCTCGATCTTGCGAATGACGCGCAGATGGGTCTTGCGGGCGACAGCCAGCAATTTTTTGGCTTCCTGCACGTCGTCCATCGCCTGCTTCGCCAACTCTGGGTCGCCGTCCGTCTCGCAAGCAGCGGCGGCACGCTCAAGGCGGCGAATAGCCTGCGCCAGCATGGGATCATCGACCGCCCCAGCGACATCATCAATGCGCGCCGCCACACGTTCCGCTTCGTCAGCAATGCGCTTAGAGGCCACCGAAAAGTCGATCTGCCCCTCCTGCCGTGAATAATAGTTGCGGCCGCTTTGGAAGTTGCCACCGATGGAGGGCACGGTCAGCTCCATGCGGATGTTGCCGGAGTCAAGCACTTCGTACTCGAGCACCAGATCCACCCCTTTACCGATGACGCCTTCAGAGAAGTCTGAGCCACGAACCTCGAACATGCCAATGAAGCGGTTGTCAGAGACGGGGTCGTCAATGGCGCCTTCCCAGAGCTTGAACTTCAATGAACTGGGCTCGCCAGCGCGCAGGGCCTCATCGGCCTTGAAAGTCTTTTTGCCCTTCTTTGGCAGGGGCTCGCCCTCGCGAACAAGGTAGTCCAAGATGAAACGCCCGCCGAGCTTCTCGCGCGCCTCAACCCCCACCGAATGGGAGGCTGGAATCGCATCGATTTGTGCTGCAGTGCGCGCAATGACAATCTTGTCTTGCGACAACTCAACCGGCCCGCCTGCGCTGTCAAAGGCAAATAGCTTGAAGGTGTTTTCACCCGCCTTGCTCAAAGGCACCTCGACTGAAGCACCATCTTGCAAGGCAAGACTGCCTGAGGTCCAGCCCGTGTCAAGGCTGTCGAGCTGAAAAGCCGCACCCGGCAAGACCTCGCCCACCAGCTTGGCGACGATTTTGGCTTTGCTATCAGGCGTGCGTGCAACGTAATTGAATGCCAGCTGAACCTCACCCCCCTCGGCCGAAATTTCGCCTCGACCGCTCTTGCGACTTCGATTGTGGGTTGTCCAATCGATGGATTCAGCAAACACCGCAGCGCCCTCTGACACCGCGGTCATGGGATTGACCTCGGTCGATGCGGCAATGCCCAGCTCACCAGCCACCTTGTCACGCAATGGCTTGTATTGAGTGGGCCCACCGACAAACACCACGCAACCGACGTCATGCGGCGACAAACCCGATTTGCTCATGGTTTCGCGCACGGCCGCAATCGACTCATCGACTTTGTCCTTGATCAACGCATCAAAGGCAGCACGAGTCACGGGGATGTCGAGGTAAATGTCCTTGCCCTGGCGGTCACGCACCCCCAGCTCGCTGTCGTCCAGGCTGATGATGGACTCCAGCTTGGCCGACAACTCGATCTTGGCGCGCTCGGTGGCCCAGGCGGCCATGTGCCGCAGGGTCGCGTACTGTTTGTCGATAGAAAAGTTCTCGGGCAAATCAAAGTGCTCAAACAACCAAGGCTTGACGATGTTGTCCATCATCAGGCGGTCAAAGTCACGGCCACCGCACATGGCAATGCCACCGTGCGCCAACAAGCTGACACGGCCGTTGATGCTCTCCGCGATGGCCACATCCAGCGTGCCGCCACCCAGGTCATAGACCAAAAAGATGCCATCGATCTTGCGCTGGCGCATCACACTCATGACCGCCGCCACGGGCTCTTGCATCAGCGCCACTTTGCCCAAGCCCGCGGCCTCTGCGGCGGCCAGGCTGGCATCTTTTTGCATTTGGTTGAACGCCGCAGGCACGGTGATGACCGTGCCGGTGTCGGGGTCGTTGCGGATTTCTTCGGGCAAGTAACCGTACAACACACGCAAAATTTCAGCCGAACAATCCTCAGGGCTCATCACCATGTCAACAGCTTCAAGGCGGATGGGGGTGCTGGTGCCCATCAAGCGCTTGAACAGCGTCGCGGCGTTGTCAGGGTTGCGCGCGGCGTTGTCGTAGGCGCGTTTGCCCACATACTTGTTCCCCCGACGATCAATGAAAATAGCCGACGGCGTGACGTCGTTTTGTTCGGGGCTTTTGAAAATACGCACATGCTCACCATCAAAGGTGGTGATGGCGCTGTTGGTGGTGCCCAAGTCGATGCCGACATAATATTTCATGATTCAACCGATCCCTCTGCAAGTTTCAACAACACGGTTCCGGCTTTCACGAGCCCTGTCGAGCCCATGACCACGGGCTCCACCATTTGCTCAACCACCAACACGTCATCCGGGCCAAAGTCACCGATGTTGAGCGGCGACGCGGCCATCCCGGGGTCATACATCTGGCCCTCCAGGCTGACGATTCGCATGTCCACCATGGCCAGACTCTCGTCCACCCGCTTCAGGAAATAACGCATTTGGTTGGCATACCGTGCGGCTTCGGCTGCGTCGAGCCGCGTCAACATGCGCCCAAACACCTTGGCAAACCGCCAACTCTCCAGGGCCATGTCAATGAGGGGTTGCTGCAAGCTGGCATCAGCCCCACTGTCTGTGCTGATCATGTCACTTCCTTTGCGCCGAGAACATCGGCCCGCATGGTACCCGACGCCGATATCTCCATAGAGAGTGTCCGACCGCACACGCCGCTGTGGAGCTTGGCTGGATGAATGCTCCAGAGCGAACAACCGCCCATGAAGTGCTACTGGATGCCTGACTCCCCAGGCACAGTCGGCTGCGCCAAACCGCTGAGCCGCACGCGCGCCGCGGGTGTGACGGCCCCGAGCATGGCCGACACAAACTCCTGGTGCAGCGCAAACGCACGGGGGCTGACAGGATCAATGGAAGACACACGAAAGAGCAAACCATCGGGTATTTGGCCCGTCAAACCCAAACGTATTTCAACCATGCGACGCTGAAACTGCCCCACAACCGCGGTGTCACCAAAGGTGAGCCAATAACTCACAGGCTCAAAATGAGTGCCCTGCCTGGACACTTTTTTGGTTTCAAGGTGCCGCCCTTGGATAGCGCCGTAGGGGGTAGAGATCACCGCTGCAGCACTGCTCACCACGGTAAACCCCTGCGCGGGGTAGCAAACCTCCGGTTGATGGGCTTGCAAGTCACCCCGCTGATCGTCGCCATAGGCCAAAGACAGAATCACTTGCTGACCCTTTGCGTTGACGTAAAAGCGGGTGAGGGTTTGGCTGTAAAGCTTGTTCAGCAACTGTTGCGTTTGCGGGTTGACCACCTCGACCCGACCGGGGGGCTGCTCACGCCAGTCCCCAAACGCCTTAGGGACAATTTCTTCCAACGAGAAGGGTGCCTGTTGCCCGGGCTGGGAAGGCGACAAGCGCACCCACAGGCCCATCATGGCCGACACGACCATCAACATCGCAAGCCAAATTGACACTCGAACAGATGAAGACATGCGCGCGCCCAAAGGCTGGTTCTGGTAATGTTTGATTTTACGGGCGATGCCAGTGCAATTTGGTTTTCCACGGCACGAGGGCTTACCATACCTTTATCGGGCTCAAATTGCAGTGCCGCGCACGCTTATAGTTTGGCTCAAGCAAAACCCAAAAATAGAGAGGTTCGGCAGGAAATGACTGGAAGACTGGATCAAGGTCTCTGCCCAGCCGATACACTGGGGGGTTTCGTGCTTTCTCGTCGATCCTTGAACCATAGGTGACAAGACTTGAGCATGCTTTAAGTGTTTTTCCAGATTTGTTGTCGGAGTATTCAAGATGAAACGTGGTTTGCATGCAGTTCCTACCGCCTGGCGCGTCACGCTGTTGTCACTGGCCCTCGCGGCCTGCGGCGGCGGCTACGCGACGTCAACAGATGCTTCCTCGACCGACGGTCAGAGTTCAACAGCACCAACCGGGCCAACCCCGGGGCATGGGGCGGCACCGTTCCCGGCGGGTTTTGCGGGCTACGGCACGGAGCGTGTGCAAGCCACCAATGAGCTGCCGGCCGGACCGAGCGACGTTGGTGCATTTCGCCTGCGTTGCCAGCCTTCGCATTTCGCCTTTGACGACCCGATCGTCTTCCCCAATCAACCCGGGCGCTCGCATTTGCACGTCTTTTTTGGCAACACGGGGGCCAACGCCTCATCCAACACCGAATCCTTGCTGTCTTCAGGCAACGGCTCGTGCAACGGTGGCACGGTCAACCGCTCAGCCTACTGGGCACCGGCAATCATTGACATGCGAACCAACCGCGCCGTGCTGCCGGCCGCCAGCGATTTTTATTACAAAACGGGCTACAACGGCGTTCGGGCCGCAGACATCAAGCCCTTTCCAAAGGGTCTGCGCATGATCGCAGGCGACCCCAAAAACGCTACCGACCTGGGTCAAGGAAGTCACTATTCTTGGGCATGCCACAACAACTCTTCGCAGCGCGGTCAAACGATGCAAAACTGCGCGGTGGGTGACCAGCTTGAAATGAGCCTCATGTTTCCACAGTGCTGGGATGGCGTGAACCTCGACAGCCCGGACCACAAGAGTCACATGGCCTACCCCACCAACGGCTGCCCCCGCTCGCACCCGGTGGCCTTGCCTGAAGTATCCATGCACGTGCTCTACAACCTCACCGAACCCAACCACACCACCCATTGGCGCCTGTCATCGGACACCTACAACGGCCCAGCCGGCTACTCCACTCACGGAGACTGGTGGAATGGCTGGAGCCAGGCCCACATGGAAGCCTGGGTGCGTGATTGCAATGTGGCGTCCATGGACTGTCACTCGCACCTTCTGGGTCGCGGGCAAATGATTTACTGAGGCGTTTACGCGGCGAATCATCCCCATTCAGGCCCAAGCCCCGGCCAAACCTGCCTGGGGTGAAACCTGCAATGGCTGTGGGGTGTGTTGCCTGAGCGAGCCCTGCCCTGTTGGCATCGTCTTGTCGCGACGCACAAAGGGCGCCTGTGTTGCCGTGAATTGGGATGCCGCGCAGCAACGCTACCTGTGTGGTGCCGTCAGCCAGCCAGAGCAATGGTTTCGATTGCCTTGGCCCTGGGCACAGCGACTCGCCTCACGCATCAGCTTACGCTGGATCGCAGCCGGCCAAGGCTGCGATTGCAGCCTGGAAGTAGAACTCGATCCCTAGGGCGTGTTAACAATTGAGTCTTTGCCCGAATCCGAAGAACGATGACGAGACTGATACTGAGCGATGAGGCCTGGAAGAAACTTGAGCCGGTGCTGCCTGGAAAAGAAGGCGACTGTGGGGTAACGGCGGCAAACA
>JANMGB010000311.1:0-44983 GCA_031374415.1 Burkholderiales bacterium
CGGACTGCCAGTTCGCCTCCAGTTGCTCTCCACCCCGCTTCGCAGCGACGCAGTTACTCTCGGCTACGGGGTCATGGCTTGCCCCGACACGGACTTCCACCGTGCTGATTGCACGCCTTCACGGGCGCACGATCCCCGCCTTCGCGGGGATGACGGGGGAGGCGGGGATGATGGGCGCAGGTGGGGATGATGGGCGCAGATGGGGATGATGGGCGCAGATGGGGATGACGGGCGCAGGTGGGGACGATGGGCGCAGGGGTTGGCATCTCCCCATGTCATTCCCGCGCAGGCGGGAATCCAGCACTCTGGGTACTTCACTATTGACCTCGCAACAATTCAACCTTTTAAATTCACTGAGACGGGGTACTAAGTCCGGCCAGCTCCTGGGTTCAACAAACGCCCCAGCACCTCCACCGCATCGGCGTTGAGCTCCGGCGCCAAACGCCCGATTTGGCCCGGCGTGGCGCTGAGTTTGGGCACGATGCCCGGTACCTCGACAGTCAGGCCCTGCGCCGTGGTGATGCGCTCGATCATGCCGCGCGCTTTGTAATGCGGGTCTTGCGCAATGTCGCGCGCCGTGTAGATGCGACCGGCAGGCACGTCCGCGGCGGTCAGCGCGGCGAGCACCTGCTCCACCGTTTGGGTTTGCGTCCAGGCACCGATGGCGGCATCGATCTCGGCCACCCGCGCCACCCGGCCGACGTTGGTCGCGAGTGAGGGGTCGGTGGCCAAATCATCGCGACCCATGGCGAGCATCAAGCGTTTGAAGATGGAGTCGCCATTGCCCGCCACCAGCACCCAGCCATCCGCGCAAGGGTAGGCGTTACTGGGCGCAATGCCGGGCAAGGCGCCGCCCGCCGGTTGGCGCACGGCACCAAAGGCGCTGTACTCTGGCAGCAGGCTTTCCATGCAGTTGAAGACCGCTTCGTACAGGGCCACATCGACCACTTGGCCGCGGCCCTTGGGCGCCTCGGGGCTAAGGGTGGCATGGCGGTGTTGCAAAGCCAGCAGCACACCGATCACGCCGTGCAAGGCCGCCAGGGTGTCGCCCAGGCTGACCCCCGTGCGCACTGGCACCCGGCCGGGCTCACCCGTGAGATGACGCAGGCCGCCCATGGCTTCGGCCACCATGGCAAACCCAGGGCGATCTTTGTAGGGGCCAGTTTGCCCGTAGCCGCTAATGCGGCACATGATCAAACCCGGATTGCTGCGCGACAGGGCTTCATAGCCCATGCCCCACGACTCCATCACGCCGGGCTTGAAGTTTTCGACCAACACATCGGCCTCATCGATCAGCTGGCGAACGATGTCGCGCGAGGCTTCGTCTTTCAAATCCAAAGCCACGCTTTTCTTGTTGCGCGACTGCACCTGCCACCACACGCTGGTGCCCTCGTGCAGCATGCGCCACTGGCGCAAAGGATCGCCCCCGCGTGGAGGCTCGATTTTGATGACCTCGGCACCGAAGTCGCCCAGAGTTTTGGTGGTGAAGGGTCCAGCAATCAGCTGTCCCAACTCGATGACCTTGAGCCCGGCCAAGGGCCCCCAGGGTGCCTCGGGGGGCGCGGGGGGCGCGGGGGTAGTAGGTTGCTTGTGCATGGGGCGAGATGGTAGGCCATGCCGTCTCGCTCAACACGGGCGGTCAGCGCGCCGCCTGCGCACGCTCCGGCAATAAGGGGGGGTTGAGTGTCGACGTCCAGGGGTTGTTCAGTTGCTGGGCGTATTGCACCACCGACTGCCCTGGCGCGTGGGGCAAGCGCTGCCATGGGCTGGCGCCTCGGGCCATCAAAAACTCGATCATGGGGCCTTGTTGCTCGATGGGCATGAAGCCCGGTGACACCACGCGTGCCAACGGCAGCCACCCCACCACCTTGCCGCGTGTGGCCGGCACACCCTGAGTCAACTCGGGCAGGCGCTCAAACCACCAAGCCAAGGCGCCCCAGTCGCTGGTGCGCAAAGCGGCTTCAAAACCGGGCGCAAGTTGCCCCTCATCGCGGCCTTGAAATGCCAGCCGGGGGTCATGCCCCGTGGCTTCCAGTTTGCGAGAAAACAGGGAGTCCAGGTAGCGCGGGTGCAGGGCACTGAACGGGCTGAATGCCAGTTGACGGGGCGCCAGGCGGCCCTGCGTGCGCCAATGGTGAAGCACGCTGTCGAGCCCCGCTTGTTGGGCCTGCGGGCAACTGAGCGCACGCATCGTGTCGTGGTGCAGGGCTCGCGGGTCGTCTTCGCCCAAACGGATCAGGGCCTTGACAATGGGGGCGCTCGCTTGGGTGAAGGGCGGACAAGTCTCACCGCTGCGCTGCGCCAGTGCGACCCAAGGGGACGACTGGCACATGTCAGTGCGCGCACCGCGATCAAGCAACTCGGGCAACAAGGGCCAAAACTCGGGGTCGCGGACGGCCAAGGTCAGCGGACACTCGGCCAGCCCTGAGCGTGCGACATCCTGGGGTTGGAGGCTGCCGGGCTTGTAGTCACCACAACGGGGGCTGAACGCGAGCTCGACGGTGTTGAGCTTGACGCACGGCGCGGGCCCGCCTTCATTGACCTTGCTCTGAACATGAAGCAAGACGATGGCTGTGGTGCAACCGCCAGACAGCGCGCACCCCAGCACCAACAACCCACCCCAAAGACAGCGCACTACCCATCCATGACCCTGCACACAACGCCCCTTGCCCACTACCGCGGGTTGGATTGATTGTGCGCTGCGCGGCACACCGCTGGGACCGCGGGACAACCCTGAATGCACCCGTGCGTGACGAGTTGCGCGCAAATGTCAGGGGCTTGGGATCACACCCTGTGTTGCGTCAAAACATGGTTGGCTTCGGGGTACTGGGCCAAGGCCTGAGTGAGAAACGGCAGGACCGATTGCAACTCATCGTGCAGGGTGTGTGGCGGGTTGAGGATGAAAACACCACTGCCAGCCAAGCCAAACCCTTGGGTGTCGGGTTGCTGCACCGTCAAGCGCGCATGCAACCAAGACTTGGGCGCCATGGCCTGCAGGCGTTTGGGCAGTTGGGTGGCCTCCAACTTGCTGACTTGCGGGTACCAGACCATGTAGACCCCGGTGGCAAAGCGGGTCAAGGCATCACGCAGGGCACTGATGACCTTGCTGTAGTCGGCCAAACCTTCGTAGCTCGGGTCCATCATGACCAATGCGCGGCGGCTGCTGGGCGGCACTTGTCCCCTGAGCCCCTCAAAGCCATCCATGCGGTGCACGTTGACGCCGGGCGACTCGCCCACGAAAGACGCCAAAATCCGGTGATCGGTGGGGTGCAGCTCAAACAAGCGCATTTGGTCTTGCGGGCGCAGCAGCATTTGCGCCAAGGCCGGCGAGCCGGGGTACTGACTTAAGCGCCCTTCGGGGTTGAAACGCTGCACCAGGGCCAGATAGTCAGCCACCACCGGGGGCAGATCGTCGCGGCCCCACAGGCGGGCAATGCCTTGCTCAAACTCGCCTTTTTTCTGGGCGTATTGCCCCTCTAAAGAGTAGCCCCCCGCACCCGCATGGGTGTCGATGTAGCGATAGGATTTGTCTTTGGCATTCATGTGACGCAACAACAGCATCAAGGTGATGTGTTTGAGAACGTCCGCATGGTTGCCTGCGTGATAGGCGTGGCGGTAAGCAAGCATGGCAAGTGGTGACTGTCAGGCGCCGCCTGAAAAGCTCAGTGCGGCAAGGCCGCGAGTGTGACACCGATCAGCCTCGTCCCATTTGCGAGCGGAACAATTCGCTGATCAAGACCTCCCGCGGGCCGGGCACCAGCTCAAACGATTGCCCGGCGCACAAGGTGCCTGGCTCACGCACGGCCAGGTAAAACCCGCACCAGCCACTCTCCACCATGAGTTTGGCGGCTTTCGCAAACCCCATGACCGCATTGAACTTGTTGCAGGGCTGCCGGGGCTCGCTGACCGCCAGGCTGCAGCCCGGAAAGCGCAGCACATCGCCCACCCAGACTTGGTTTTCAAGCACACCTTGCAGGCTGAGGTTTTCGCCCAGACTGCCCCACGGCAAGGGAGCATCCCACGGCGCAGCCTGGGCCTGGGCACGCACGGTTTGCCAAAAGGGGTAGTGCGCAGCAGGGTAGGCATACACGGCCTTGGCCAGGCCGCCATGCACGGTGGGGTCGGCTTGCTCATCGCCTTGCAGCCCCAAGGGCATGACCGCGACCTCGCCATCCACAGGCTGCTTGAGGATGGCGGTGCGAATTTTTTGGCCTCGCCACTCGATCTCGCGCGCCTGACCCACCTGAACGCTCAGTACGGTGCCCAACATGACTGCGCGTCCTACAACCCGGGGGCACGGTAGCCCGGTTGCCTGGCGGCCACTCGCCGCCCGCCCGGACCACTGAACCACTGAGTCAACAGGCGCGCGGCGGGGTGGCTGACACGAAATGCGCGCATGAGGTGAACATCCACCACCCAACCTAAGCTGCTGTCCGACCAGACCGTCAAGCCACTCTGTCGCCCCACACGCTCCCACACGCCGCGCTCGACCACGGTGCACGCGTTGGCCTCGCGCGCTTGCAACCACACCGGCGTATCGGCTTGCGCCACACGGTACCAAGAAGGCGCCGGCGTGATCTGCTGCTGCGTCCACAAGGCCTGTTCAAAACGATGGGTGCCCGAGTCATCAGCCCGCGTCAAAAATGGGGTTTGCGACGTGGCCAGCAGGGGCATCAAGTCTTGCGGTGGCAGCAGGGTCGGCTTCGGTTGCAAGGCCTTGCGCACAGCCGCAGGCCCCACCACCACAAAGCCGCCCACCGCGACCTGGGTGCGGTCGTGGGCCAAGCCCTGCTTGGTCAGCAAGGCTTCTGCCTCGGGCACATTGGTGAGCGACATGTCAACCTCAGCGCGGTCCAACATCTCCAAAATGCGGCTGGCGGGCTCGGCCATCAAGCTCACCACCACACCGGTGTCGCGCGCAAAGGCCCGCTGCCAAGCCGAGGCCAACCCCGAATTGACCAAGGCCTCATCGCAGCCCAAACGCAAAGGGTTGGCCAAGGACTCTCGCTGCACGGCCCAGGCGGGCACGGTGCCCCACAAGGCACAGGCCCCGACCAACAAGCACCTGCGGCGTGAACCTGAGTGCAAACCTGCGTCACCCGCCCACGGCGTCATGTTTGTGTTCAAAGTGATCTCTCCATCCTGAGTACAGAAAGAGCCCGCTCACACTGCGAAAGACCACCCCACCATGTGAAGAAGGCTCCGCAACGCCCCCCAGGCCCCACGGGCTACCGAGGGCCCCTCATTCAGGGGGCTAACGCCCCCCAAACATGAGGTAATACCAGATTTGCATGTC
Organism: Burkholderiales bacterium; assembly: GCA_031374415.1. Classification (GTDB taxonomy): domain Bacteria; phylum Pseudomonadota; class Gammaproteobacteria; order Burkholderiales; family Burkholderiaceae_C; genus CANHBY01. The sequence goes on from JANMGB010000311.1 coordinate 5,297, forward strand.
CACCCCACCTAGGTCAAAAGTGGGGCACCTAAAATCGCAGATCGCATTTCTCTAAAGAACCGTTTCGTTCAGCACGCGCCCAAGCAAGCACTTTATTCTGACCATCAGGGTTGATTGTCAGGCGAGTGGCCCCTCAAGCTTCACAAGACATACCCTGCCGGCAACGACTGAACACTTCCCAATCGACTTAGATGACTGGACTTACCATGAACCAACCTGTGATGGAAGGCTTGCGCTTGAATACGCCCGCTTATGTGAAACACGCTCGCCTGATCGATTGGGTTGCCCAAATCGCTGCCCTGACTGAGGCCAAGGAAGTTTACTGGTGTGATGGCAGCACGGCCGAGTACGACCGCCTGTGCGCCCAATTGGTGGCCGCTGGCACTTTCAAAAAGCTCAACCCTGAGCTGCGCCCCAACAGCTACCTGGCCTGCAGCAGCCCCAGCGATGTCGCCCGCGTCGAAGACCGCACCTACATCTGCAGCCAAAACAAAGACGACGCCGGCCCGACCAACAACTGGATGGCCCCGTCGGCGATGCGCGAGTTGCTGCAAACGGGCGACAAGGCCTTGTTCAAAGGTGCCATGAAGGGCCGCACCCTGTACGTCGTGCCGTTCAGCATGGGCCCGCTGGGCTCGCCCATTGCCCACATCGGTGTGGAGCTCTCTGACAGCCCCTACGTGGCCGTCAACATGAAAATCATGACCCGCATGGGTAAGGCAGTGCTCGACGTGCTGGGCGAAGACGGTCACTTCGTGCCTTGCGTGCACACGGTGGCCTCACCCCTGGCGGCGGACCAGAAAGACGTGAGCTGGCCCTGCAACGACACCAAGTACATCGTTCACTACCCTGAAACGCAAGAGATCTGGAGCTACGGCTCAGGCTACGGCGGCAATGCCTTGCTGGGCAAAAAATGTTTTGCCTTGCGCATTGCCAGCACCATGGGCCGTGACCAGGGTTGGTTGGCCGAGCACATGCTGGTGTTGGGTGTGACCTCACCCTCCGGCAAGAAGCACCATGTGGCAGCCGCCTTCCCCAGCGCTTGCGGCAAGACCAACTTTGCCATGTTGATCCCACCCGAGGATCTGAGCGGCTGGAAGGTGAGCACCATCGGCGACGACATCGCCTGGATCAAGCCGGGTGCTGATGGCCGCCTGTATGCCATCAACCCCGAAGCCGGCTATTTCGGTGTCGCGCCAGGGACCAACACGCTGACCAACTTCAATTGCATGGCCAGCCTTCACCGCGACGTGATTTTCACCAACGTGGCCCTGACCGATGACGGCGACGTGTGGTGGGAAGGCATGACCGACACCCCCCCTGCCCACCTGATCGACTGGCAAGGCAATGACTGGACACCCGCCATTGCCAAGCAAACCGGCGCCAAAGCGGCGCACCCCAACGCACGCTTTACCGTGGCTGCCACCAACAACCCCGCGCTCGACCCGGAGTGGGACAACCCAGCGGGCGTGCCGATTGATGCGTTCATCTTCGGTGGGCGTCGCTCAACGACCGTCCCGCTGGTGACCGAGGCCCGCAACTGGCAAGAAGGCGTGTACATGGCCGCCACCATGGGCTCCGAGACCACCGCCGCCGCTGCCGGCCAACAAGGCGTGGTGCGCCGTGACCCGTTTGCCATGCTGCCCTTCATGGGCTATCACATGAGCGACTACTTCCAGCACTGGCTGAACGTGGGCCAACAGCTCGAAGAAACCTGTATCCAGACGGGTGCCCAGCTGCCCAAGTTCTACTGCGTGAATTGGTTCCGCAAGGGTGACGACGGCAAGTTTGTGTGGCCAGGCTATGGCGAAAACATGCGCGTGCTGAAATGGATGCTTGAGCGCATTGAAGGCCAGGCCCAAGGCAGCGAAAACATCTTTGGCGTATCGCCTCGCTATGAAGACCTGAGCTGGCAAGGCCTGAACTTCACGCCGGCACAGTTCAAACAAGTCACGCACATCGACAAGGCCGCCTGGCAAACCGAGCTGGGCCTGCATGCCGAGCTGTTCCAACAACTGGCGCATCACCTGCCTGTCGAGTTGACGCAGACCAAAGCCGCACTCGAAAAGCGTCTGAACGCCCTTTGAAGGGCAGGCCCATCTTGGGGCCGTCCAAGTGCTGGTGTTAGACACACGCCTTGGACGGCCATCAAAAATGCCGTTCGAGCAACTGATTTACGACAGGCCTTTGGGCCCGTCGCTCTCACAAAACAAGATGTGGAGGGGTCGCATCCCCTCCTCAAAGCTGCGGCCCAAACCCGGGCCGCGGTTTCAAACGGGAGTCAGAACAAGGGCCCACCCGCCCAAACCAGTGGCTGATCTTTGGGCCCAAAGGGTAGTTGAGTGAGGAGAATATGTTGAAAGTCACTGTTCATGGGCACCGCCCCTCTTGGTTGAGCCCCCCAGCCCCGGCCAGTACTTCCAACGACGTATCGCCATCACCTGCCGTCCCTACCGGGCCTCAGGCCAGTGCCAGTGGCAGTGCCAGTGCCAACCCGCCTGGGCAGACCACCAAAGACATCAACTTGGTGTTTTTCAAACTGAGAGTTCACCGACAAACGGCCAGGCAAGCCTCGCTGTTGGCGCAGCTGCCGAATCAAGCGCCTGCAGCTGCGATGGTCGACGATGCGCGTCAGGCTGACGCCCTTTCGGCAATCCCGAATCGGGCCGCAGGCCTCGATCGCCCACCCAGCCCCTTGACCTTGCCGATGGCTGAGTGGGCCGACGACACAGAAGGCACGAGCGATCCGGTGGTCGACCGCCCCCCCAGCCCATTGACCTTGCCCGAACTTGAGCCGACGGGCGGCACAGAAGAAGGTGTGAGTGATCAGGTGATTGATCAGCCACCCAGCCCCTTGACCGAGCCCCTGGCAGGGCTGACACCCACCCCCCAAAGCGACGAGGAGTACTTGGCGCACTGGACTGCCTGGGTGCAAGAGGGCGGAACGACCGGCGGCAATCGCGCCGAAGCGCTCAACATGATGAGTGCCTGGCGACTGCAAGACCGCCCTGACCAGCGGCTTCAATTGCAAGGCCTTGACTTGACCAGTCTGCCCGACCACCTGCCCCCGGGGGTGCGGCACATCCACGCCCCTGACAACCAATTGAGACGCCTGCCCGACCACCTGCCCGACTCACTGGAGAGGCTCGATGTCGGGCACAACCAGTTGAAAGAGCTGCCCAGCGAGCTGCCCGCATCCCTCAATCATCTTGACGCTTCTGACAATTTATTGACTCGCTTGCCACGCCTGCCCGCCCTGCTGGAAAGCGTCAACGTTCGAAATAACCGTTTGCGAACGTTGCCGGAGGATCTGCCTGATGGACTGCTCACGCTCAATGTTCGGAACAACAAGTTGAGGGACTTGCCGCCCCTACCCATCGCCATGGACGAGCTCTATCTCAATGGCAACCAGCTCAGAAGCTTGCCCGCAGCCCTGCCGCCCTCGCTGCTTTTCCTTGATGCCTCTGAAAACGAACTGGTCAGTTTGCCGGACAAGTTGCCCACCGGCTTGGTGCGTCTCAGTCTGGGCAGTAACCATTTGAGCAGTTTGCCGGAGTACATCACCAGCCAGCTAGGATCTGGCTGTCGCGTGCACTTGAACAACAACCCCCTTCGGGAGTCGGTGCGCCTTCATCTGAACGAGCTCGTGAACGCTGAGGGCTACCAAGGGCCTCGCATCACATTTTCCATGGCTGCACCGCCGGCTGCTGCGCCCCGGCCATTGCCCGACGCAGTGGCCGATTGGTATGAGCCCATTGATCAAGACGCTGTCCGCTCAACCTGGGAGACTTTGTCCACGGAGGACGGCGCTGTCCCCTTTTCTCAATTCCTGGATCGTTTGCGCCGCACGGTCAATGCCGGCAACCCCAAGTTCAATCAAAGCACAGCCGAGTGGCTGACTCACTTGGCGGCGAATCCGCCACTGAGAAGCGAAACGCTCCAGATTTGCTTGGGGGCCACGACGACGTGCGAAGACCGTGTGACGCTGACCTTCAATGACATGCAGAGAGCGCGCTTGGTGGGTGACGTTGAGCGTGGGCACTACGACCAACGCCTGCCAGACTTGATATCGTTGGCGCGGGGCATGTTTCGGCTTGATCAACTGGATGGCGCAGCGCGAGCCAAAGTCGAGACACTTCATTTTGTGGACGAAGTGGAAGTGTATTTGGCCTATCAAGTCCAATTGCGTGAACGTCTGCAGCTTCCCGTGGACGCCCCCGACATGCGGTTTTTCGATGTGTCCTACGTGACACAGCAGGATCTGGACCAAGCGGAACACGATGTCAGGGCGGCAGAGCGACAAGGATTTGCCGACTACTTGTCGACCGATTGGCAACCCTGGCAGTCTGTCTTAAATCGACTCGACCCTGAGCGTTATGCGGCAGCACGCAGCCGTCTGCTCGCAGCCATGGAGACGACGTTTGAGGGCCGACTGAATGCGCGCCTGGAAGACGTCAACCTCGAAAACGACATCGATGCGCAGCGAACCCTGGGGCCTCAAGTGCGCTCGGAGATTGCCCATGAAATCATGGATCCGTTAACCAAGAGTTTTCTGGCAAACCGGAACTTGTCGCACCTGCTCACCCCGTCAGTCGCACCGACGCCGACCGCCGAAGCTTGACCACAAAGTTCAGGCGGGCAGCAGCACATCAACGCCGTACAGCTTGGCCAAGGCCAGCAGCTTCGGGGGCGCTTGGCGCAGCACGAAGCCTCGGCCGCCGGCTTGGGCCAGGCGCCGGCACTCCAGCAACACGGCCAAAGCCGAGGTGTCGAAGTGCTTCAAGGGGGAGGCGTCCACCACCACGGTGGCGCCCTCTTCTTCGCGCGCCAAGGCTTGCGACAACATGCCCAGCATGTCGCGCGCTTCGACATTGGTGAGCGTGGCGGGCAGCACCAACATGACTAGCCTTTGGCCGCAGCGGCCTTGTTGCGCTTGGCCAAGTTGGCAATCAGACCATCCAGACCGTTGGCGCTGATCTCGCTGGCCCAGCTGTTGCGGAATTGCTCGGTCAACCAGAACCCGCTGACGTTGACGTCGTAAATTTTCCAGCCCTGCTCAGACTTCTCAAGCCGGTAGTCGAGCTGCACGGCGTCAGGACCGCCTTTGATTTTGGTACGCACCACCACTTCGTTGTCGGTGGGCTGTGAGCGCAAGGGCTGTACTTGCACGGTCTGGTCTTTGACCAATGAGAGCGCCCCGGCATAGGTGCGCATGAGCAAAGTTTTGTACTCTTCGAGCAGGCGCTTTTTTTGCTCGTCGGTGGCAACGTTCCAGTGACGAGCACCGACCGTGGCCACGGTCATGCGCTGGAAGTTGACGTGGGGCATGACTTTGGTGTCAACCAGGCTGATGACCTTTTGCAGGTCACCCGACTGAATCGACTTGTCGGCCTTGGCGGATTCAATGACGTCGACGGAGACTTCTTTGATGAGGGCGTCAGGGGTGGCAGGCTGGGCGAAGGCCAGACCACACCAGCACAGCGCCAGAGCCAGCAGGGCTTGGATGTAGCGCCTCAACAATGTCAGGGGTTGAGAGAAGGGGGACATGTTTTCCTTTCAAAATCTGGGAGGTATCAGGGCACAGTAGGCCACAAGGACGGGGAAATATGTTTCACCCCCAAGCGGGGCCGCTTCACGGCTTGCTCGCAGCGTCGGAGGGGGCTTCAGGCTCAGGGGGCAACTCGGGCGGGTCGCCGCCATACACCAGGCTTCGGCGGCGCTGAAGATAGGCGTCACGCACAAAGACATAACGGTCTAGCGCGATGTCGTCAAGCAGGCCTGTGGTGCTCAATAAGTTGGCCCGCAGGTTGACCACTTGCAGCACGGTCACCCCCCATTGGACCCCGTCCTCTCGGATGAGGGCCCCTGGGCCGACCGACATGTTCAAAGGCAGGGCGGCTGTTTCGCGCAGGCTGGACGGCCCGAGCAGGGGCAGCATCATGTAGGGCCCGGCAGGCACGCCCCACACACCCAGGGTTTGACCAAAGTCTTCGCCATGGCGCTCGATGCCGGCCTCGCTGGCCACATCGAACAGGCCGAAAATGCCGAACACCGTGTTGGTGCTCACGCGCATGAGGTCGCTGAATCCGGCCTCGCCCTTGCCTTGCAAGAAGCTGTTCACAGCCGACCAGGCGTCTGAGAAATTGCCAAAGAAGTTGGTCACGCCCTGGCGGGCCAGTTGAGGCACAACCTTGACATAGGTCGTGGCCACGGGTTTGACGACCGCCTCGTCCAGGCCTTCGTTGAATGAGAAGACTTTGCGGTTCCAACCCTCCCAGGGGTCACTGGGGTGGGTGGGACGACTGGGGTCTGCCAAAGTGGCACAGCCTTGCAAGACCATCACCAGGATCGCCAAGGGCAGGCCGCTGTGGCGCCACATCCAAAATCGGCGAGGCGGGGTCGCACTCATCACTTTTTGTCTCCCGCATCGGCAGCCTTGCTGAACAAGAATTGGCCAATGAGTTTTTCGAGGACCACCGCCGATTGGGTTTGTTTGATGGTGGCGCCCGGTTTGAGATTGTCGAGCTCGCCGCCCGCATCCAGGCCCACGTACTGATCACCCAGTAAGCCTGCCGTCAGGATTTGCGCCGCGCTGTCGACAGGGAACTCGGTGCCCACATTGACCTCCAGCTTGACCATGCCGACGTAGGGCACGTTGCGGGTGTCCAGGGTGATGGCGGCGACACGGCCGACCGTCACACCCGCACTGCGCACCGGGGCACGCACTTTGAGCCCACCGATGTTGTCAAATTTGGCGTACAGGGTGTAGGTGCCTGACCCGGCAGTGAAGCTGCCCAGGTTGGCGGCTTTGAGGGCGAGGAACACGATGCCCGCCAGCCCCAGAAGGACAAACAAGCCGACCCAGATTTCGATGCCTTTTTTACTCATGGTGTGGAACCTAAGGATAGGTTGTCTGGAGGGTTGGAGGATGGGGGGTCATGGGGTGGCAAACATCAGGGCGGTCAGCACAAAATCCATGCTCAAAACGGCCAGGGAAGACACCACAACGGTGCGGGTGGTCGCGTGGGCGACACCCTCCGGGGTGGCCCGTGCCTCGTAGCCTTGGTACAGGGCCACGAAGGTGCAGATCAAGCCGAACATCGCGCTTTTGACAATACCGTTGCCCACGTCACGCCAGACGTCCACCCGGCTTTGCATGATCGACCAGAAGTTTCCAGAGTCGACCCCGATGAGTACCACGGCCACGACATAGGCCCCCAAAATGCCCACGGCTGAGAACAAGGCCGCCAGCAAAGGCATGGAGACCAAACCCCCTAAGAAGCGGGGGGCTAAGACGCGGCTTTTGGGGTCAATGGCCATCATTTCCATGGCGGCGAGTTGTTCTCCGGCTTTCATCAAGCCGATTTCGGCGGTCAAGGAGGTGCCGGCACGGCCGGCGAACAGCAGCGCCGTCACCACGGGACCCAGCTCACGCACCAAGGAGAGGTTGACGATGAGGCCCAGCGACTCGGCCGCACCGTAGGTGACCAGAGCGTAGTACATCTGCAAGGCCAGCACAAAGCCCACCGCCAAGCCTGAGGCCATGATGATGACCAGCGACAGGTTGCCGACGGCGAAAATTTGCGCCACCACCAAGTGGGGTCGGCGCAGCGCGGCCGGCGTGTGTTTGACGAGGTCGCGGAGGAAGAAAGCGTGGTGGCCGAAGACCTGCAGGAGGCCCAAAAACCAGCGCCCTAACGATGCCAGGGCGTTCATGGGCGCACCCCCAGCTCTTCGGCGAAGGGCTTGGCGGGATAGTGAAAACGCACCGGGCCATCGGGCTCGCCGCGGATGAATTGACGCACCTCAGGGTCGTCTGAGGCGTTCAGGGCCTCGGGATTGCCATGCGCCACGACACGCCCCTGCGATGACAAAAGATAGGCGTAGTCACAAATGGCAAAGCACTCTTGCACGTCGTGGGACACCATGAGGGTGGTGGCACCGGTGGTGTCGTTGAGGGTGCGGATGAGGTTGGCCGCAACCCCCATGGAGATCGGGTCCAGGCCCGCAAAGGGCTCGTCGTACATGATGCACTCGGGGTCGAGGGCGACCGCCCGTGCCAGGGCCACCCGGCGGGCCATGCCGCCTGAGATTTCGGAGATCCGCAGCTGTGCGGCACCCCGCAAGCCCACGGCATTGAGCTTCATGAGCACGATGTCGCGGATCATGGGTTCGTCGAGTTGGGCGTGCTCGCGCAGGGGAAAAGCGACGTTGTCAAAGACGTTGAGGTCGGTGAACAGGGCGCCAAACTGAAACAACATGCCCAAACGGCGCCGCAGTGCGAACAGACCGGCTTTGTCGCGGACATCGACCCGCACACCATCAAAGGTGACCGTGCCCTGGCGGGGGGCATGCACACCGCCAATGAGGCGCAACAGAGTTGTTTTGCCGCAACCGGATCCGCCCAAAATGGCCGTCACTTGGCCCCGACGGAACTCGAGCGAGACATCGTTGAGGATGGTGCGCCCGCCTTCGTAGCCGAAGGTGACATGGTCGATGGAGATCAGGCTCTCGGTAGGGGGGGGCAAAGACGGTTTATCCATGCAGAGTACGTGGGGGCGGATGACCGCAAAGACCCCAGACCCGGTACACCGGGGCGCTCATGCCGAATGACTGCCAACGGAAAACCATTGAACTGGCAAACCGCATGACCCAGATGGGAGGTTGGGGGCGTTTTAACTTGTAAGGCCCCAGATTGTCGCATGCCAGAAGCTTGATGGACTTGGGATCAAGGGCTGGGATTTGCCCCGCCCCGTCCAATTTTCACCGGTGCCTGGGCCTGTAGGGCCCCGTCTCGGTGGATTTGAACGGCTGGTTTCGCCAAAGCGAACCGGTGGCGCATTGGCATTTTGAGCTTGCAGGCATGCAGCGCGCGGGGATGTTGCTCCTGAGGCACGCTCCTGGATCCCCGCCTACGCGGGGATGACGGGTGGGGGCGGGGGATGACGGGTGCAGGCGGGGGGATGACGGGTGCAGGCGGGGGGATGACGGGTGCCGGCGGGGGGATGACGGGCGCAGGCGGGGGGATGACGGGCGCAGGCGGGGATGACGGGTGCCGGCGGAGATGACGGGCGCAGGGTTTGGCACCTCTACACGTCATTCCCGCGCAGGCGGGAATCCAGCAGCCTGTGCACCTCGCTATGAGCCTCGCAACAATTCAACGCCTCAAATTCACTGCGACGGGGTACCAGCACCTGTTCGGACAGGATCTTATGAGCCTATCAAGCCGCCGTCGTTCTTGGTGATCACGATCGTCGCCGAACGGGGGCGTGCGTTGGCACCGCCAGCGCCGTAGCCTGTATTGCCGGGCCAGCGGCTCAAGTACCTGCTGGCGTCAGTCACGTTGGCTTTGGTGATGGTCTCTCCGGGGTGCTGGATGTTGACGAACATGGTTTTGCCGTCAGGGGTTTCAGCAGCGCCGGTGATCTCACAGTCCACCGGGCCCACCAAGAAACGCTTGAGCACGTTGGTGCTGGGTTTCTTGCCAACATAGGTGTCGACGTTGAGTCTGGTGCCGTCCGTGCGGGTGTAGCTGAGCGTGGTTTTGACACCGTCGCCCACCGCGCCCGGGACAGCAGCCAACATCATGCAGTTGCTCACATCGGTGTAAGAACCGTCGTCGGTTTGAATCCAACACAGCTTGGTGGCTGCGCTGAACCAAAGACCGTCGGGGCTGGACATGTCTTGGTCTGCGGTGAGCGCCGACAGGTTGATGCTGTTCGCGTTCGCACCCGACTCGGCTCCGAAGAGGTAGACATCCCAAGTAAAGGCCAGGGCTGCCGTGTCGTCGGCCACTTCGCGCATGCGGATGATGTGGCCGTTGATGTTCCCCGGTGAGCCGGCAGCTCCCCCATTGAAGGTGTCGCTGTAAGCGCGTGGGTTGGCGGCGTCCAGACCAAACTGGCCAACCGCCGGCTGCACTTTGCGGTTGCTGTTGTTGGTGAGGGTGTAGTAGATCTCGCCGGTGGTGGGGTGAACAGCACACCACTCAGGGCGATCCATCTTGGTGGCCCCAACGGCATCGGCGGCCAAACGCGCATTGATGAGCACGTCGCCTTGATCAGCAAACGGGTAGGTGGCGTAGCCCGAGATCAGCGCATTGCTGATGTTGAGCTCAATCCAGCTTCCCCTACCGTCGGCGTTGAACTTGGCCACATAGAGTTTGCCGCTGTCGAGGTATTTGTCGCCGGTGGTGATGCGGTTGGCAGGGCTGAAGTCGGCGTTGTCCCAGTTGGCGTTGGACACGAACTTGTAGATGTACTCACCACGCGAATCATCGCCCTGGTAGACGGCCACCGGTTTGCCAGCGGTGAGTTTGCCGAAGGAGGCACTTTCATGGGCAAAGCGACCGAGGCCGGTGCGTTTTTTGATCGTGGCGCTTTTGTCGTAGGGGTCCATCTCGACGATGTAGCCCATGCCGTTGAGCTCATGACGGTAGTCGTCGATACCGTCCAGCGACGCCCCTCGCGCACTGATGTTGAAGCGGGCGTATTTGTCGTCGGGGCCTGAGGTTTCCCAACCGTGGCGGCTGGCGGCGCCTTGGGCGCGCCCGTAGCGGTTGAGAGAGGCCACGCCTTTGGCATCGATGCCAACGCGTGCCGCGTTGTCGGTGGCGCTGCGGGTGAAGTAACCGGCCCAGTTTTCTTCGCCCGTGAGGAGGGTGCCCCAGGGCGTTTCGCCGGTACCGCAATTGTTGATCGTGCCGCGGGTGGTCGTGCCATCCGCGGAGTACCGGGTTCTCAGCAGGGCATTGCCGCGTGCTGGGCCCGACAGCGCAATGGGTGTGAATGGGGTGATGCGACGATTGTGGACAGATGACTGCACGTAGGCGAACTTGCCTGCGGTCTTGCGCACCTCAACAATGCTGACACCGTGGGCGGGAATTTCTTTGTCCGATTCAGACGCAGGGCGCGGGTTGGGTGTCACCCCTGCGGCGTGCAAGAACTGGTCGGTCAGGGCTTCGTGGTTCATCACGAGCAAGCCACGGTCGTTGCTGAGGGCGTCGCGTTGGGTGCCGTCTGACGACAATCCGAAATACGCCATGCCGTCGTGGTGATCACCGCTGCGGTTTTCAAAGTCGGTGTCTGTGCCGTTGTTTTTGTAGGCCGGAGTGCTCGCGGTCAGGGGGTCGCCTAAAGCAATCAAGACACTGGCGTTGTAACCCGCAGGCACCGTCACGACGTCGGCCAAGCTCTTGGGTACGGCGCTGAAATTGAGTTGGCTGATGGTGGTCGTGGTCGTGGTTGGAGCAGGAGCAGGTGCAGGTGCAGGTGCAGGTGCAGGTGCAGGTGCAGGCGCGGCATCGTCACTACCGCCACCGCAAGCGGTGAGGCCCCAGGCCCCCAGCACAGCCGAGCCGGCCGTGCCCATGCCACCACGCAACATGGAACGTCGCGTCAGCCTGACATCAAGCACTTGGTTGAAGCTGGGATTGCCCGAGGTGTTGAGGTCGGTGTCGTCGTGAGCGAGGGCGCAGGGGAGGTCGAAGGGCTTGTTCATCAGTGGCTCGGGTTTCTCGTCAAGGGGATGGGCCGAAACAACCGGCTGCAAACCCTAGATGCTGAGCAAACCGAGTGTCAGGCGCATGACAGATCCGTGACACTTTGAAGTCGAACACCCGACCTTTGCCGTCACCGGGTTTCATCGAGGTAAATCGCTCGCCCCCATCAAGAACTCATCCACCGCTCGCGCGGCCTGGCGCCCTTCGCGAATGGCCCAGACCACGAGCGATTGCCCGCGCCGCATGTCGCCTGCCGTGAACACATTGGAGACGTTGGTGCCGTAGCAGGTGGGCCCCTCGGTGGTGGCCTTGGCATTGCCGCGCACGTCTTTGGTCACACCAAAAGCATCCAGCGCGGCCGCCATGGGGCTGACGAAGCCCATGGCCAAGAGCACGAGATCTGCGGGGATGATTTCTTCTGAGCCCGGCACCTCGCTCATTTGCCCGCCCTGCCATTGCACGCGCACGGTCTTGATGGCTTTGACTTTGTTTTTGTCTTTGCCCTCGCCAGGCAAAAATGCTTTGGTGGCAATCGCAAACTGGCGCTCGCAGCCTTCTTCGTGGCTGGAGCTGGTGCGCAGCTTGATGGGCCAGTAAGGCCACACCAGGGGCTTGTTTTCTTGCTCGGGCGGCAGGGGCAGGAGTTCGAATTGGGTCACGCTGAGCGCGCCATGCCGGTTGCTGGTGCCCACACAGTCGCTGCCGGTGTCGCCGCCCCCGATCACGACCACGTGCTTGCCGTCGGCGCGCAGTTGGCCCTTGAGCTTGTCACCGGCGTTGACTTTGTTTTGCTGGGGTAAAAACTCCATCGCAAAGTGAACGCCTTGCAAGTCGCGGCCCGGCACGGGCAGGTCGCGTGATTGCTCGGCACCACCGGCGAGCAGAACGGCGTCGAATTGGCTGCGCAGTTCTTCGGGCGTGATGTGGCTTTGCGACCAGTTGGTGATTTTGCTGTCAGCCGGCCATGGCCCAACCAACACCCCGGTGCGAAAGACCACGCCTTCAGCCTCCATTTGGGCCACGCGGCGGTCGATGTGGGACTTCTCCATTTTGAAGTCGGGGATGCCGTAGCGCAGCAAGCCGCCGACGCGGTCGTTTTTCTCGAACACGCTGACCCTGTGCCCTGCCCGGGCCAGTTGCTGCGCGGCGGCCAGGCCCGCAGGGCCTGAGCCCACCACGGCCACCTCGCGGCCGGTGCACTGGGCGGGAGGCTGTGGCAGCACCCAGCCTTCGGCCCAGGCGCGGTCAATGATGGCGTGCTCGATGCTCTTGATGCCGACCGGATCGGTGTTGATGGTGAGCGTGCACGCGGCTTCGCACGGTGCAGGGCAAATGCGGCCCGTGAACTCGGGGAAGTTGTTGGTGGAGTGCAAGACATCGATCGCCCGGCGCCAGTCGCCCCGGTAAACGAGGTCGTTGAAGTCGGGGATGATGTTGTTGACCGGGCAGCCGCTGTTGCAAAACGGGATGCCGCAATCCATGCAGCGCGCGCTTTGTTGTTGGGCTTGATCGGCCTCCAGAGTGATGACGAATTCTTTGTAGTTTTTAAGGCGCTCGGCGACAGGGGTGTAGACCTCGTCAACGCGCTCGTAGTCCATGAACCCAGTGATTTTTCCCATGATGTTTGTCCCGTTTGAAGGCTGTCTGTCAACGCACCGTGGCACCCGGGCGCAGGGGGTGGCTGGGCTGTGCGGCATCCAGGCCTTTGGCTTTGCTGATGGTTTGGCCGGCTTGCTCAGTCGCGTGCATTTCATGCAGGGCACGGCGGTACTCGATGGGGAACACCTTGACGAATTTGGCCCGGGAGTCGGCCCAGTGGTCGAGGATGTCGCGGGCACGCAGGCTGCCCGTCCATTGGTGATGGTCTTGAATGAGTTTGCGCAGCAGGGTCTCGTCGGTTTGGCCCAGGTGCCATTGGCCGGGCTGACCTTCGGCGGCCTGTTGGTGGGTAGGTACGACTTTGTCCAGGCTGACCATTTGGGTGTTGCAGCGCTCAGCGAAGTGCCCGTCTTCATCAAAGACGTAGGCCACGCCGCCGCTCATGCCCGCCGCGAAATTGCGGCCGGTTTGGCCCAACACGACGACGGTGCCGCCGGTCATGTACTCGCAACCGTGGTCGCCTGTGCCTTCGACCACGGTGGTAGCACCTGACAAGCGCACCGCAAAGCGCTCGCCCGCCACGCCGCGAAAGAAGGCCTCGCCGCGGGTGGCCCCGTACAGCACGGTGTTGCCGACGATGATGTTGCGGGCGGCGTCCCCCCTGAAGTCGAGACTGGGACGGATGGCGATGCGGCCACCCGACAGGCCTTTGCCCGTGTAGTCGTTGGCGTCACCGATCAAATAGATGGTGATGCCTTGTGCCAAGAACGCGCCAAAGCTTTGCCCGCCGGTGCCTTCCATTTGAATGTAGATGCTTTGGTCGGGCAAGCCCTCGGGGTGGCGGCGCACCAGCTCGCCGGAGAGCATGGCGCCCACCGAGCGGTTGACGTTGCGCACGCTTTGCATGAACTTGACGGTCTCACCGCGCTCCAGCGCAGGCAGGCATTTCTCGATGAGTTTGACGTCGAGGGTATCGAGCAGGCCATGGTCTTGCACATCGACATGCAAGCGGGGCACGTCAAGGGGTGCGGCCGGGGCTTGGAAAACGCGGCTGAAGTCCAGGCCCTGGGCCTTCCAGTGCTGGATGCCTTTGCGGGTGTCGAGCAGGTCGACCCGGCCGATGAGCTCGTCGAAGCGGCGCACGCCGAGTTGGGCCATGAGTTGGCGCGCTTCTTCGGCCACGAAGAAGAAAAAGTTGACCACGTGCTCAGGCTTGCCTTGGAACTTGGCGCGCAGCACGGGGTCTTGCGTGGCCACACCCACCGGGCAGGTGTTGAGGTGGCATTTGCGCATCATGATGCAGCCTTGCACGACCAGCGGCGCGGTCGCAAAGCCAAACTCATCGGCGCCGAGCAAAGCGCCGATGACCACATCACGGCCGGTTTTCATTTGGCCGTCGGCTTGCACGCGGATGCGCCCACGCAGGCGGTTGAGCACGAGGGTTTGCTGGGTTTCGGCCAGGCCCAGCTCCCAGGGGGTGCCGGCGTGTTTGATGGAGCTCCAGGGGGAGGCCCCGGTGCCGCCATCGTGGCCGGCAATGACCACGTGGTCGCCCTTGGCCTTGGCCACGCCAGCGGCCACGGTGCCCACACCGACTTCGCTCACCAGCTTGATGCTGATGCTGGCCCGGGGGTTGACGTTTTTGAGGTCGTGGATGAGTTGGGCCAGGTCTTCAATGGAGTAGATGTCGTGGTGCGGCGGGGGGGAGATCAGGCCGACGCCGGGCACCGAGTAACGCAAGAAACCGATGTAGTCGCTGACCTTGCCGCCCGGCAGTTGACCGCCCTCCCCCGGCTTGGCGCCTTGGGCCATCTTGATCTGGATTTGATCGGCACTGACCAAATACTCCGCCGTGACGCCGAAGCGGCCGGAGGCCACTTGCTTGATTTTGCTGCGCAGTGAGTCGCCGTCTTGCAGCACGGTGTCAGACGCGATGACGTTGGCGCCGATGACGTCGCTCACACGGGTGCCCGAGCGTATGGGGATGCCTTTGAGCTCGTTGCGGTAGCGGGCGGGGTCTTCGCCGCCTTCGCCGGTGTTGCTTTTGCCACCGATGCGGTTCATGGCGACCGCGAGGTTGGTGTGGGCCTCGGTGGAGATGGAGCCCAAGGACATGGCGCCCGTGGCAAAACGTTTGACGATCTCGGCGGCGGGCTCGACCTCGTCGAGGGAGATGGCTTGCTGGGGGTCGAGTTTGAACTCGAACAATCCGCGCAAGGTCATGTGGCGCTTGGACTGGTCGTTGATGAGTTGGGCGTACTCTTTGTAGGTGTCAAACTGGTTGGCACGGGTGCTGTGCTGCAGTTTGGCAATGGCGTCAGGCGACCACATGTGGGCCTCGCCGCGCACGCGCCAGGCGTATTCGCCCCCCGCGTCCAGGGCGTCGGCCAAGACGGGGTCGTCGCCAAAGGCGGCGCGGTGCATGCGAATGGCCTCCTCCGCCACACCAAAGACATCCATGCCACCGATCTGGCTGGCCGTGCCCCGGAAGTATTTGTCCACCAGCGACTTGTCTAGGCCAATGGCCTCAAAGAGTTGGGCGCCGCAATAAGACATGTAGGTCGACACGCCCATTTTGGACATGATCTTGGACAAGCCTTTGCCAATGGCTTTGATGTAGTTGGCGGTGGCCTTGTCCGGCCCCAAGGCGGCCAGGGGCGCATCAACTGGGCTTGTGGAGGCGCACAGCTGCTGCAGGGTTTCCAAGGCCAGGTAGGGGTGCACGGCTTCGGCGCCGTAGCCGGCCAGGGTGGCGAAGTGATGCACCTCGCGCGCTGAACCGGTTTCAACCACCAGGCCGGCGGTGGTGCGCAAGCCCTCGCGCACGAGGTGTTGGTGCACGGCCGACAAGGCCAGCAAGGCGGGGATGGCGACCTGGTCGCGGTCCAGGCGGCGGTCGGTGATGACGATGATGTTGTGGCCACTTTGGATGGCGTCCACACACTCGGCACACAAGGAGGCGAGCTTGGCCTCCACACCTTCATCGCCCCAGCTCACGGGGTAGGTGATGTCGAGCTCGTAGACCTTGAACTTGCCCGAGGTGTGGGCCGCGATGCGACGCAGGCGGGCCATGTGCTCGAAGTCCAACACGGGCTGGGTCACCTCCAGACGCATGGGGGGGTTGACGGCATGGATGTCGAGCAGGTTGGGCTTGGGGCCAATGAAGGACACCAAGGACATCACGATGTTTTCTCGGATCGGGTCGATGGGCGGGTTGGTGACCTGCGCAAACAGCTGCTTGAAGTAGTTGTAGAGCGGCTTGTTTTTGTCGGACAACACCGCCAGGGGCGAGTCGTTGCCCATGGAGCCGATGGCCTCTTCCCCGGCCAAGGCCATGGGCGTGAGCAAAAACTTGAGGTCTTCTTGCGTGGTGCCAAAGGCTTGTTGGCGGTCAAGGAGGCTGTCGGCAAAGGGCTGCAGGCCGCTTGCGCCGGGCTCAGGCACATCGTTGAGCTTGACCCGCACGCTCTCGATCCACTGGCGGTAGGGCTGGGCTGAGGAGACCTGGCGTTTGAGCTCCTCGTCGTCAATGATGCGGCCTTGGTCGAGGTCGATGAGGAACATTTTGCCGGGCTGCAGCCGCCATTTTTTGATGATGCGGTTTTCAGCGATGGGCAGCACACCCGTCTCCGAGGCCATGACCACGAGGTCGTCGTTGGTGATGATGTAGCGCGCCGGACGCAGGCCGTTGCGGTCGAGGGTGGCACCGATTTGACGGCCGTCGGTGAAGACCATCGCGGCCGGGCCGTCCCAGGGCTCCATCATGGCGGCGTGGTATTCATAGAAGGCGCGCTGGCGCGCATCCATGGTGGCGTGCTGCTCCCAGGCCTCGGGGATCATCATCATGGCCGCATGCGCCAGCGAGTAGCCGCTCATGGTGAGCAGCTCCAGGGCGTTGTCGAAAGTGGCCGTGTCGCTTTGGCCCTCGAAGGTGATGGGATACAGCTTGCGCAGGTCGTCGCCCAGCACGGGGGAGTTCATCACCCCCTCGCGGGCCCGCATCCAGTTGAAGTTGCCCTTGACGGTGTTGATTTCACCGTTGTGCGCCACCATGCGGTAGGGGTGGGCCAAGGGCCATTCGGGGAAGGTGTTGGTGGAAAAGCGCTGGTGCACCAAGGCCAGGGCCGAGACCACACGCGGGTCCATCAGGTCTTTGTAATAGGTGCCCACCTGGTCGGCCAAGAGCAAGCCTTTGTAGATCACGGTGCGGCAGCTCATGCTGGGCACGTAGTACTCGCGGCTGTGGGTGAGTTGCAGCGCCTGGATGGCACTGGAGGCGGTTTTGCGGATCACGTAGAGCTTGCGCTCCAGGGCGTCCGGCACGATCACGTCCGGGCCGCGGCCAATGAAAATCTGCCGAATGATGGGCTCTTTCTGGCGCACGGTGGGCGACATGGGCATGCTGGCATCCACAGGCACGTCGCGCCAGCCGAGCAGCACTTGGCCCTGGGCTTTGACCGCGCGCTCGAGTTCTTGCTCGCAAGCCAGGCGTGAGGCGTGTTCCTTGGGCAAGAAAATCATCCCCACACCATATTCACCGGGGGCCGGCAGGTTGACGCCTTGGCGCTCCATCTCGGCGCGGTAGAACTCGTGCGGGATCTGGATCAAGATGCCAGCGCCATCCCCCATGAGCTTGTCAGCCCCCACGGCACCCCGGTGGTCGAGGTTTTCCAGGATTTTCAAGCCCTGGGTCACGATGTGGTGCGCCCGGGTGCCTTTGATGTGCGCCACGAAGCCGACCCCGCAGGCATCATGCTCGTGACTGGGGCTGTACAACCCGTGCTGGGCAGCGGTTTCGATCTCCGACCACTCGGCCGCGGAAGAGGGTTGTTCGTGGCGCATGCACGTGTCCTTATGCAAAATAAGTGGGTATCTGATGCGGATACGGCATCAAGACCGCAAGCGTACTTCGGGAACGACAGGGGTTCAAGCGGAAAAAATGGGTTCCGACCCTATTTAATAGGTCTCAACGGAATTGGGGCGGGAATTAAGGGACAGATCAAGGTCGAGGCTTGCGTGGACGGCCGCGGGGTGCCGGGCCCCAACGCCGCAGCCCGGCAGGGCCCTGGAGTGACTGCAAGAAACTTGCCGACCCCCAGGCCCAACCTTGGCGCGGGGTGCGCTCGATGGCCGACAACTCGGCGGCGCTCAGAGGCTCCGCCAGCAATTGGCGATGGCTGGCCTCACGCTCGAAGGGCGTATTGCCCAAGGCCCAGTGCTGCGGGAGCGCTTTGAGGCCGTCCACCCTCACCTGCCCCAGGTGGTGTGGGGCGCTTGACCAAGGATAGGCCCCTGGGGTGCCGACCAAACCGTGGCGCACAGGGGCTTGTTCGATGTACTGCACACAGGCCCGCCAGTGGGCGGCGGCGTCGACCGGGGCCGCGCGAAAGCGGCCTTGCCATAAGGTGCCCCGGCGGCCATGGCGGCGGTTGTAGGCCGCCACATGGTCGCGGCCCAGAGCCTGCATCAGGGCGCTCAAGCCGCAAGGCGCGGGGGCTTGTGCCTCGCCCGGGGCTGTCAAAGCATGGGGCGTGACCAGCAACACCACTTGTTCAGGCAACAGCACGTGGGCGTGCACATCGACCCGGTGCGTCTTTGCACCTCGCCACAACTGGGCCAGGTAGTGGTGATGATCGGCCTCGTCTTGAAACAAAGGGGGCACGCCCAGGCCGCATTGCCACACCAGATGCAGCTGCTCGGCCATGATGAGACGGGGCTGGCGCGCCATGCGGTCAGTCCGGCTGTACCGGGAAGGCCGAGAGGATCGGGCTGAGCACTTTGGGCCAGAGGGCTGCGGCCAGCGTCGTGTCAGTGAATTTGAAAGGTTGATTTCGCCAAAGCGAACAGGTGACGCATTGGCAGGCGGAGCGTGCAGGAATGGAGTGCGCGCGGGCCTGTTGCGCTTCAGGCCCCCTCCTGGATCCCCGCCTGCGCGGGGATGACGGGAGAAGGCGGGGATGGCGGGGATGACGGGGATGGCGAGGATGGCGGGGATGACGGGGATGACGGGGATGGCGAGGATGGCGGGGATGACGGGGATGGCGGGTGCAGGCGGGGGATGACGGGCGCAGGGTTTGGCATCTCGCCACGTCATTCCCGCGCAGGCGGGAATCCAGCAGCCTGTGCACTTCACTATCGGCCTCGCAACAATTCAACGTTTCAAATCCAATGCGACGGGGTACCTGGCCCATCAAGGAGCCCCAGGCTGCTCGCTCGGCGGCCCCGTGAGGGCGTTGCGAGCTCGCCAGATTTCGTGCACGACGGGATCGGTCAAGCCATACAACCCATGGCTGCGACGCATCACGATGTTCGCATCCATGAGATCGTTGAGAGCCGCTTGCACCTCATCAGCGCGAACATCACGCCCGATGGCTTGCGCATAGCCGTTGAGCGCGTCGAGTGTGAACAACCCTTTGGCGTCACCCCCCGCAGCGGCAATGCGCTCAAACACCGCCATGGCCAGCGCACCGAGCTGCTCCACTTTGGCAATCTCGACATCGGCCGCCGTGGAGCGAAGCGTGCCCGCGATGACCGGCAGGAAGGCATTGGGGTCGCCGCCGGACGGCAAGAGCGAATGCAGCTCACGCAGAGCGCGCAGCATTTCCTCTGGCCGCGCACCCAGCGTGCGAAAGGCCTGCGTGGCCACCTCCAGGCTGGGCTGGGTCGTCAGGCCCTCACTGCGCAGCCTGTCGAGCAAGTGCGCCACGTAGTCAGCGTCCAAGACCGGATAGGGGATGGATGTGGCGCCAGCGAATGCCTGGTTGCGACGGGCCGTCAGCTCGCTCACCAGCGCCCGGTGCGAGCCGGTGCCAACGAAGATGAAATGGCCGGGCGTCCCGGGTCGGGGGTTGATGGTGTCTCGCGTGGCCTTCAAGGCCAGCAGCATCTGGTTGCCCTCTTCCGAGGTGATGGCTTGTTGCACCTCGTCAATGATCAACACGACATCAGCGCCCGCCTGGTCAACCACCTGCGTGAACGCCTCAGCCAAGGTCACGCCACCGTCGGCTCCAACGCTGTCGACCTTGAAGCCGAATTTGAACCCCGCGACCGCCAGCTCCGCGTTGCGAAGCTTCTTGAGCCGTTCGGCCATCGCGCCCACAGGCGTCTGGAGTTCTTGAAGTGTGCGTCGGATGGCCACGTGGACCAGCGCCGAGGGGTTGGTCTGCGTGTTGGACCACAGGTCGACGTAAATCACGAGCGCGCCGGCGAGCTCCAGCGCGGGTATCAGGTCGGCTTGCAGGAAGGTGGTTTTGCCTGTGCGCCGTACACCGGAGATGAACAGGCCCGACCTGAGCCCCTCGTCCAAAACCCCTGGGTGCAGCAGCTGTTGCGCCATCTGCTGCGCGAGAGCGGTGCGGTGAAAAATCTTGTTCATGGGCTCATTTTAGCCAAAATCAATAATTAGTTGTTTTGACTAAAACGGTCTAATGTGGGCCGGGGCTTGCTGGATCTCCCCTGCCCCCAGCACTCACTCAAACAGCGCCCGCTCGGGGCGAGTGGACAGCAAATCCATGTGGTCGCGCATGTTGAGCAGCACCATGCTGGTGATGGTCTTGGTGGGCAAAATCACCAAGGCCTCGTGGCCGCGCAGGCCGCCGTCGAGTTGGTACAGGCCGAGGAAATCTTCGCCCGCCAGGGTTTGGATTTTGACGGGGATGCCCTCATGCTGGTGTGCGCCGCAAGTCAGCCGGACAAAGGCGCGGGCCGCCTCGTCTTTGGCCGATTTGGCGATCAGCTTGCGCAGCAAGTCGTCGATGCGACTGAGCTCCAGGCGTTGGATGAGATCCTTGGATTGTGATTGCATGGCTTCCTCTGGGTGATCATTCGTGACGGAGGTCGCACTTCGCGACCCGTCCTAGAAGGTATCACCTCACGCCCCAAACGCAGCCCCCACGTTCATGGGGAAAAACCGTGCAAATATCACATCGCACCGGGGGGCGAGCCCGGTGTTCAGCGCCAGCAGGCGGCGCGAGCCTCATCCACACTGGCAAAGCCAGAATAAGTGCCAGCGGCGAAGCCTTTGCGATTCAATTGGTCGAGGGTCAAGTCCCCGCAACGGTCTGCCCCCATGGCGCCGACTCGGGTGGCGGTGATGAGGTAGCTGGACTGGGTAGGTGTCGCCACCGTCAGGTTGTAAAACGCCCCGCCCTCTCCCGGTGGGGGCACCGTGGTGAAGCGCCCCGCGAACTGGGTGGCGGCCGTGACGAGCGTGCCGCCCGCGGTTTGGTCGTAGCGCAGGTTCTCGGCGAAAAACCGCTCCATCCACTGCTGGGCCGCCAAGAGCTGCGCCGTGGCTTGGGCCCGTCGACCTTTGGCCACCGACTCTTGGTAAGACGGGTAGGCAATCGATGCCAACACCCCAATGATCGCCACCACGATCATGAGCTCGATCAGGGTGAGCCCCCGGGGCCTGTGCTTGCGTGTGCTGTTCATCATGGCCTCACGTAGGTTCTTACTCCGGGGATTTCACGCCATTGGATGCGGGCATTACGGTTGGCGAACCGGAAAACCGTGCTTCCAAGCACCCCCTCAAAGGCAAGATTACTGGAACTTTCTGCGGCGCTGACCCCGCCACTGAAGTTAGCCGCGCGCCCGGTCGCATCAAACGCGGCAACGGCTTTTTGATAGGCGAGCGGGGCGCCCATCTTCCGGAAGCGGGTACCACCTGCGGAGCTGTCTTCGCCAAATGTCGCGACGCTCGGCACCCCCGACACCGGGTTAAACCCATAAATCGTGGCGGCTGGCAGACCGTCGCAGCTGTCGCTCGTACTGGACCGAATCGAAATCATAAAAATGGTCTCGAAGCGGTAATTCGGATTCGAGACCACCATCTCGGAATCGCCTGGCAGGATGGCATACCAGCCATCTTTGGCGTCCCGCGCCACCGGGTTTTGGTAGTCAATTGCAGCACCCGGATTGGCAACCGAAACGATTCCATCACTGTTGCGGGTGAGGATTCGCGGCACCAAGGTCGTGTAGCCGCGGGGCAGGATGCGGCGGGCCGCCGGAACAGTGGATGCGAAGGCTGCACGATCCCAGATACCGTACATCCGATGTTTGACATCGAATCTGGGAAACTCTGCCGCCGTGTTGGACAGCCCCGTGGCAAAGGTCACCATCACGCCACCAAACGTCGTGAACGTGATCTCTGGTGCAGCCGAAATCGGCAGTCGTGGCGTCGAGGGGCCTCCATTGGTGGCGATGTAGAGGGGCTGGCCTGCGTACGCCATGCCCCAGTCGGCGGGGTTGGCGCTGGAGATATCGAACTTCCAAAGGTTGCCCTTCAAGTCGCCGGCATACACGACGTCGGCGGTGCCGTTGTTGTCCAAATCAACCCAGGTGGCAGTGGACAAGCCATTTCCAGTGCCGTTGTCTGCTATCAGCTTGTAATAGCGGTTCACCCAATTGCCCGCTACCGGGCCCTCGGCAGGCAAAATCATCAAGGCAGCCTTGCCAGAGGTCGATTGGTAGCCGTTGCCCATGATGATGGCGTACTTGCCATTGTTCAGCTTGGCGATGGGCGTGGCTTGGTTGGTCGAGGGTTTGATGGCCACGTCGCTCAAGACGTAACCCAGATCGGCATCATCGTCGGCCGTGAATTGCCACTTGAAAACACGGGTCGCAAGGGTGTCCTTCAGGTTCGTCGCGTCCGTGACGTCCAGCGCATACAGCCCACGCCCGCCTCGCCCGAGGGAGCCGAACAAGTAGGTGCGCCAATCGGTGGTGGCTGGTGAGCCGCTGATCGCCGCTCGGGGAAACCCAACGTCACCCGTAAAAGGACTGCCATCCACGAAGGCGCGCACCCCTAAACCCGTCTGCGTTTGTTCAACCAAGCGTGGCGCCAACATGCCAGGCACATAAGACAGTACCGGGGTGCCATCGTCGGCCCGCACGCCATGGAGCATGCCGTCGTCAGAGGCAGCCCAAAGCAACTTCGTGCGCCCCTTCTTCTCCAGCAAAAAATCACGGTACCCCGGAAAGTAGTTGGCCGAGAAAAAGAGGGCCATTGGGCGATCTTGAATCCAAGGGGCCGCATTCACGATCGGTCCGACGATGTTGTCGGTCGGGCGCACCCGCCAAGGCGCGGAGGTGGTGCTGCTTTCACGGCTTCGGTCGCCCCGCAGGTAGTCTACGAGGGCCGGCGCATCCGCCGCAGAAACAGGGGTGACACCTCCGGTGAGCATGGCCAGGTAGGCCGGGCGAGTGCTGAGCGTAGCCCAGTCGAAAACCACGCCCTCGGCCCCATCATTGGTGATGATCCGTCGATCGACTGGCCTGACAGATGTCAGCGTTTTACTCAGGCTCCACGTTGGGCTGGTAGCGAAGCCCGTAGACGACACCGGGAAGGCCTTCACGTCGCCCGACACAAATTCCCTGTTTTGACTGAACTCGGCCGCGAACTTGAGATCGCCAGAGATCAATTCAGTGGACGAGACCGCAGGCGCTGCATTGGACGTGGACACGATGGCGCTGAACACTCGGCGCAAGGCGTCCTCCAACTGGTCGGGGTTGAAAACCAGGAAATAGTTATCAGGCACCCCGTCGCTCACTGGGAGGCCATCGCCGTTGATCGAATCCCATTTGCTGGCACTGTCGGGCAAATCGGGCGAGCCACCGCTGGCAAAGTTGTAGCCGCCCCACTTGGCGGCATAAAACAGGGGATCCTGGAGGTTGAGGCCGGACCCCCCCGTGACCGTGTACGTAGCTTGGCTGGGCAGCTGGTTTTTACTGCAACCTTGGCAGCCACCGGTACCGTTGATCTGCGGATGTGCTGAGGTGCCGTCGGTTCGACGCACCACCAAATTGCTGGGGTCGTTGAAGCTGAAGTTCAAAATGCCCGAGTGATAGTGAACCCCGTCTTTGTCGGTGCCAGAGATGGTGTAGCCAAACCCTTGTGGGTTGACCGTGGCATCAGCGAAGGTGCTGGTGGTGACTTTCAGGGTGTTGCCAGTCAAAGTCCACTCCAAAATACCTGACGCGTCTTGGTCGTAGTCGCCACCCTGTTCGGAGTCTTCCCAGATCACGAGGTATTTGCCAGAGGTGGCTGTCTGACTGACCACCCGAAAATCAACCAGGGTGCCGTTGCCCGCCTTGACGCTACCTCGGTTCAACACATAGTTCGGTTGAATGATGGCCGTGCCAGCAGGGGCCCTGACCTCGATGCGCGGCAACCCGGGGGCCAGCGCCACACTGAAAGTGTCAACCCGGAAATTGGGGTCTTTGTTGGTGCCGTACATGCGGCTGGTTAGCGGAAAGTCGGGACTCATGTCGCGTATGGGGTTCGTGTGGGCCCAATAGGCCGCCCCCGCCAGCGCAAACGAGCCACGATAGGCCGGCCCGGTGGGGCACAAGCCATCCACCTCAGACAAAGTACCCACGGTTTTGGCCGTGCATGAGCTGTCACCCGCGCCATTCATGCGCCCAACAAAGCGGCTGGTGCCGTTAACCCCTTCGCCCCTGCCCACGGCATCGATGTAGCTGTTCAAGGACTCTGCGGCGCGGAGATCGGTGAAGGGGCCCTGGGTGTCGTTGTCGTACGAAATGACGCTGGCATTGAAGTTGATGGCGTTGATGGGCCGACATTGCGGCTGGCCAAACACGTTATCGATAATGGGGCCGCGCCTGAAGGGATCTCTCCAAGCCGGCCGGGGCAAGCCCAAAATGTCGCCCTTGACATCGGCCCCACCGCCATAGGCCGCTGCCGGGCCATAGGTTCCTGAGCCCACAGGCCCCTTGAGGTAGCGCAGGGCCTCGGTGAACATTTCGCCGATGGGGTTGCCCCAGCTGGCACATCGGTTGTCGGTCAACCCACTGAGCTGGAAGGTGCAATTGCCATCGTCGAACCGAGGGTCCGAGTTGCTGGCTGAGTAGGAACTGTCGCTGTAGCGGTAGCCCCAAATTCGGATGCGATTGAGCGTGCCTGCAATGCCCACCACCGAGGTGAACGTGCCGTCGCTGGCGTCATTCACCTCATCGCGAAACGAAGATAAGTTCTTGCGCAGCACCCCGCCCGAGATGTTGCGGCTGAACGAGCCAGTGATCAAGCCAAACTCAACCTGGTCAGCCTCACCGTATTCTTGCAACAAGCCGAAGGGCTTGTAGTTGCCGTTGGGGTACCGGCGGCACCGCTCGCTTTCGGTCAGCAGGCTGCTGTTGCACACCTCAACCCGCACCACGAAGTCGCCACTGCTTCCCGCGGGCAAAGCTTGCGTCGTACGGCTGGGGTATCCACCCGAGGCAGCCAGCCCCGTGAGGGCGAGTGTGTTGCCGTTGCCTGTGCCGTCGTTATCCCAGAAGGTCTCTTCATTCCACCGACACTGGCGCCGCTCATGCGCGTTCCAAAGGGCATAGTTGCCCCGAGCGGCACGCAACAACGGGGGTCGGGTGGTCAGGTGGGACCAGCCGTTGTTGTCATCAACCGTGGTGTTGCAGAACGTGACCTCGGCCTCTGCGAAGGGAGTGAGCCTGGCGATGTCGGAGCCGTTGTAGTACTTGGCAAACGAATGCGCGTCCATGGGCAGGGAGGCCCGCTCCAGCACGGTCAACGAGGTGCCGCCCGACGACGCCGTACCGTCGGTGCTGCGGTAGCCGCCGTACAGCACCTTGCGCACAATGTCCATACGCGTCATGGTGGCCCAGTTCAAGAAGTTACCGCTCCAGGATAAGCCGTTGCAGTAGTTGTCTGCGTCGGCATTCGCTGAGGGCGAAAAGCGCTGGTCACTGGCGCTGTAGGTGTAGCACTTCATCGGGTCAAAGTAGCCCGAGTAGATTTTGGTTTTGGTTTTGTCGTGAAGGTAGCCGCCATCGGGCTGCCCATCGCCGTTGTAATCCGAGTATTCGTTGTATGCCCGGTAAAACAGCTGGTGGTCTTTCGACATGTTCAGCATGATGGCCGGGCGCGCGGGTGTAGCCAGCGCGTTGGGCGGGATGGCCTCGATGGGCGTGTAAACCTGGGCCGTGGGCTGGGCCTGGCTGAATGAGGCCACACAGCCCATCAAGATGGCCGCCAAGGTGTAAACGGTGATCTGTTTCATAACGAGTCCAATCAATAAAGGCGGCTGAGCGTGAAGCCGCTCACTTAAGCCTGAAGTAACTCTGGAGCACCACCTGGGTTTCCGGGGTCAAGCCAAATCCACGGGCTGTGATGCGAGCAAAGATCTGGCCGGAGCTGTAAAGAAACCCCAATTCCAACAAGTACTCCGGCTGAATGGCCACACCCACGAGTGGGGCTGCGCCGGTGTAAGTACCCAGAGGCACGCCCCCCAAGAAGTCGCAAAGGGCCCCCGGCTTGTCAGCCACGTTGTCGTTCCAGAGACCGCCACGCGCGGCAGGCCACCAGCTTTCACCCTTGGTCAGGTCGCCCCACTTGCGCGGCTCGCTCGCGAGCGGGAGCGCACACTGCCCCTGCGGGCAAGGCAGGCCCTCGTAAAAGTATTCTGGCGTGAACCGAGCAACGCCGAGATTCGGCCGGGTGCAGCGGGCACCCGGGACATTGGCCGTCAAGTTCAGGTCACGTTCGGCGTCACGCAGGGCTGCTTCAGCCGCTTGCCGGGCGATCTCGTTGTCCATTTGGTTGCGCGACGAAGACTCGCCCACGACGGCATAACGGGCCGAGTACAGCGCGATGCCGGTGATGGCCAGCAGCAGCATCAACACCACCAGCAAGGCAACGCCTCGACTAGGCTGTGCAAAACGGCCACCGCTATGGCGGACAGGGACATGGGCTGGATGGGGGGTCATGTCAGTACGCCGCGTTGAGGTGGTTTCTCACACTGAAAACCTGGGTGTAAGTCTTGCGCAGGCTGCGGTCGGTGGCGGTGGCGGTTTGCGTGACGCCGGCGCAGTCTTGCCACTGCTGTGGGCCAGAGCTGACCGCGTTGGCCGACTCGTACGTTCGGGACACCACGCAGACGCGCACCGCGACCACCCGTCGCCAGGGCGCGAGGATCACGCCATCCACATCCAAAGTGCCCTCGCTGTCCACCAAATCTGCGGACATAAACTCCACCGGCGGCGACTGGTCGGCTGCCGCCGGCGTGCCAGACACGCCGTACAACACCTGAAAATCATCCAGCCCTGAAATGATGCGGCTGTAGTCCGCGGCGGCACCCGACACCAGGCCCTTGCACAACAAGCTACGGGTGGTCACCGCACGCCCTTCAAACGTCATCGTGGTGCTGGCATTGGTGGCCATGGCAGCGCTTTGCAGGGTGTAGTGATTGGCCGCAAACAAGGGCAGCGTGGGTGCCACCAACGGCGCCGCTGCAACAGCAACGCCCCCCCGCGACGCATTGACAGTGCCCAGCGCCACGTCGAAGCCCTCGCAATCCTGTCGCTGCCCGCCCTGCCCCGAAAACACGTCGCTGGTGAAGTACCCGATCACCAGGGTATCGGGCGGGGGCGGGGCACCCGGCGGCGCCGGGACAGGGAGATCACAAGTGCCAGTGGTGAAATTGAAGGGCGCGCCGTCGCAGCCAAAAATGCCCTGGTTATAGGCGGGGCGGCCAGTGACGTTGGTGTATCCATTCAACACGTTGGGCAGTGCCAACTCGGCGTGGGCCGCTGGGTAAAACCCCGCGTTGCCCAGATCCCGCCCCACCAAGCGCAAGACGTAGTTGCCGACCTCGCTCGCGCCAGCCGCTTGGTCCAGCTTGCTTTGGTTTTCTCGGGTGGCCAAATACAGATAAGCCGCCGCGCCCACAATGACCAGGCTCAAGCCCATGGCCACCATCAGCTCAATCAAAGACATCCCGCGTGGCTTGGAAGAAAAGCGCGTCATGGCCCGTCCTCAAGGAATGAAGGAAAACCGCAGGCACCGCACGCCGGGCTCCACCTCGGCGGCGTCCGGGCAGCAGCGGGTTTGTGCTACGCCGCTCGTCGGTGCGACGGAGCACCTGGGCGTCTCGACCAGGTCACCCGCTGATGCGCCCACCTGCACATTGGTTTGGTCAGTCCACATCAGTGTGACGTTGATGCCCGCCGCACGCGAGCCCTCGATCCATGCCGAGCCCGTGGGCATCACGCGCCGAAGCTCGCGGCGCCAAATAGTCAGGTCATAGGTGGCCCGTTGAGCGGGCGTGCAGGAGACCCCCGGCGCCTGGCAGTCAACGGTCGGGGCGTCAGGAACCGTGGCCTGATCGGCCCAGGTCTGCTGCAACACGTAGCTGGAGGCCGTTGGCGCCTTGCTGTAAGCGCTACCCGCTTCGCTGGAGTTGGCGCGCACGCGATCCGCGAAATCACTGACCAGCACCGCCGCTGCGTTGCGCGCCCAAGAGTTCATCTTGTAGCGCGAAGTGGCGGCCTGCAGCCCGGCAATGCCCAGCATGCCAATCGACAAAATGATGACGGACACCAAGACTTCGATCAAGGTGAATCCGGTGCGGCGCTTAGCACCCACACCATTCAAAGGCACACGCGGTCTCATGGGCACGCTCCAGAGTAAGCCACCGTCACCACCTCGCCCAAGGCATTCACGCAAATGCGTCGATTGGACGAGCGGGTGGTGTCGGTGCGGTAGAGCAGGTCGTAGCCGCCGATGTCGGTGCGGCGGGGATACCCGGTGGGGGAGAAGACGATGTAATCCAGCGGCGCGGTGTTGTTGGACACCAGCGAAAACTCCTGTCGCGTTGCATTGACCACGCCCACGATTTGCCCGATGGCTGGTGTGCCGTTGATAGCGTCGCAGGCCTCATTGAGGAAAATCATCCACCCGGTGTTCCAGTTGCCCGCCACCCTGGCACACTGGGGGACGGCTGCCTCGGTGGTGGTGCTGCGGCACATGACTACACACATGTTGCGCTGGGCTGCCGTGCTGCGCGCGCGCAGCACGCTGCCCGTGAACTCATTGGCAATGGCTGCAGCGCTGTTGCGAATGAAGAAGTCCTGGAAGCTGGGGGCAGCCAAGGTCGACAGGATGGCCGCAATGGCCAGCGTGACCATCAACTCCAGCAACGTCAACCCCAGTGATGGACGTGCACGCATCATGAGCCGCCGTGTAAAAATGCGCCGCCATCAGCCCCGACTTCGGGGCTTGAGCGCAGGGCCGAGATCATCGACACTGCCTCGGCCGCGCGTGCTCGGCGCAGGCCGTGGATGTCAAAAGGCAATGCGGTCGCTGCAAGTGTGAATCCGCGTGGCCGGCGCAAGCGCATGGTGGTCTCCCAAGCAATGGATCGCAGTCTATGACGCCCCCCACCCGCTCGGCCACCGTCAAACGACAAACGGTTCACATCAAGCCCTGAGCGGAGAACAACTCTGCCCAAAGCGGTACAAAGTCACGGATGGCGACTTAGGGTTGGCTGGGCATGTTCTGAGCCAAGATGGAACAACGGTACGGTTTAGCGTACGCTTTTGTTTCAAACGGAGGGGCTGAACCATGACGAGTCTCACGGCCAACGAAGCCCGCGCAAGCCTCTATCGATTGATCGATCGAACAACCGAGTCCCATCAGCCGATCCTCATCTCGGGCAAGCGCAACAGTGCTGTGTTGATTTCGGCGGATGACTGGCAAGCCATTCAAGAAACGCTTTATCTTTTGTCGGTGCCAGGTCTGCGTGAGTACCCCGTCGCAGTGAATTTGAAAGGTTGATTCGCCAAGGCGAACAGGGGGCGTATTGGCAGGCGAAGCGTGCAGGAATGGAGTGCGCGCGGGCCTGTTGCGCCTCAGGCACCCGCCTGGATCCCCGCCTGCGCGGGGATGACGGGAGAAGGCGGGGATGACCGGAGAAGGCGGGGATGACGGGCGCAGGGGTTGGCATCTCGCCACGTCATTCCCGCGCAGGCGGGAATCCAGCAGCCTGTGCACTTCACTATGGGCCCCGCAACAATTCAACCTTTCAAATTCACTGCGACGGGGTGCTAGCACCGCGCCTCCAGCACTTGACTCACCCAATCATCAGGAGCCGAGTGCAAACCGGCGCGCCCAGGCGCTTCAATCAGCACAAACCGAATTTGCCCCTGCGAGGCCTTTTTGTCGACACGCATCAGCTCCAGGTAACGCGCGGCGCCCAAGGCCGGCCCCACCACCGGCAAACCGGCGCGACGCACCAGACTCTCGATGCGGTCTCGGTAGGCGCCATCCAACAGGCCCATCTTCACGGACAAGTCAGCGGCCATCACCATGCCGCAGCCCACGCCCTCACCGTGCAGCCACTCGCCATAGCCCATGCCCGCCTCAATGGCGTGTCCAAAGGTGTGGCCAAAATTCAAAATGGCCCGCATGCCGGACTCGCGCTCATCTTGCCCCACCACCGCCGCCTTGATCTCACAAGAGCGCTTGATGGCATAGGCCAAGGGCTCGGGCGACAGCGCCCTCACGGCTTCGATGTGCTGCTCCAGCCAGACAAAAAAGCCATCATCGGCAATCGGCCCGTACTTGATGATTTCAGCCAAACCGGCCGACACTTGCCGCGCAGGCAAGGTGCGCAGCACATCCAAGTCAGCCACGACGCGCAAAGGCTGGTGAAAGGCACCGATCATGTTTTTGCCGGCCGGATGGTTGATGCCGGTCTTGCCCCCCACCGAAGAATCCACCTGCGCCAACAAGGTCGTGGGTACCTGCACAAACGGCACACCGCGCATGTAGCTGGCCGCGGCAAAGCCCGTCATGTCGCCCACCACGCCACCGCCCAGCGCAAACAAAATCGTCTTGCGATCACAGGCCCGCGCGAGCAGCACATCAAAAATTTGATTCAGGTGCACCCAGTCTTTGTACTGCTCACCATCCGGCAAGCTCAAGGTGTGCACGCGCTGAAAATGGGGCGCCAAGGCCGCTTGCAGCGCCTGGGCATACAAGGGCCCCACGGTGGTGTTGGTGACGATCAGGGCCTCGCTGGCCGCGGGCAAGCCGGCATACAGGCCCGCCTGACCCAACAAGCCTTGCCCGATGTGAATTGCATAGCTGCGCTCACCTAGCGCGATCTTCACCACATCACCTTGGGTCATTCATCACCCTCCTTGTCAAGACTGCAAACATCACATGCTCGGCACAATGCCGGCCAACTCAAGCTGCATGAGAATCATATTGACCAGCATGGCCACGGACGGGCGGCCGGTCTCAATGATGAAATGGGCCGCGTTGCGGTACAGCGGGTCTCGCTGCCGATACAAATCACGCAAACGCTCCAACGGGTCTGCGACCTGCAGCAAGGGGCGTTGGGTGTCGTTGCGCAAACGTCGAAACAGGTCTTCGGGTGAAGAGCGCAAGTAGATCACCGTCGAGTGCTGACGCAGACCCTGCCGATTGGCCGGCGCCAACACCGCCCCGCCACCCGTGGCGAGCACCGGCGCCCGTGGATCCTGCAGCAATTGGGCCACCACCTCTCGCTCGATCAAGCGAAACGCGGCCTCACCTTCGCGCTCAAAGAAGCTGCGAATCGACTCACCCAGCCGCTGCTCGATCACGGCATCGCTGTCGACAAACGGGCGGCTCAAGCGTTTGGCCAACTGCCGACCCACGGTGGACTTGCCACAGCCCGGCATGCCAATCAATGAAATGCAACGTGAGCTCACATGGGGCCTAGAAACAAGGGGTGCATCGCGTGCTCACCCTGGAGGAGTTGGCCGTCGTGTTCAGTGTCCATCACCTTCCTTGCAAGCGAGCAACAAAAAAACCCAAAAACGAAAAGGGCACCACAGCAAACTGCGGTGCCCTGAGAGCGCAGCAAACTTCAGGTCAAAGACCCGTTGTTGCCTGCGAGCGGCTCAAGAAGTCAGACGTTCTCAGCGCACAGAAGTCCGCTCACTGATGATCTTGGGCGTCAAGAAAATCAACAACTCTGTCTTGTTCACCGTGAGGGTGGTGGTCTTGAACAGGTTGCCGAGGACCGGCAAGTCACCCAAGAATGGCACCTTGACGACGTCCGTGCGGTCGACTTGCTCGTAAATCCCACCGATCACCACGGTGCCGCCATTTTCCACCAAAACCTGGGTCTTCACAGCTTTGGTGTTCACAGAAGCGCCCGCCGGGGTGACGGTACCCACGCTGTCTTTGGTGACCTCGACATCCAAAATCACACTGCCGTCCGGCGTGATGTGGGGCGTGACTTCAAGCTTCAACACGGCATCCAAGAACTCAACCGCGGTCGCACCGCTGGAGGTGGCCTTCTGGAAAGGAATGCGCGTACCCTGCTTGATCACGGCCTTGATTTGGTCGGCGGTGACGATGCGTGGACTGGACACCACCTTGCCACGGCCATCGGCCTCCAGGGCGGAAATCTCCAGGTTCAAGAAACGATTGGCCGCAGAACCGAACAAGGACAAGGCAAACGACGCGGGCTCATTGCCGCCTTGGCCTGTGGCCGGCAGGTTGACAAACCGCGTATTCGAGAAATCAACGGTCTCAGTGATTTGACCCGTTTGTGCCCCAATGGCGTCGTAGTTGCCACCGATGTTGGAGCGCCCGGAGATCGGTGCATTGGAGTAACCCAAACGGGCACCCAGTGAGCGGCCAAACTTGTCATCCGCTTCCACCACGCGCGCTTCGATCAATACCTGACGCACAGGGATGTCAATCTTGGCGATCAGGCTTTGGACCTCTTCGAGTTTCGAGGGGATGTCACTGACGAACAATTGGTTGGTTCGGCTCTCAGAGATGACGCTGCCACGGTCGCTCAGAATGCTGCGGTTTTTGCCACCGCCACCACCACCACTGCCCTCACCCGACAGACCCTTGGCCACATCTTCGGCCTTGGCATAGTTCAACTGGAATGACTGGGTGCGCAGGGGCTCGAGCGCAGACACTTGAGACTTGGCTTCCAGATCGGCCTTTTCCTTGGCCGCCAACTCATCCTTCGGGGCGACCAACATGACATTGCCCGTCATGCGCTTGCCCAAGCCTTTGGCCTGCATGATGATGTCCAGGGCTTGATCCCAGGGCACATCTTTGAGGCGCAGGGTCACGGTGCCGGTCACGGTGTCGCTGGTCACCACATTGAAGTTGGTGAAGTCGGCAATGACTTGCAACAGGGCCCGCACTTCGATGTTCTGGAAGTTCAAGGACAGTTTGTCGCCGGTGTAGCCGGGGCCTTGGGTGAGCTTGTTGGGATCAATCACCTGGTTGCGCACTTCGAGCACAAACTGGTTGTCGGTTTGGTAGGCGCTGTGCTCCCACGAGCCGCGTGGCTCCACCAGCATGCGCACCTTGTCACCCACTTGCGTGGTTGAAATGCGCTGGATGGGGGTGCCAAAGTCAGTCACGTCAAGGCGACGACGCAGGCTGTCGGGCAAGGAGCTTTTCTGGAACTCAACCAACAGGCTTTGACCTTGCTGGCGAATGTCGACCCCCACCTGGTTGTTGGCCAAGTCGACCACCACCTTGCCAGCCCCATCCGCCCCGCGACGGAAGTCAATGTTTTGCAAGGACAGCTGGCTCTTGTTGAGGTTGTCGGCAAAGCGCGTAGGCTCAGTGGACAGCGCTGTCGCGGGCGCGGAGGCCGAACCTTCCAAGATCACGAGCAGCACCTTGCCTTGCAACTGCGCCTTGTAGGTGGCCGTTTGCCTGAGGTTGAGCACCAGTCGTGTGCGTTCACCGGCCTGCGCCACGTTCACTGAACGCACATTGCCTTGGCTGATGTCGACGGTGGACTTGCCCATGCCATTGCCCACGCCAGGCAAATCAATGGCCACGCGAGCCGGCGACTGAATCGTAAAGCCCTCAGGGACCGCCCCCAACGGCTCAGACAGCTCAATGCGGACGACGTCGGTGTCGCCCTGTTGACTGCTATTGATCGACTGGATGGCATTTTGCGCAGCCATTGAAAGGGGCGCTGCCATACTCACCAACAGCCCCAGGGCTACTGCACGCAAACTCACCATGATGTTTCTCTCCTGCCTTGAATTCATCGAGATTTCTCCTGGAGTTGAAGCGTGCTGGAACGCTCAACCCAATCGCCAACGGCGTCCTGAACAATTTCCCTCAGCGAAACTTCTGCCTCAGTGACGCGCGTCACGCGTCCATAGTTCTGACCCATGTACTCGCCCGCTCTCACCTGGTAGAGCAGGTTTTCGACCCGGACCAGCGCGAACTGCTGGCCCTTTTTGACGACACTGCCCACCATCACAATGGTGTCCAGCGGATGGGCCTCCAGGGGCTCTTTGCGGCGATTGAGCTCAGCCGCCAATAGCGAGCTGGGCTGCCGTGACTCTTGCTTGAGCGCCACTGTCAGCTTGCGGGTGCTGAAGGGCTCGACGGCGTTGAGCACGTCGTAGCGCTGGGGATTGAATTTTTTCGGGGCCACCAAAGGCGTGACGTTGGGCTTGGCCTCACGACGCTCTTTGTCCATCCATTCCTTCAACTCTTGCTGGTCCTGCGAGCAGGCGCCCAGCAACAAGGTGCTACCCAATAGCCCCAAGCCCATGACGAGCTGGCGCAACGACAAACGCGCTGTCATTTGGCTCCTCCTGCTGCCGCCTTGGCCTTGCTTTGGCGAATTTCCTGAATCTCAGTCTCGTCCAGATAGCGATAGGCGCGGGCCGTGGCCTCCATGGTCAAGATGCCGTTCGCACCGCCCGCCGCACTCGGCGGTGGTGCGGCGATCACCAGGTTGTGCAGTGTCACGATCCGCGAGAGGTTGGCAATGTCAGCCGCAAAAGCGCCAATGTCGTGGTAGCGGCCGACCACCTTGATGGAGATCAGCTTTTCGCCGTAGTAGTCGCGCACCACGAAGTCACCGGGCTTGAACGAATCAAACTGCAACCCCCGGCCGACACCGGCTTGGTTGATGTCGGTCAGCAAGGCGTCCATCTCGGCCTTGCCGGGCAGTTGCTTCTCCAGCTGGGTCACGTACTCTTCGACCTGCAATTTTTGCTTGCGAAGCTCTTCCAGGTTGACCGCCTGGGTCACCTTGTTGCGAAAGTCGGCTTGCAACTGGGGTTCTTTGGCCCGCTCGGCATCGAGCTCGTCGTGGACGCCGGTCAACACCAACATCCACAGCGCGCCCAGCACCACCGCAAACGCGAGCGTGGAGACAATGATTTTGGGGAACAAGGGCCATTGGCCAGGCTCGTTCCAGTTCAAGCCAGAGAACTGGGCCGTCGCGCCATTGAACACCGAGTTCAGGTCAACGTTGAGAGATTGTTTGGACGCCATGTGTCAAACCTTCGGCGCAGCCGCTGAGCGAGAGGGCGCAGCCCCGGGGGCTGAGGCGACGGCCCCAGGCGCTGACGCTGCTTGGTCTTGGGGGCGCTTCACGTTCACCCGCATCGAAAACTCAAACAAGCGCTTTTGATCTTTCGGGATGCCCGCAGCGGCGGCCACCTTGACCTCCACAAGCTCGGGTTTGACCAACCACTCTGAATTTTTGCTGGTATTTCGCAAGAACTCTGAAACACGGTCATTGGACTGGGAAATACCCGATATCGCCAACACCTGGCCCTCTTGCTTAATACTCGTGAAATAAATTCCTTCAGGAGTTTGTTTGACCAATTCATTGAGAATATGAACAGGCATATTTCTATCGATCTGCAAATCCTCAACGGCTTTTTGTCTGGCTTTCAATGAGTCGATTTCGGCGCGCAGGGATGAAATATCTTTGATCTGCTCATCGAGTATGGCAATTTGGGCCTTGAGATAAGCATTGCGGCCTTGCTGGCCCATGATCATTTGCTGAACGGCGAGGTACCACACGCCACCCGCAGCCAATGAGGCCGCCCCAGACAGCGCCAGGCCGGCAAAGAACGCGGCCTTGCGGCGCTTGCGCCGCTCCTCACGGTGAGGCAAGAGATTGATGAGAATCACTGCAGGAACCTCCGCATGGCCAGTCCGCAGGCAGTCAAGTACGAGGAGGCCTCACGGCGCAACTTGCTGTCACGCACGCCAGGGCCCAGCTTCATTCCTTCAAAGGGGTCGACCACCATGGCGGTAAAGCCGGTCAACTCGGTCACACGATCTTTCAGGCCAGGCAGCGACGCCGTGCCCCCAGAGAGCATCACGCAATTCACTTTGTGGTGCGGCGTGCTGGTGAAAAAGTACTGCAAGGCGCGCCCGATCTCCTGGGACACGCTGTCCACAAAGGGGGTCAAAATGGACACGCCGAAGTCTTCCGGTAAGTCGCCGCCGACCTTCTTTTGTTCGGCCTCTTCAAACGAGAAACCGTACTGCCGAGAAATCAGCTGGGTCAGCTGCGAGCCGCCAAAAGCCTGGTCGCGGTCGTACAAGAGCTCATCATCACGCAGCACTTTGAGGCTTGTGGTGTCAGCACCAATCTCAAACAATGCCACCAGGGCATCTTTGCCCCCGTTGGGCAAGCCCTCAATGATGCGTGAGACCGCCAAACGCGAGGCATGCGACTCAATGTCCAGCACGACGGCCTTCAGGCCCGCGGCCTCAGCCAGACCTTGTCGGTCTTGCACCCGGTCTTTGCGGGAGGCGGCAATCAACACCTCGACATCGCCCACCGAGACGGCGCTGGGGCCAATCACGCAAAAGTCCAGACTCACCTCGTCCAGCGAGAAGGGAATGTATTGATTGGCCTCGGTCTCGACTTGAATTTCGAGCTCGTTGTCGCGCAGGCCTGCAGGCAACATGATTTTTTTGGTGATGACTGACGACTGCGGCATCGCCATGACCACTTGCTTGGTCCGGGTGCCGCTCTTGGCGACCACCCGCCGCAAGGCAGCGGCGACTTCGTCAAACTTCTCGATTTGACCGTCAGCGACCCAGCCTTTGACAAAGGGCTCGCTGGCAAAACGCTCGAGAATGTATTCCCCACCGGGGCCTTTTTTGAGCTCGACCAATTTCACGCTGGATGAACTGATGTCCAGGCCGATCATCGGCGGGTGAGTTTTCCCCAGCAATGTATCTAAGAAGCTCACGACACCCTTTCTTGACTCGATTCAACGAGCAACCATCGGTTGAAGGAATGAATCGGATGCTAGCAGCTGAGGGCATTTCAAACAAAGAAATATGGCGCGTTTTACCCCTCGTTTCGGGGTTTGCGGGCACTCTCTTTGATCCTATGTCGAGACGTTCTTAGTACCAACCCTGAAGGGTTTTCGAGAAAACGTTAAACAGTTCACACTTTCCAAAAATGGTCCAGCGAGCTTCCTATAATCGGAGCGAAACCTGAAAGCACCATGAGTCAAACGACCCCCCGGAGCCGGTCATCCGCGCGCCGCCCTCCTGTCCCTGCAGCCCCCACCAGTTGGGCGCGCTTGACCCTCAAAATTTTTGCGTGGCTGTTGGGCCTGCTGACGGCCGGCCTGCTGGGCGGTGCGCTCTTGTTAGGACTGGCTTTCGCCATGGCCAACCGCAACCTGCCCGACATCAGCGGTCTGACGGACTATCGGCCCAAGCTGCCCATGCGCATTTACTCCAGCGACAACGTCTTGCTGGGCGAGTACGGTGAAGAGCGTCGCTTGTTCACCCCGGTGGCGCAAATCCCCAAGCTCATGATTGATGCCGTGCTCGCCATTGAAGATGCCCGTTTTTACGAACACGGCGGGGTCGACTACATCGGCGTGTTGCGGGCAGGCAAGGCCAGCTTCGGCGAGGGGCGCGCCCAGGGTGCTTCCACCATCACCATGCAATTGGCGCGCAACTTCTACCTCAGCACCGAGCGCACCAGCACCCGCAAGCTCTACGAGATTTTGTTGGCCCTGAAGATCGAGCGTCAGCTCAGCAAAGACCAGATTCTTGAGCTCTACATGAATCAAATCTTTCTCGGCAAACACGCCTACGGCTTCGCTGCGGCCTGCGACATCTACTTCAATAAGCCGCTCAAAGACATCACCGTCGCAGAGGCCGCCATGCTGGCCGGGCTGCCCAAAGCCCCCTCCGCCTACAACCCCTTGGTCAACCCCAAGCGAGCCACCGAGCGCCAGCGATACATCATCAAGCGCATGCTGGAAAATGGCTTCATCACGCAAGCCCAGCACGATGAAGCCCAGGCCCAAGAGCTCAAGTACCGCGACAACTCGGACACGCCCAACCATGCGGACCACGCGACCGAGTTGGCCCGCCAGTTGATCTTCAGCCAGTACGGCGGAGAAGCCTACTCACGCGGGCTGAATGTCTACCTCAGCCTGGACTCCACCCAGCAAACGGCGGCTTACCACGCCCTGCGCAAAGGCATCATGAGCTTTGAGCAGCGTCAGCCCTACCGCGGGCCTGAAGCCTTCATTGCGCTGCCCAACAACCCGAAAGACTGGGATGCCAAAGTGGGCGAGGCCCTGTCCGACCACCCGGACAGTGACAACATCCGCGCGGGCGTGGTGGTGGAGGTTGGCCCACGCAAAGTGATCGCCCTGCTGCAAAACGGTGACTCCGTCACCATTGCGGGCGATGGCCTCAAGCAAGCCACATCGAACAAAACCAACCCCAATTTGCAAATCAAAATGGGCTCTGTGATCCGCCTGCTGCAGTCTGCAAAAGGCGATTGGTTCATTACCCAGCTGCCCGAGGTCGAAGGGGCCTTCGTGGCCCTGGATCCCCGAACCGGGGCCATCCGCGCCATGGTGGGCGGGTTTGACTATGGCAAAAGCAAGTTCAACCACGTCAATCAAGCTTGGCGCCAACCGGGCTCCAGCTTCAAGCCCTTTATGTACTCGGCCGCGCTTGAGAAGGGCTTCACCCCAGCCACCATGGTCAACGACGCCCCGCTGTTTTTTGGGCCCGAAGTCACAGGCGGCCCCCCGTGGGAGCCCAAAAATTACGACGGCACGTTTGAGGGCCCGATGACAATCCGTCGCGGCCTGGCCAAATCCAAGAACATGGTCTCCATCCGCATCCTCAACGCCATCGGCCCGGGTTATGCCCAAACGTGGGTCAGCCGCTTCGGCTTTGAGCCCGAACGCCACCCGGCCTACCTCACCTTGGCCTTGGGCGCGGGCTCGGTCACACCCTTGCAACTGGCCTCAGGCTACAGCGTGTTTGCCAATGGGGGCTACCGCGTCGCGCCGCTGTTGATCACCAAAGTCACTGACGCCAGCGGCCGCATTTTGACCGAGCAACGCCTCCCCGTGCTGGACGATTCCATGCGCGTGCTGGACGCGCGCAATGCCTTCGTGATGAACAGCCTGCTGCAAGAAGTCACCCGCTCAGGCACGGCAGCCAAGGCGTCGAGCACCCTCAAGCGAAGCGACCTGTACGGCAAAACCGGCACCACCAATGACTCGATGGACGCCTGGTTTGCCGGCTACCAACGCAACCTGGTGGCCGTGGCCTGGATGGGCTACGACACCCCCCGCAAAATGGGCGACCGCGAAACCGGGGGCGGCTTGGCCTTGCCCATCTGGATCGACTTCATGGCTGTGGCGCTCAAAGGCGTGCCGGTGTCTGAAGTCACCGCACCAGAGGGTGTGGTCAACCAAGGCGGCGAGTGGTACTTCACCGAGTTTGCCAACAACCAAGGCGTCACCAGCCTGGGCCTGGATGAGCCGCCTGCCGAGGCGCCCGCTCCGGAAGAGGAAAAACGCAGCATCCTCGACTTGTTCTCGCGCTGAGCTCGATCAACTCGCAAGCTGGCGGGTAAAAGCCCTTTATCTTCAAGTAGCTGAAAATTACCCCTCTCGTAGGATGGCGCACGGCCTCATCAAAAAACTGAAATAGGTTTGAAACCCCGGCCTTCAGGCCGGAGAGCCCCGAAGGGGCG
>JANMGB010000230.1:0-7169 GCA_031374415.1 Burkholderiales bacterium
GCCGAAGCGTGCAGGAAAGTCTGGCCTGTACTTCATGGTCTTGAATTGGGACTCGGAGTAAGGGTTGTCATCCGAGACGTAAGGACGGCTGTGGCTCTTGGCGATGTCCAGGTCGACCAGCAATGCGGCCACCGGCTTTGAGCGCATGCTGGTGCCGCGATCAGCGTGCAGCGTCAGCATGCCAGGCTGCACATCGTGTCGGGCTACGGTGTCGGCGATGAGCTGCTCGGCCAATTCGGCGCTCTCACGCTCGGCGATCAGCCAGCCCACGACATGACGGCTGAAGATGTCCAGAATCACGTAGAGATGGAAGCAGGTCCATTTGGCCGGGCCCTTGAGCTTCGTGATATCCCACGACCAAACTTGATTGGGGGCCACCGCCAGAAGCTCAGGCTTGGTATAGGCAGGATGGATGAGTTGGTTGCGCCGCTCGCGGGAGCCGCCATCAGTTGCCAGAAGGCGGTACATGGTACGCACAGAGCCCAGATAGCGGCCCTCGTCGAGCAAGGTGGCATACACCGCAGCAGGGGCGGTATCGAGGAAGCGCTCGCTGTTGAGGGTGTCCAGCAAAGCCTTCTTCTCCTGGCTGTCCAAGGCCATTGGTGGTGGAGGGCGAGCTGGGCGTGGGGCTGGAGGCCCTACAAAGGCAGCTCGACGCAGACGAGCGCGCTGGCGGGCGGGCGCCCCGCGCCACAGGCCCAAGGCACGGCAGGCAGCACGGGTACCCAGGAGAGGGGTGAGTTCAAGAACACCAGCCATCAGGTGCTCCCGGGCTTGGAGGGCGGTGTG
Organism: Burkholderiales bacterium; assembly: GCA_031374415.1. Classification (GTDB taxonomy): domain Bacteria; phylum Pseudomonadota; class Gammaproteobacteria; order Burkholderiales; family Burkholderiaceae_C; genus CANHBY01. The sequence continues at coordinate 790 of JANMGB010000230.1, forward strand.
ATCAGGCTCAGCAAAGCGGCAACTTTTTTTTGGACTTCAATGACCAGCTTTGCTTTGTCGAGTTCATGTTGGAGGAAGTCGCGCTCTCGGGTGAGATTGGCGATTTGCAGCGACTCGGCTTGGTGAGGGTTGACCTTGGGGCCCCGCTTTTGTGGGGCAAGTGCGGCTGCATCGGCGGCCTCAAGCTGGCGACGCCAGGTGCTCAAATAGGAGGAGTACACGCCTTCACGCCGCATCAGCGCGCCCAACTCGCCAGGCTTGGTGCACCGGTCAGCGGCGAGCAGAATGCGGCGGCGTTCTGCGTTGCAGAAATGCCTGCGCGTGGCACGAGGGACGACTTCGGAGTCGGGACTCGGTGGCGCCGATCCTGGCGCATCGCCAGTCGCCCTACGGGCTCCCAGCAATGCGCCAGGCTCGGGCAAACTGTGCTCAATGTTCATCGTGTCCTTGGCTTGACCTTTGATCTTCATACCTACCTCGTTGCTCGCTAATCTCTCGGGGGTAGGTGGCGCAGGTCATATTGGCACGGGGGGACCGACGCCAGACGCCGCCCCAAGTCAGTAGCGGCCTGAGCGCCCTGCCATGCGCAAGTACACATGCGCGCACCAAGCCACCACCGCCCTGCGCCAGGGGCCCAACCACAAGTGACTGAAGTCTTTGGGCTGCACTTCGTGCGACACCGCAACAGTCTCATCAAAGCGGCGCGCCAAGTCGGCTGTGAAGCGCGCATCTCGCACGATGACGTTGGCTTCCAGGTTCAAGAGCAGCGACAACGGGTCGATGTTGCTGCTGCCGACAGTGGCCCAATGCCCATCCACGAGGGCGATTTTGGCGTGCAGAAATGCCGGGTGATACTCGAAAATGCGCACACCGTGGGCATGCATTTCATCGTAAAGCGCACGGGCTGCGAGGTACGCAATTTGGTAGTCCACCTTGCCTTGCAGGACCAGGCGCACCCTCACGCCACGTTGAGCCGCCAGGCGCAAGGCCCGGCGAAACGCGCGGCCCGGGTAAAAATAGGGGGTCATCAGATCGATGCGCTCTTGGGCCTGGCGGATGGCGGCAATGTAGTGGCGCTCGATGGTGCGGCGCTGACGCAGGTTGTCACGCACCACAAAGGCCGCCTGCATCGGCGCCAAGCTCACTGAATTCTCAGCAGCAGGGGGGCGTGAGGGCATGCGCAAGCGCCGGATCAGTTGACGCAAGCGCGCCACCGGATTGGCCTGGCGGGCAATGGCGCTGACCTCATCACGAAACTCATGCCCCAGCCAAGCCCGTGTCCACAAGGCACGCACGACCTGGCGTACGGTGGCCACAATCGGCCCCGACAGGCTGACCGCAAAATCCAAACGGGGCTGCTCACTCCAGCCATGCCGCTGATCAAAACCATCATCGATCAAGTTGATGCCCCCCACAAACGCCATCCTGTCGTCCACCACGCACAACTTTTGATGCAGGCGGCGCAACTGGCCGGGCTGCAACCAGCTCCACCAACCGTGCAAGGGACGAAACACAGCCAAAGCCACACCGCCTAGACGGCAGCGTGCCGACAAGGCCGGCAGCCCGGCGTTACAACCAAACCCATCGACCAAAAGACGAACCTCGACACCGCGCTGGGCGGCCTGGCACAGGGCCTCGATGACGGCGCGGGGCCCCTCGTTGTCTTCAAAAATATAGGTCGCCACCCAGACCTCATGACGCGCCTGAGCGATGGCGTCGATCATGGCGGGAAACAGCTCGCGCCCCCCCTGAAGCAAACCCACCTGATTGCCACCACTCAGGCCTGCGAGCGGCAGCAAACTGCTCAAGCGGTCATTGGGGGCGATGGCAGGGTCAGGGGGAGAAAGGGGCTGGCTCACGGCGGAAGTTTAGGGGTACGCCAAGGAATAGGCCACGAGCGGCCCAAGATTCGGGTTAACCTCAGGGGTTTGCACCATCTTGTCGAATTTTGAGGGCCCTCCGTCATGACTTCGCGCATCAGCTTGACCCAATACCTGGTTGAACAACAACGCCACCATGGGCTCATTCCCGCCCAACTCCGCTTGTTGATTGAAGTGGTGGCGCGGGCCTGCAAGCGCATCAGCATCAGCGTCAACAAAGGGGCTTTGGGCGAGGTCTTGGGCAGCGCCCAAACCGAAAACGTTCAGGGCGAGATTCAAAAGAAGCTCGACATCATCGCCAACGAAGTATTGATCGAAGCCAACGAATGGGGCGGCCATCTGGCCGCCATGGCCAGCGAAGAAATGGAAGGCATCTACGTGGTGCCGAACCGTTTTCCGCAGGGTGAGTACCTGCTGATGTTTGACCCCCTCGACGGCTCAAGCAACATTGATGTGAACGTCAGCATTGGCACCATTTTCTCGGTGCTCAAGAAGCCCGACGGCAGCGCCGGTGTGAGCGAAGCCGACTTCTTGCAAGCCGGAAGCCACCAAGCCGCCGCCGGCTATTGCGTCTATGGCCCACAAACCACGCTGGTATTGACCGTGGGACACGGTGTGGTCATGTTCACCCTGGACCGAGAGCAAGGCTCTTGGGTGCTGACCGAAGACGAGGTCACCATTCCGACCGACACCAAAGAGTTTTCCATCAACATGAGCAACATGCGCCACTGGGCCCCGCCGGTCAAGCGTTACATCGACGAATGTCTGGCGGGCAGAGAAGGCCCTCGGGGCAAAGACTTCAATATGCGCTGGGTGGCCAGCATGGTGGCCGATGTGCACCGCATCCTCACCCGGGGCGGCGTGTTCATGTACCCCTGGGACCAGCGCGAGCCTGATAAGCCAGGCAAACTGCGCTTGATGTACGAGGCCAACCCCATGGCGTTTTTGGTCGAACAAGCCGGCGGCGCAGCCACCAACGGCAAAGAGCGCATTCTGGACATCACCCCACAAAAACTGCATGAGCGCGTGAGCGTGGTGCTGGGCTCGAAAAATGAAGTGCAGCGCTTCACGAGCTACCACCTAGAGCCCTGATCCGGGGCCCACTCAAACGCCGTCACTCAACCGCAGCGCCCGCGCCAAACGCCAGGCATCCTCTGGCGTGTCGTACACCGCTTGGGCCTGGGTACTCGTCTCTTGCAGATGGGTGTCCAGGGCGATGCGGTTGTCAAACACGAAGCATTCTCCCTCCCACTCTTGGGCTGCGTCGGGGATCTGGGCAAAGTAATTCAAGACCCCTCCTTCCAGAGAGTAGACGCTCAGCCCATGGGCCTGCAGCCAGGCGCTGGTCTTGTCACAGCGGATGCCCCCTGTGCAGTACATGGCCACGCGGCGCCCCTCGGCTTGCCAAGCCGGCATTTGTGCTTGCACGTAGAGCGGAAAGTCTCGAAAGTGCTGGACTTCCGGGTCGACAGCGCCCTTGAAGCGGCCCAATCGGTACTCAAAGCTGTTTCGGTTGTCCAGCACCACCACATCGCCTTGTTGCATCAACTCACGCCACGCCAGCGGCGACAAGGTCTGCGCCAAAGAGGCCTGCGGGGTGTCCGCCGGTCGGGGCGGCAAACCCAAGGGCAACAAGGCATCGTGGCACATCACCTTGAGGCGCTGAAACGGTGCGGTACGACACGCACTGCGCTTGAAACCCATGCCCGAGAACAAGGGCCCCCACCGCGCGTCGGTCAAAAGCGCGTGCTGGAATGCCGCCAGCCCAGCGTCCGAGCCCGCCAGCACGCCATTGAGCCCCTCCGGGGCCACCCACAGACAACCCGTGAGCCCGTGCGCCCAGCCACGCAGGGACTGCGCCAGTGAGGCAGGGTCGTCTACAAACACGAGCCGATAAAAAGCGTCATGCCAAAGGGAAACCACAGAAGACTCATCAATGACCATCAAATGTCCACCCTGAAATAGTGTTCAACGCGCCCAAAATGGCCAAGCACGGGCGCGGGTACAATCCCAGGCCCCGAGATCTGCCCTACAACACGCGGATGTTGCCACGGCTGTCAAGGCCCACATGAGCACGACCACCCTCTTGTGAAGCCCGGGGGTTGACCCCACCTGCCACAAGCTGTCAGCGCCAATGCTGCCAGCAAATCGTGCGCTCAGTTCGTCGGTGCGGGGAGCGGTGGGATGACATTGTTGTTGGGAGACTCTGGGGATCATGTCTGACCTGATTGATCTGGACATTCGCCTCGAAAAGCTAGGCGGTGGGTGCGGGCGTGCTCAGTTGTCGGTCGACACCTATTTCAACGCAGACTTGTTTCAGCGTGAGATGGAGCTCATTTTTCAGCATGGCCCGCGTTACCTGGGCCATGAGCTGTCCGTGCCCGAGGTGGGGGACTACCATGCACTGGCTCACGAAGGCGAAGGTCGCGCCCTGGTGCGCACGCCGCAGGGCGTGGAGCTGATCTCCAACGTGTGCCGCCATCGCCAGGCCATCATGCTGCGAGGCCGCGGCCACACCCGAAACCACATTGTTTGCCCTTTGCACCGCTGGACTTACGACTTGCACGGCGGGCTGGTCGGCGCGCCTCATTTTGAGCAAGACCCCTGCCTGCACCTCCAAAATTACGGCATTCAAACCTGGAACGGCATGGTGTTTGAGCGCAACGGCTGCGATGTGGCCAGCCATTTGGCCGACCTGGGCCCCCGCGCCGACCTGGATTTTTCAGGCTACGTGCTGGACAAGGTGCAAGTCCATGAGTGCGACTACAACTGGAAGACTTTCATTGAGGTCTACCTGGAGGACTACCACGTGGGGCCCTTCCACCCGGGTCTGGGCCAGTTTGTGAGCTGCGATGAGCTGCGCTGGGAGTTTGGCGAGCACCACTCGGTGCAGACCGTGGGGCTGCACAAGGGCCTGAGCAAAGCCGGTTCGCCAACCTACAGCCAGTGGCATGAGGCGTTGCTGAAGTATCGCGGCGGGCGCCTGCCACGTCATGGGGCGATCTGGCTCACCTACTATCCGCACATCATGCTCGAGTGGTACCCGCATGTGCTGGTGGTGTCCACCCTGCACCCCAAGGGCCCGCAAAAAACCCTCAACGTGGTCGAGTTTTACTACCCCGAAGAGATTGCCGCGTTTGAGCGCGAGTTCGTGCAGGCCCACCAAGCCGCTTACTGGGAGACCTGCGTCGAGGACGACGAGATTGCCCTGCGCATGGACGCCGGCCGCAAGGCCTTGATGGAGCGGGGTGACGATGAAGCGGGCCCCTACCAAAGCCCGATGGAAGACGGCATGCAGCATTTTCACCAGTGGTACCGCAAGATGTTGAAGCACGCATTGTGAGGACCAGGTCGTGACCACACCGCTCATTACCGCTACGCAGTTGCTGCAGGCGATTGCCAAGCAGCCTGCCCCCATCGTGATCGATGTACGCTTTGATCTCAGTGCCCCTGAGGCTGGCGAGGGCGCCTACCTGGCAGGGCATGTGCCCGGCGCACATTACGCGCACCTCAACCGCGATCTTTCGGGCCCACCCCTGGGTCACAACGGTCGGCACCCGCTGCCTGACTTCGATGCCTGGCGACACACGGTGGCCCAGTGGGGCGTGACACCTGTCACGCCCGTGGTGGTGTATGACGACCATGGCGGCATGTTTGCCGCTCGCGCTTGGTGGCTGCTGGGCCAGCTGGGCCACGCCCACGTGAGCTTGCTGGACGGAGGTTTGAGCGCCTGGCTGGCCGCGGGTGGCCTGTTGAGCACCGAGCGCCCCCAGCGGATGCCCCAGGCCCCCGCCTATCCCAGCACGGCTGCCGGTTGGCAGAACATCAAGCAGGCCCACGAGGTGCTGGCCGGACTGGGCCGCCAGCGGCTGATGGATGCGCGGGCGCCGGAACGTTACCGCGGCGACATTGAACCCCTGGATGCCGTGGCGGGGCACATCCCCGGCGCCCACAATCGCTTCTTCAAAGACAACCTGGGTCCACAGGGGCTGTTCAAGCCGCCGTCGGTGTTGAAAGCCGAGTGGTCCGCAAAGCTAGAGGGAACCCCGCCCGAGCAGGTCATCCACCTGTGCGGCTCAGGAGCCACCGCCTGCCACAACCTGCTGGCCTTGGCGGTGGCAGGCTTGGCCGGCGGCCAGCTGTACCCCGGCTCTTGGAGTGAGTGGTGCAGCGACCCAGATCGGCCCGTTGCGCGGGGTGAACGGCCCTAGTGTAGTGTTGCACGCTTGATGGAACAAATAAAAACGATGCGTTTGGGGTCAGGGCAAGGCGCAAACCACAGCGATACCTGTAGGTATCGCGAGGATTTGCAACGCCGCCATGGCCCCAAAGGCGCTTTTTTATTTTCAATATAGCGTCCAACACTGCACCGGTGTCAGTGGATTTGAACGGTTGATTCGCCAAAGCGAACAGGTGGCGCATTGGCAGGCTGAGCTTGCAGGGATGCAGTGCGCGGGCATGTTGCTCCTGAGGCACGCTCCTGGATCCCCGCCTGCGCGG
>JANMGB010000232.1:0-1323 GCA_031374415.1 Burkholderiales bacterium
GCCGAAGCGTGCAGGAAAGTCTGGCCTGTACTTCATGGTCTTGAATTGGGACTCGGAGTAAGGGTTGTCATCCGAGACGTAAGGACGGCTGTGGCTCTTGGCGATGTCCAGGTCGACCAGCAATGCGGCCACCGGCTTTGAACGCATGCTGGTGCCGCGATCAGCGTGCAGCGTCAGCATGCCAGGCTGCACATCGTGTCGGGCCACAGTGTCGGCGATGAGTTGCTCAGCCAACTCGGCGCTTTCACGCTCGGCGATCAGCCAGCCCACGACATGACGGCTGAAGATGTCCAGAATCACGTAGAGATGGAAGCAGGTCCATTTGACCGGGCCCTTGAGCTTTGTGATGTCCCACGACCAAACTTGATTGGGTGCCACCGCCAGAAGCTCAGGCTTGGTATAGACGGGATGGATGAGTTGGTTGCGTCGCTCCCGGGAGCCGCCATCAGTTGCCAGAAGGCGATACATGGTGCGCACAGAGCCCAGGTAACGGCCCTCGTCGAGCAAGGTGGCATACACCGCGGCAGGCGCGGTATCGACGAAGCGCTCGCTGTTGAGCGTGTCCAGCAAAGCCTGTTTCTCTTGGCTGTCCAGGGCCATTGGCGGTGGAGGCCGGGCTGGGCGCGGGGCCGGTGGCCCTTGGAGTGCAGCTCGACGCAGACGAGCGCGCTTGCGAGCGGGCGCCCCGCGCCACAGGCCCAAGGCACGACAAGCGGCACGAGTACCCAAGAGGGGGGTGAGTTCAAGAACGCCAGCCATCAGGTGCTCCCGGGCTTGGATGGCGGTGTGATCAGACTCAGCAAAGCTGCAACTTTTTTTTGGACTTCAATGACCAGCTTTGCTTTGTCGAGTTCATGTTGGAGGAAGTCCCGCTCCCGGGTGAGCTGGGCGATTTGTAGCGCTTCGGCCTGGTGAGGGTTGGCCTTGGGACCACGCTTTTGAGGGGCAAGTGCGGCTGCATCGGCGGCCTCAAGCTGGCGGCGCCAGGTGCTCAAATAAGAGGAGTACACGCCTTCGCGCCGCATCAGCGCGCCCAACTCGCCGGGCTTGGTGCACCGGTCAGCGGCCAGCAGAATGCGGCGGCGTTCTGCGTTGCAGAAATGCCTGCGTGTGGCACGAGGGACGACTTCGGAGTCGGGACTGGGCGGCATCGATCCTGGCGCATCGCCAGTCGCCCTACGGGCTCCCGGCGATGCGCCAGGATCGGGCAAACTGGGCTCAATGTTCATCGTGTCCTTGGCTTGATCTTTGATCTTCATACCTACCTCGTTGCTCGCTAATCTCTCGGGAGTAGGTGGCGCAGGTCATATTGGCACGGGGGGG
>JANMGB010000372.1:0-54752 GCA_031374415.1 Burkholderiales bacterium
TCCTCGCCAGGCATCAAACGGCCTCTTGAAGCGGTCTGCTTTGTAGCAAATGCTCGCAATACCGACCGGTATGGCTGTGCTTTGCGCCTTGCAGCCCACTCCAATAGACCATTTACTGCCCGACGAGGAGTTTCCGAACAGGCCCTAGATCGCCATGCGCGCTTTCACCCCGTCACGCTGCATGTCAGCCCCCCGCCCCTGCTGGACGATCTCGCCGCGCTCCATCACTACGTAGTGGTCGGCCAGTTCAGCGGCAAAGTCAAAGAACTGTTCCACCAGCACAATGGCCATGGTGCCGCGGTCGGCCAGTTGCCGAATCACGCGGCCGATGTCTTTGATGATGCTGGGCTGGATGCCTTCGGTGGGCTCGTCAAGCAAGAGCAGGCGTGGGCCGCTGGCCAGCGCCCGCGCAATGGCCAGTTGCTGTTGTTGCCCGCCCGAGAGATCACCGCCGCGCCGGGAGCGCATTTGGTAGAGCACCGGGAACAGTTCGTAGAGCTCGGCCGGCAAGGTAGACCGGGCACCGAGACTGGCCAAACCCATGCGCAAATTGTCTTCAACAGTAAGGCGGCCAAAGATTTCTCGGCCTTGGGGCACGTAGCCCATGCCTTTGCGCACCCGCACATAGGGCGCATCGTGGGTGATGTCTTGGCCGCCCAAGCGCATCTGGCCGGCCTTGACAGGCACCACCCCCATGAGGCTTTTGAGCAGCGTGGTCTTGCCCACACCATTGCGGCCCAGCACCACCGTGACTTCGCCCGCACGCGCGTTCAGTGCCACGTTGCGCAGGATGTGAGAGCCACCGTAGTACTGCTGCAGACCCTCGACTTGCAACAGGCTGGGGCCGGCGTTGTCCGCGGGCGCCAGCACCGTCGGAGCCAGGGGGTCTTTGAGATCAGCGCCCAAGGTAGACCTCCACCACTTTGTCGTTGGCCTGCACCTCGGACAGCAAGCCCTCGGCCAATACACTGCCCTCGTGCAAGACGCTCACTTTTTTGCCCCGCTGACCGGATTGAACCAAGTCGCCGATGAATTTCATGTCGTGCTCAACGACGACCAGGGAGTGCTTTCCTTCAAGGCTTAAAAACAGCTCGGCGGTGCGCTCGGTCTCTTCGTCGGTCATGCCCGCGACGGGCTCATCCAGCAACAAGAGCTTGGGGTCTTGCATCAACAGCATGCCGATCTCGAGCCATTGTTTCTGGCCATGCGACAGCCAGCCCGCCGTGCGCTCGGCGCTGTCTTGCAGGTGAATGAGCTGGAGCATGGCGTCGATGCGATCGCGTTGCTCCCCCGTCAAGCGAAAGCGCATGGCGGCCCACACGCCGCGAGGGGTTTGCAGGGCCAGCTCCAGGTTGTGGAAGACGCTGAGGTTTTCAAACACGGTAGGCTTTTGAAACTTGCGCCCAATGCCGGCTGCGGCGATTTGGTTTTCACGCAAACGCAGCAGGTCGATGGTGGAGCCAAAGAAGGCAGTGCCCGCATCAGGACGGGTTTTTCCGGTAATGACGTCCATCAGGGTGGTTTTGCCCGCGCCGTTGGGGCCAATGATGCAGCGCAACTCACCCCCACTGATGTCCAGGTTCAAGCCATTGAGCGCTTTGAAGCCATCGAAGCTCACCGTGATGCCCTCCAGGTAGAGGATGGCGCCATGGGCCAAATCGAGTTGATCGGCCTGCACGCTGCGGCCATAGCTGGCTCCACCGCGCGGCGACGCGACAGACTGTTGCCGCTGCCGCATGGCGTCAAACGCCTGCGCCCCGGCTTCCAGGAGTTCAGGCGTCATGCAGCGGCCCGATTCCCATTGCGCCGCCGCCACGCGCCATGCAGGGTCTGGGCCAGACCGGCCAATCCTTGGGGCAAGAACAAGGTCACGGCGATGAACAACCCCCCCAGCAAGTACAGCCAGACCTCGGGCAGGGCTTGGGTGAACCAGCTTTTGGCACCGTTGACCAGCATGGCACCAGCCACCGGCCCAGCCAGCGTGCCGCGGCCGCCAACCGCCGTCCAGATCGCTATCTCGATACCCGCGGCGGGGGCCATCTCGCTGGGGTTGATGATGCCCACCTGGGGCACATACAAGGCCCCGGCCACACCACACATCACGGCCGAGATCACCCACACCGAGAGTTTGTAATGAAGCGGGTTGTAGCCGGTGAACATGACGCGGACTTCGGCATCGCGAATGGCCTGCAAAACGCGACCGTATTTGCTGTGAACCAAGCAGCGTGAGGCAACGTAGCAGCCAATGAGCACCAGGCCGGTGAGCACAAAGAGGCTCATGCGCATGCCGGGGGTGGCCAAGGGCAGTGACAACAAGCGCTTGAAATCGGTGAAGCCGTTGTTGCCACCAAAGCCGGTCTCGTTGCGAAAGAACAGCAGCATCGCGGCGTAGGTGAGCGCCTGGGTGATGATGGAGAAATACACCCCCTTGATGCGGGAGCGAAAAGCAAAGTAGCCAAACACCCAGGCCAACACACCCGGCACCGCCACCACCAAAATCATGGTGGCGATGAAGCTGTCGCTGAGGGCCCAGTGCCAGGGCAACTCTTTCCAGTCCAAGAAGACCATGAAGTCGGGGAGCTCGCTGCGGTAGTTGCCGTCGAGCCCGATCTGGCGCATCAGGTACATGCCCATCACATAGCCCCCCAGCGCAAAGAACAGGCCATGCCCTAAGCTGAGAATCCCGGTGTAGCCCCAAATCAGACCCATGGCCAGGGCACACAAGGCGTAGCACATGATTTTGCCGCTGAGCTGCACGGTCTGCCCGCTCAGGTGCCACACGCTGCCCGGCGTCACCGCAAGGTTGAGGATGGGCACGATCAGGCACACCGCGATCAGGGCCGCACTCACCCCCGCCCAGGCGGCCGGGGTGAGCGAGGCGCTCGCAGGGGCCGGACTCATGCTTCCGCACTCCGGCCTTTGAGCGCAAACAAACCCTGGGGGCGCTTTTGGATGAACACGACAATCAAGCCCAACACCATGATTTTGGCCAACACGGCCCCCTGCCAGCCCTCGAGCAGCTTGTTCAGAACACCCAGCCCCAACGCGGCATACACCGTGCCCACCAGTTGGCCCACGCCGCCGAGCACCACGACCATGAACGAGTCGATGATGTAACCCTGGCCGAGGTCCGGGCCCACGTTGCCAAGCTGTGACAGAGCGCACCCGGCCAGACCGGCCAAGCCGGAGCCCAAGGCAAATGCGCAGGTGTCGATGCGTGCAGTGTGGATGCCCATGCAAGCGGCCATGCGACGGTTTTGGGTGACGCCACGGACAAACAGGCCCAGGCGCGTGCAGGTGATCAGCCAGGACACCGCCGCCAGCACGAGCAGCGCAAACACCACGATGGCGATGCGGTTGTAGGGCAAGGTCAGATATCCCAAAACCTCCACCCCACCCGAGAGCCAGGAGGGGTTTTCAACGAGGACGTTTTGGGCGCCAAAAATGGAGCGCACCGCTTGCATCAACACCAGGCTGATGCCCCAGGTCGCAAGCAAGGTTTCGAGTGGGCGGCCATACAACCAGCGAATCACACTGCGCTCCATCACGACCCCCACCAACGCCGAGACCATGAAGGACACCGGGATGGCCGCGAGGATGTAGGCGTCAAAGGCGCCCGGCCACCAGGCTTTGAAGAGGTTTTGCACGATGTAGGTGGCATAAGCCCCCACCATCATGAGCTCGCCGTGGGCCATGTTGATGACGCCCATCAGACCGTAGGTGATGGCCAAACCCAACGCCACGAGCAACAGGATGCTGCCCAAGCTGGCCCCCGTGAACAGCACCCCCATGCGATCCGCCCAAGCCAGGCGTGACTCCACTTGCGACAACGCCATCGTCAAGACACGACGCACCGTGGCATCAGGCTCGCCGCCTTGCTCGCTGGGGGCCAGGCGGGCCAGCAAGAGGCCGTGGACCGCGGGCGTGCGACCGGATTGGGCCAGCGTGCGCGCAGCCTCGATGCGCACATCCCTGTCGCTGTTGCTGGCGCTGATCAGCAAGGTGGCACGGATGAGTTGTAGCTGGGCTTGCAGATCGGCACCAGGCTCCGCCTGGAGGGCCTTGTCGAGGAGGGGCAGTCGAGACTCATCAGCCCCTTCTGCGCTCAAGAACCTGACGGCCTGGCGACGCTCGTCGAGGTCGGTCGAAAAGAGCTTCAAACTGGCCAGGGCAGCATCGATTTCGCGCCGCATCTGGTTGCTGTTGATGACGTCTTCAGCGTCACTGGGTACGCTGACCGGGGCCCCTGTGGCCGCATCTTGCGCCCCGGTGGCTTGAACAATGTAGACCCGCTGACCGCTGATTTTGACTTGCTCGCCCAGCAAGGCCTGCAAGAAAACGGCGAGGCCCTCGTCGCCCCGCGCCAAGCTGGCCTGCAGCGCCGCAATGCGCTCATCGTTGTCACCCGACGCCAAGCTGAAGGCTTGCTCCGGCGTGAGAGCGTGCGCCGGCCAAGCGGCCAACGCCATCAGCCCGCACATCAGCCAACGCAGGGGCCCGCGGCCGAGCCAGGCTGTGTAGTTTGAGACCATCCGTGCACCTTTCGCGCGCGAGCCCGCCCAACGTCATCAAAAAACTGAAATAGGCTTGCAACCCCGGCCTTCAGGCCGGAGGGCCCCGACGGGGGCGACTCTTTGGTAGGGGATGCAAACCCCTTCCAACAGCTTACCCACCGACCTTTAGGTCGGTCGAATTATTGCTGGGCTACTGAAGAGACGGGCCCTGAGTCCCCTGCGCTCACCTCACTTTTCGGGTTGGTCGAGCTTTTTCTCGTTGCCCGGGATGTAGGGGCTCCAGGGCTTGGCTTGCACTGGGGCGGGCGTCTTCCACACCACGCTGAATTGCCCATCCGCTTTGACTTCACCGATGAAGACGGGCTTGTGGAGGTGGTGATTTTTCTCGTCCATTTTGGCCACAAAGCCGCTGGGGGCCTTGAAGGTTTGGCCGGCCATGGCGGCGATCACTTTGTCAGTCTCGGTCGACTTGGCTTTCTCGACCGCTTGCTTCCACATGTAGATGCCGACGTAAGTGGCCTCCATGGGATCGTTGGTCAAGGGCTTGTCGGCACCGGGCAATTTTTTCGCCTTGGCATAGGCCGCCCACTTGGCTTTGAATTCGTCGTTGGTCGGGTTCTTCAGGCTCATGAAGTAGTTCCAGGCGGCCAGGTGGCCGACCAAGGGCTTGGTGTCCACACCACGCAATTCTTCCTCACCCACGGAGAAAGCCACGACCGGCACATCGGTGGCTTTGAGGCCCTGGTTGCCCAGCTCTTTGTAGAAGGGCACGTTCGAGTCGCCATTGATGGTGGAGATGACGGCCGTCTTGCCACCGGCTGCAAACTTCTTCACGTCGGCGACGATGGTTTGGTAGTCGCTGTGACCGAAGGGCGTGTACTTTTCGTCGATGTCTTTGTCAGCGATACCTTTGCTCTTGAGGAAGGCGCGCAAAATTTTGTTCGTCGTGCGAGGGTAAACATAGTCGGTACCCAAGAGCACAAAGCGCTTGGCGCCGCCCCCTGCCTTGCTCATGAGGTACTCAACGGCAGGGATGGCCTGCTGGTTGGGTGCAGCACCGGTATAGAACACGTTTTTGCTGAGCTCTTCACCCTCGTATTGGACGGGGTAAAACAACAAGCTGTTGAGTTCCTCCACCACGGGCAGCACCGATTTTCGCGACACGCTGGTCCAACAACCAAACATGACAACGACTTTGTCTTGCGTAATCAGCTGCTTGGCTTTCTCCGCGAACAAGGGCCAGTTGGATGCCGGGTCGACCACCACGGGCTCAATTTTTTTACCCAACACACCGCCCTTGGCGTTGATCTCGTCGATGGCCATGAGCGCCACGTCTTTGAGCACGGTCTCAGAGATGGCCATGGTGCCGGAGAGCGAGTGCAATACACCCACTTTGATGGTGTCGTCTGCGGCCTGGGCCACCAGTGGCAAGCCCAGCGCGGCAACCCCCATGGCCAGGGCAGACAGTGACTGTGAAAATTGACGACGGGTGGTTCGCATGGACTTGCTCCGGGAGGATGGGGCCCCGAGTGACCCGACAGCCGGGTCACCCGTTGGGCTTTGAGCCCGCAGCGTAAAGATCACAGCGGGACTCGCCAATACGCCAAATGGCGTAGGCGTAGGCGCACACCCGACTCAAGCCATCAGGCCACGAACCTTGGACAGCGCCACGGATGCGGCGGCGTTGCGTGTTTCAACACTCAGCTTGACGAACACATGCTCCAGGTGCTTTTTGACGGTAGCGGGGCTGCTGCCCAGGATGTCACCGATATCGCGGTTGGTCTTGCCCTTGGCCACCCAATACAACACCTCGGCCTCGCGTGGGGTGAGCTGGAAGGAGTTCAGCAGGCGCTGAACCACGGCCGCGTCTGACACCTCGCGCATCACGATGAGCCAGTCCTCGTCACCGGTTTGTTGCTGCAGTGTCAAGATCAGCTGGTGACCCGATTGCTCCAGCGTCAGCGTTTGGGGCTCTGCGGTACGGCTGTGAATGCGCACCACCTGGGCCTGCAACCACGCCGTGATTGGGGTGGGCAGCTGAGCATCGAGCGCATTGAAGTAAGTGCGCAACCATTGCCGAGCCAAGGGGGTTTGCCAGACGATACGCGCCCCCCGCAAACCGGCCGAAAAGTGCACGGCCAGCGTCGCGTGCCCAAAAGCATCCAGCGCGTGACGGGCTTGCTGTGCGTGGCGTACGCTGCGCAAATGAACCGCCATGCGTGCCAAAACCTCCGGCGGGCGCAAGGGCTTGGTGATGCAGTCAACCCCACCGGCTTGAAACGCGGCCATCACATGCTCGGTCTCGTTCAGTCCGGTCATGAAGATGATGGGGATGTGGGCGGTGGGTTCGACCAGTTTGAGCCGACGCGCCACCTGAAAACCATCCATGCCAGGCATCACCGCATCCAGCAACACGATATCGGGCACGACTTGTGCGGCACGTTGCAAAGCCGCCTCACCGTGGCCGGTGACAAACACGTCGTAGCCGGCGGCGTCCAGCGCATCGTGCAACACGCAGAGGTTTTCAGGCACATCGTCGACCACCAACACGCGATCACAGGCGCCGCGTTCCAACTGCTGATAAAGCATCGTAAGGCTCCTTAAGCACAGCTCGAACAGCAGCAACTCATCAGCGACAGGGCCTCAAACCGGCGTCCGCTTGACGATCAAACACACCGTGTGTGGGACAAGCCTCCATCGCAATGGCACTTGCTGAATGCGCAAGGACCATGCCATCGCCATGCACCATGCTGGCTCGGCTGCCCCGAGTTGTGGCACAGCTTGTGCTAACGTTTCGGCATGGATCTCACGCCCCGCGAGAAAGACAAGCTGCTGATTTTCACGGCCTCACTGCTGGCCGAGCGCCGCATGGCGCGGGGTCTGAAGCTTAATTACCCTGAGGCTGTAGCCCTGATCAGCGCCGCCATCATGGAAGGTGCGCGAGATGGCAAAAGCGTGGCTGCGTTGATGAGCGAGGGCAAAACCGTGCTCCGCCGGGCCGATGTGATGGAGGGGGTGGCGGAGATGATCCCCGACATTCAGGTCGAAGCCACCTTCCCCGATGGCACCAAATTAGTGACCGTGCACCAACCCATTCAATAGGAGCCTGAGCATGTCCATCGTCACCTTGCGCCCACGGCGCGGCAAGGCGCTGCTTGCGGGATCAACGCTGTTGTGGGCCGGGTCCGCTTGGGCCCATGGTGGGGCTGGCTGGCATGTGCACCCTGAAGACTGGGCTGCCGTGGCCCTGCTGGGCTGTCCCTTGGGGTTGGCGATGGTGTGGCGCTTGCGGCGGGCTTGGCGCGGGTGGTCAGCTGGCACGCAAGGACGTTCATGACCCCGGGCGAGATCATCACCGAGGGCCCCGACCTGCCCTTGAACACGGGCCGACGCACCCTGACACTGGTGGTCGAAAACCATGGTGACCGGCCCGTCCAGGTCGGCTCGCATTACCACTTCGCCGAGACCAATCCGGCGCTGAATTTTGACCGTGTGGCGGCACGCGGCATGCGCTTGAACATTGCCTCGGGCACGGCCGTGCGCTTTGAGCCAGGCCAGCAGCGCACCGTCGAGCTGGTGGACTATGCCGGGCTGAGACGGGTGGTCGGCTTTCGCGGCCAGATCCAAGGCGCCCTCTGATGGCCCACGTCAGCCGCCGCGCTTACGCCGAGATGTTCGGCCCCACCACGGGCGACCGCGTGCGCCTGGCCGACACCCAGTTGATGATCGAGGTCGAGGCAGACTACACCCTGCGCGCCGGCAGCTACGGTGAAGAGGTCAAATTCGGTGGCGGCAAGACCATTCGCGACGGCATGGGTCAAGGCCAAGGTGTGGCGGCCGACGTGGCCGACACCGTGATCACCAACGCCCTCATCATTGACCACTGGGGCATCGTGAAGGCCGATGTGGCGCTCAAAGCGGGCCGCATCAGCGGCATCGGCAAGGCCGGCAACCCCGACGTGCAGCCCGGCGTTGACATCCTCATTGGCCCTGGCACTGAAATCATCGCGGGTGAAGGCCATCTGCTGACAGCCGGGGGCATCGACACCCACATTCACTTCATTTGCCCCCAGCAAATCGAGGAAGCCTTGATGAGCGGCGTGACCACCATGCTGGGCGGTGGCACAGGCCCGGCCACCGGCACCTTCGCCACCACTTGCACACCGGGGCCCTGGCACCTGCACCGCATGCTGCAAGCGGCCGAGGCTTTTCCGATGAACCTGGGCTTCATGGGCAAGGGCAACGCGAGCCAAGCGCGCCCCCTTGAAGAGCAAATCGAAGCCGGCGCGTATGGCCTGAAGCTGCACGAAGACTGGGGCAGCACACCCGCGGCCATCGATTGCTGCCTGGAGGTGGCCGAGCGCTACGACATTCAAGTGGCCATTCACACGGACACCCTGAACGAGTCAGGCTTTGTCGAGAGCACCCTGGACGCCTTCAAGGGCCGCACCATTGCGACCTTTCACACCGAAGGTGCCGGCGGCGGGCATGCACCGGACATCATCAAGGCCGCCAGCCTGCCCCACGTGCTGCCCTCCTCCACCAACCCGACCATGCCGTTCACGGTGAACACCATCGATGAACACCTTGACATGCTGATGGTCTGCCACCACCTCGACGCGGGCATTGCCGAAGACCTGGCCTTCGCCGAGAGCCGCATTCGGCGCGAGACCATTGCCGCCGAAGACATCCTGCACGACATGGGCGTGTTCTCGATGATGTCATCCGACAGCCAGGCCATGGGCCGCGTGGGCGAGGTCATCATGCGCACCTGGCAAGCGGCGCACAAGATGAAAGTGCAGCGCGGCAGCTTGCCTCCTGACACCGCGCGCCACGACAATTTTCGTGTCAAACGCTATATCGCCAAGTACACCATCAACCCGGCCATCACCCAAGGCATTGCGCACGAGGTCGGATCGATTGCGGTGGGCAAGCTGGCCGACCTGGTTCTGTGGAAGCCGGCTTTTTTTGGTGTCAAACCCACCTTGATCATCAAAGGCGGCCTGATTGCCGGGGCGGCGATGGGCGACCCCAATGCCTCCATCCCCACGCCCCAGCCGGTGCACTATCGCCCCATGTTTGGGGCCTTCGGCGCCGCGCTCCATCACAGCAGCGTGACCTTCATGTCGCAAGCCTCCCTGGACCTGGGCGTGCCGCAAAGATTGGGGCTACAACGGCGAGCGGTGGCGGTGCACAACACGCGGCGCATTGGCAAAGCCGACATGGTGCACAACAGCGCAATGCCCAGCCTGACGGTGGACCCTCAAACCTACGAAGTTCGGGCTGACGGCGTCTTGCTCAGCTGCGAGCCGGCCACCGAGCTGCCGATGGCACAGCGGTATTTTCTGTTTTGAAGCACCGCCGAAGCGGCCCTGGTACCCCGTCGCAGTGAATTTGAAAGGTTGAATTGTTGCGGGGCCCATAGTGAAGTACACAGGCTGCTGGATTCCCGCCTGCGCGGGAATGACATGGGGAGATGCCAAACCCTCCGCCCGTCATCCCCGCCTCCGCCCGTCATCCCCGCCTTCTCCCGTCATCCCCGCCTTCTCCCGTCATGCCCGCCTTCTCCCGTCATGCCCGCCTTCTCCCGTCATCCCCGCGCAGGCGGGGATCCAGGACGGTGCCTCAGGAGCAACATCCCCGCGCACTGCATTCCTGCAAGCTCAGCTTGCCAACGCACCACCTGTTCGCTTTGGCGAAATCAACCTTGCGGATTCACTGAGACGGGGTACCAGGCGATGGGGCCCCTCATGCCGGCGCCAATTGCAGCTCCACGCCCAGTCCTCGCGGCGTTTGCACAAGCAACAGCCGTCCGCCATGCGCCCGCGCAACCAAGTCAGCCAGCACCAGCCCCAGCCCCACTGAACCTTCGCTCGACTGGGTGTCCAGATCATTTTGCAGCGCCAAGAGCCGCTGCGCGGTCACGCCGGGGCCGTCGTCGGTGATGCGCAAGCGCTGGGGTGCGGGGGTGGTGATCACGACTTCGCGCGCTCCATGCCGCACGGCGTTGTCAAGCAGGTTGACGAGCGCAGCGGTGACCAGGTCGGCGTCAGCCTGCAGCAAGTGGGAGGCCTCCACACGCACGCTCAAGCCCTCAATCGGCATGCGTGCCAGCAGCTCGGCCAGCTGCAGCGGCTGGCGATGCAATTCAGAGCCGCTGCGAAACAGCATCAACAGCGCTGCCACCACATTCTGCAAGCGCTCGGCCGCCACTCGCACGCGGCGCAGCCGGGCTTGCAGCTCAGGCGGTGCCTCGCGCACCGCGACCGCCAGCTGCGCATCAATACCCGCCAAGGGCGTGCGCAGCGCATGGGCAGCGTGTGCCGAAAAGGCACGCTCTTGGGCCATGCGGCGGACCAGGCGCTCGCCCAGCGAATCAATGGCGTCATGCACCGGTTGAAGCTCTTGCCGCTGCGCCAGCCCGAGGGCATTGGCTGCGGCCAGCGGGTCGTGCAAGGCCAAGCGCTGGGTCAGCGCCTTCAGCGGCATCAGCTCGCGGCGCACGCAACCACGCAGCCACAGCAGGGCCAACAATCCCATCGGCAACGATGCCAACGTCACTGCGAACGCCACTTCGATCCGCGTCTCTTGGCGCTCGGCACGCGTCTGCGCCACGTACAGCCAATGACCGGGCACACCCATGGGTACACCGTAAACACGCCACCCTGGGGCATCCGTGAACCCCGCCGATGCCGTGCGTCGCAGCGGCTCGATGGGCGCGCCCGAGGACGACCTCAGCAGTCTGGCGTCAGGGGCCTCCATGCCATGAACAGGGCCGGACTCGTGTGCAACGCACTGCCAGGCAAAGCGGCCGCTCGCCGGGGTGGCCGGCATCGACAACGGCGCAGGCACTGACGCGGGTGCAGCGCAGTCCGTGCCGCCATTGAGCAAGGGCACAAACACATCCTCCGCCGCAGCCTGCAGCGTGTCATCCAACAACTCATCGACTTCCTGATGGACCGAAAACCATACCGCCGTGACCAATGCAATACCCCACAAAACGGCCCAAAATAGCAGGGTCTGGGACACCCGATCAACGATGGACGGCAATGGCTTCATCCGGCGTCTCGCAATCGATAACCGAGACCGCGAATGGTCTCGATCAGCTCGCGACCCAGCTTGCGGCGCAGGCTGGAGACATGAACCTCCACGACGTTGCTACTGACATCGCTTGCCGTGGCCGTGATCAAGTGTTCCAAGTCTGCCTTGGCCACGACGCGACCGGCGCGCAGCAGCAGGGCTTCGAGCACCGACCACTCGCGGGCCGTGAGAACCACCGGGTGGTCACGCAGCCATGCTCGCCGCGCCTGGAGGTCTACCGCGACGTCGCCCAGTGTGAGCAGCGAGCCCGCCCCGCCGGCACTGCGGCGACACACAGCGCGCACGCGCGCGACCAGCTCTTCGGGCTGAAACGGCTTCACCAGGTAGTCGTCAGCGCCACTGTCCAGACCACGGATGCGGTCCGTTATCTGATCGCGTGCCGTCAACATGATGGCAGGGGTCACCTCACCACGCCCACGGCGGGTGCGCAACCAGTCTAAGCCTGAGCCATCGGGCAGTTGCCAGTCCACCAACCAAGCGTCAAAGGGCTCGCCCTGCCACGCCTGCGCCTGGCCCAGAGTGCTGCACCAGTGGACGTGGTGACCCTCGGCGCGCAGGAAGTCGCGCAGCCCTTCGCCCAAGATGTCGTCGTCTTCGATCAAGAGCAGGTGCATGGAAGAGGCTGGCGGGACCGATACAAAAGCCGACAGTATCACTGCCACGCACGGCGGGGCTTCAGGCTGGCTTCAGTTACGGGCGGCCTACTGCTGCTCATGATGCCTCCTTCCACTCGCTCACCTGTTGGCGGCCCGGCGCCTGCCGTCAAACGCAGGTTTGCCCCCGCCTTTGTGATCATGGCCTCATCAGAGACGCTGCTCTGGGCGGTCAGCCTCTTTTGGGCTCTGGCCGCCAACCGGCTTTTTTGGGGCGCTGCGCTGCACGCGCTGGACCTTTCGCTGACAGCGAAATGGGGTTTTGCGCTGGCCCTGGTGGTCGCGCTCACCTGCCTGCACTACCTGTTGCTCGCCCCTCTGGCACACCGGCGCAGCATCAAACTGCTGCTCGCCGCGCTGCTGGTGGTGACGGCCACGGCGACCCACTTTATGCAGGCCTACGGTGTCTACCTTGACCCGTCCATGATCCGCAACGTGCTGCGCTCCAACGTGGCGGAGGGACGCGAGCTGCTGTCGTGGGCGCTCCTGGTGCACCTGTTGTTGTATGCCGCCGTGCCACTGACCGTGCTGTGGCACGTCCGCGTGCAACGCCAGCCCTGGCTCGGGGCCACGCTGCGTCGGCTGTTGGGCATGAGCGCAGCACTTGCCGTGCTGGGCGGCACCCTCGTGGCGGTGTACCCAACCCTGTCGTCGCTGATGCGCAACAACAAAGAGATGCGCTATCTTGTGACCCCTGGCAATGTGCTGTGGTCGGTCGGGGCGGTGCTGCTCACCGACCTCAAGGGGGCAGCCCAGCCGCGCCAAATGATGGGCCTGGACGCCGTGCCCGGCCCGCAGATGGTGGCCCGAACACTGCCAGGCGCCAGGCCGTTGCTCGTGGTGCTGGTGGTGGGCGAAACCGCGCGCGCTGCCAACTGGGGTCTGTCGGGCTATGCGCGCCAGACCACGCCGCAGCTGGCGCAGCTGCCCATCATCAACCAGACGGACGTCACGGCATGCGGCACCAACACGGAAACATCGCTGCCGTGCATGTTTGCACCGGTGGGGCGGCGCGCTTATGACGAAAGCCGCATCCGTGGCAGCGAGTCACTGCTGCACGTTTTGGCGCGCGCTGGCGTGGCCGTGCACTGGCGCGACAACCAAAGCGGCTGCAAGGGCGTGTGCGAAGGGCTGCCTCAAGACGACGTGGCTTCGATCAACCCCCCGGGGCTATGCGCCGCAGGGCAATGCATGGACGAAGGCTTGCTGTCCGGCTTGGACGAGCGGCTGGCCGCGCTGCCGGCCAAGGGCGGCACCCAGGTGTGGGTGCTGCACATGATGGGCAACCATGGCCCCTCGTATTTTCGCCGGTACCCACGCGGTTTTGGCCGATTCCTGCCAGCGTGCGAACACGACGATCCGCACCTATGCAGCCAAAACGAGATCGTCAACGCCTACGACAATGCCCTGATCTACACCGACCATGTGCTGGCCAGCTTGGTGGACAAGCTGCAAGCCGCGCGCGGTGTGGACTCTGCGATGCTGTTTGTCAGCGACCACGGCGAGTCCCTCGGCGAGAACAACCTGTACCTGCACGGTCTGCCTTACGCGATTGCGCCCGACACGCAGCGCAAGGTGCCGATGGTGATGTGGTTCTCCGCTGGCTTGGCCGCTGGCTCCCAGCCTCTCATTGACACAGGCTGCCTGCGTGAGCGCGCGAGCCGCTCAGTCCAGCATGACCACCTGTTCCACACGGTCTTGGGCCTGGTTGATGTGCAGACCACACTGAGCGAGCCCGCGTGGGATCTGATCGTCCCCTGTCGCAACACAGGCGCGGGCAGCAAGCCCCTGGCCACCCTCTGACAGGCATGAGTCCTTCTCGGCGCGACGCCGCAGTCACTGCGATCACGCTGGCGCTGCTGGTGGCGTGGGATGCCAGCAGCATGGACCTTGCTGCGGCGCAACTGTTCGGCAACAGCACAGGATTTGCGGGGCGCGACAGCTGGTGGGCTGCCACGATGCTGCACGATGGGGGCCGTGTGTTGGCCTGGCTGCTGCTTGCCGCTCAGGTGCTGATGACGCTGCGGGTGTCACCCAACACACCAACACGGGCCGCACGCTGGGGGTGGATCGGTGTGACCCTTCTGTGTGCACTGACGGTGCCCGCCTTGAAGCGCTTGTCGACCACCAGTTGTCCGTGGGACATGGCCCTGTTTGGCGGCGTCGCACAACACCTGTCGCACTGGCGCTGGGGCGTGGCCGATGGCGGCGCTGGCCATTGCTTTCCGTCGGGGCATGCCGTGAGTGCCTTCGCATTTTTTGGCATCTACTTGATGTGGCGCCCCGTCAACCCACAGCGTGCCCGGCTTTGGCTGGCTGGCGTGCTGATAATCGGCACACTGTTCGGCACGGCGCAACTGGCGCGTGGCGCGCACTTCCCCAGCCACACGATGTGGTCAGCGTGGATCTGCTGGACGCTTTGTAGCGGTATGGCAGCGTTGCAGCGCCAATACAGCCACCGACGCTCACACCACGGTAAAGTGAACGTCGTTGTCGCCAAGGCCCCCACTTAGATGCTGTACCTGGGCGCGGCGTTTTCCGTCTTGTGGGCGATTTGCCCTTGTCTGCGTACCGCACCATGCTCACCGTCAACAAACTTCTGCCCCGTGGTCAAGGTCTGAGCGAGGTGCTGCTCAAGCGTGCCGCTTTTGTGCAACTTGATTGGGATGTGCGCCAGAAAAGTCGCTTTGAGGCGACCGATTCGCAGGGCCGTACCCTGGGTGTTTTTTTGCCCCGTGGCACGGTGGTGCGTGGCGGTGACGTGCTGGTCGCTGAAGACGGCTCGCTGGTGCGGGTGCAAGCGGCGGCGCAAGCGGTGCTGGTGGTCACCCCTTGCCCCACTCATGGCAACAGCCTCGATCTGCTGCGAGCCGCCTACCACCTGGGCAACCGCCATGTGAGCCTGGAGCTGCAGGCCGAGCGCTTGCAACTTGAGCCTGACCATGTGTTGGCCGAGATGCTGCGCCAGATGCACCTGATCGTGACCTCGGCCGAGGCCCCTTTTGAGCCCGAGAGCGGCGCCTACGCCGCTGGCGGCCATGGGCACAAGCATGACCACGGTCACACGCACTGAACGACGGGCCCGTCAGCGGCCGCAGCACCCCACGCTGACAGCGCATGCCCTCCTGGGCCTGATGCGCTTGTCATCAACGGCGTTGCCGGTCGGTGGCTTCAGTTACTCCGAGGGCCTGGAAGCGGCCGTGGAAGCCGGACTCGTGCGCACCGAGCAGCAGGCCAGCACGTGGCTGGGCGACCAACTGCATCTCAGCCTGGCCCGCAGCGACATGCCCGTGATGGCCAAAGCATTTGGTGCCTGGCAACGTGGCGATGCGGCGCACCTGATGACCCTCAACCAGTGGGTGCTGCAAACCCGTGAGACCAGCGAGGCTCGGCTGCAAACCGAGCAGATGGGCCGCTCACTGGCACAGTGGCAAACACAACAAGGCCTGGGCCCTGAGCCGCTGCAGCGACTTCAAGCCCTCACGCCCTGCCCTACATGGCCCGTGGTCTATGCCTTGGCGGCCGCGCAAACGGGTGCACCCCTGCGCGAGGCCTTGCTGGCGTTTGGCTTTGGCTGGGCAGAAAACATGGTGCAAGCGGCCCTGAAATCCGTGCCCCTGGGCCAAAACGCTGGCCAGCGCATCTTGGCCCAACTGACACAAGCCTTGCCCGGCGCCGTCGACCAGGCCATCTGCTTGCCCGATTCCGCACGGCAAGCCTTCACACCCATGCTGGCGATTTTGTCCGCGCAGCACGAAACACAGTACTCCCGACTCTTTCGCTCCTAACTCAGAACCCCATGAACACCCCGCCCTCACCCCACACTCCCGCCCGCCGCACCAAAAAGCACCCCCCTCTGCGGGTAGGCGTGGGCGGGCCCGTAGGCTCGGGCAAAACCACGTTGGTCGAAATGCTGTGCAAAGCCATGCGGGGGCGCTACGACCTGGTGGTCGTCACCAACGACATCTACACCAAGGAAGACCAACGCCTGCTGACCGTTGCAGGCGCGCTGGAAGCTGAGCGCATCATGGGTGTGGAGACGGGCGGCTGCCCGCACACGGCCATTCGTGAAGACGCCTCGATCAACCTGGAGGCCGTTGACCGCATGCTGGACAAATTCCCCGACGCCGACATCGTGTTCATTGAGTCGGGTGGCGACAACCTGGCCGCCACATTCAGCCCCGAACTCAGCGACCTCACCCTCTACGTGATCGACGTGGCCGCGGGTGAAAAAATCCCCCGCAAAGGCGGCCCCGGCATCACCAAGAGCGACCTGTTCGTGATCAACAAAACCGATTTAGCCCCCTACGTCGGGGCCAGCCTGGACGTGATGCATGCCGACACCACCCGCATGCGCACGGGCCCACAGGGCCTGCGACCCTTCGTGATGACGAACCTGAAAACCCAGCAAGGTTTGGCTGATGTGATTGCGTTCATCGAAACCAAAGGGCTGCTGAGGGCTTGAGGGTACCCACGCCTGCTCTAGTACCGCAGCAGGGCAAAACGCGGGGTTGGGCTAACAAGCCAACCCTGCCGCGCGCCCAAAGCACGTTGCTTCGACGATAGAAATCTCTCTTAGCGCGACCACAGATCTGGCACCATCGGCTGGGGCATTGGCTTTGGGGGTTGGTTATAGGTGCCCGCTGAGGCTGCGACCGTCGTCACTGCGGGCGCCATCTGGGATCCTCTTGAAGACACACTTCGGGTCGGCTGGGTGGGCGCGGACGCTGCTTGCCATTGAAAAGTCACTGGGGTGGTTCTCACCCTCGGGGGGGGGCTGACCGCTTGAGGCAAGCTTGCGCTTGCCAACTGCGGAGTGGCGACCGGACTAATCCTTGGAGTCACCGGGGCCCGGACAGGCTCTGACGGCATGTTGGGCGCCATCGCAACCTGCGCAGTGGCGGATTGCTCAGCTCTGGGCGTTGCAGGGGTTCTGCTGGGAAGATTCACGGGCTCTGCCGCAGGCGTATTGACCGCTATCGCAACCGGCGGACTGGCGGGTTGCTCTGCGACAACGGTATTGGCCGCGCTTGCAACCTGGGAGACACCGTAGTTGGGCCTCGGGGTTCTGCTGGGTTCTGTCAGGGGCTCCACCGGGCTTGCAACCTGAGGAGCGACGAGCTTGTCAAACTTCTTTCCCAAAATATCGCCCAGCTGCGCCAGTTTGGCAGACAGCGACTGATCCGATTCATCCAACTGAAGTGCACGCTTGTAGGACACTCCAGCCATATTGGCATAGACATTCCCGAGGTTGCGCAGCGCCACGGCATACTCAGGTCGGGTTCGCACAGCAGAGTCAAGCGCAAGCCTCGCAGCCTCAAAATCACCGCGTTCTGAATAGATCACGCCAAGATTGTTGTAGGCCGAAGCAACTTCCATTTTGTCCTGAATCATTTTCCGGAAAAGCTGGATCGCCTCGTCTTTGCGCTCACTCATCGACAACGCTGTCCCCTTGAGCAACCAAAGCGATCCATCACGTGGCCGCTCATTGAGCTCGGTGTCAATCGCTGCAAGGGCCTCTTCCAATCGGTTTTCCTTCAACAACCTGCGAGCTTTCGTATCTGCGGAGACTTGCGCGTGGGCGGGCACGATCGCTAAGCCAAACACAACACACGCTGTCAATGCCAGGCCACAGGTCATGGCTGGCTTGAAGTCAATCAGACGACGCAACTTGATCATGAACTTACCTCTGTTGGGCAGATTGAACAAAAAAATGTCAGGCCCCGCGGCCTGTTGTGAAAGTAGCCACCGAATCGCAGCCCTTGCTGAGTGACATCAACAGCTCGGAGGCGGCGGTTAGACCACCACTTGTCTTTAGGTGGCCGGTCAAGCGCATTCAGTTCCAGGAGGGGCTGCAGATGCAAAACCCCAGGGTGGAATCCTCGCCCCGCCTCGACATCGACCGGCATTGTGCCGCAATCTGCGCCAGCGCCGCTTTGTCCGCCGCAGCAGTATTCATTGGGGCCTGTTCGGAGCAGCCGTCGCCAGGCCACAATTCCTCACAGGCTCTATGATCGCGGACTACCCAACCAATGGAGAGACCCTGTGGATGTAATGCTGTTGCTCAAGGCAGCTGTCATGGGTGTGGTCGAAGGCCTCACTGAGTTTTTACCCATCTCCAGCACGGGGCATTTGATCCTCACCGGGTCGCTGCTGGGCTTCACGGGTGAGACCGCCAAGGTGTTTGAGATCGCCATTCAAACCGGCGCCATGTTCGCCGTCATGTGGGAGTACCGGCAACGCCTGCTGTCAACGATGCGCGGCTTGCCCAGCGAACGTCAAGCCCAGCGCTTTGCCCTCAACGTTTTGATTGCGTTTGTGCCGGCGGTGATTTTGGGCTTGGCTTTCGGTAAGGTGGTCAAAGACCACCTCTTTCACCCCGTGCCCGTGGCCACGGCTTTCATCGTCGGTGGGGTGATTATTTTGCTGGTTGAACACCTGCACAAGCGCCGCTTTGGCGCCCGCGACATGGAAGGCAAACGCAGGGCCCGCGTCGAAACCATCGACGACATGTCACACGTCGATGCTTTGATTGTCGGCTTGATGCAGTGCTTGGCTTTGATCCCTGGCACAAGCCGCTCTGGCGCCACCATCATCGGTGCCATGACCTTTGGCTTTTCACGCCAGGCCGCCACGCAGTTCAGTTTCTTTCTGGGCATTCCGACCTTGTTGGGCGCCGGGGCCTACGCCCTGATCAAACAACGCTCTGCCTTGCACTGGGCTGACTTACCGATGTTCATCGTCGGCGGTTTGATGGCCTTTGTCAGCGCCTTGCTTTGCATACGCTGGTTGATTCGCTACGTCTCCACCCATGACTTCACCGTCTTTGCGTGGTACCGCATCGTGTTTGGCGCCTTGGTTTTATGGACGGCCTCGACGGGCATGGTCAACTGGGCGGATTGAGCATGGGTCATGCCAGCGGCGGCCATGTCGTCCACCCTGTTTGCTGCGGCCTTCGTGCCAGGGGCTCAAAGGCCGCACCAGAGTCACTCGTCCAGCACTGAGGGCTGACGCGACTTCATGCAGCACCTCCTTGTTGACGGCTTGGGCTACGCAGGCGTGGTGGCCAACCTATGCTGGCCATTGATGCGAGACCGCAGAGCGCTGCTCGCAGGGCAAGCAATAGCTTGCGCGTTCATGCTTTTGCATTTCATCCTATTGGGGGCCCGCACAGGCGCGACCATCATGGCGGTGATCGGCTTTCAGGCGCTGCTTGCGATTCCCTTGGGTTCAGCCCCGCGCTTCAAGTTCATCTACCTGGCATCGCTGAGCTTGCCCCCTGCGGTGGCTTGGTTGACGTGGCAGGGCACCGCCTCCGTGTTCTCATCCCTGGCGCTGGTCTTTGCTTGCCTGGGCAATTTCCAGCTTGACCCCCTCAGGCAACGCATCGGGCTGGTGATGGCCATCTTGGCTTGGTATGTCCACAATGCCATGGTGGCCTCGGTGCCGGGGTTGGTGTCCAACACGCTCGGAATGCTGGTCAGCGTGACCATGTTGATGCGGGTGTATCGGGAGCGAAACAAAAGTCCCAGCTCGTCCGTACCGGAGGCCTGCGGCGAAGTCTGAGCCGACACGCGCTGAACACAACGTGCTCCGAGTGGCCTTCGAGCGGCGGTGGGGGCACCCTGGCCTGCCAGCGTTGACCCATTTCACCGATGTCGCCGCCCCGAACAACGCGTCTGCGGTTGCGGTTCAAGCCTATTGAACGGGGACGATTCACAGCGCAGAATTGGCGCCCGAATCCAAGCGCATTCACACCACACCGGCCAAGCGGCATGGAACTTGGCCCTCACCCCAAGCGACGACATCAAGATATCCAGAACTCAAGAAAGGAAAATTTGCCTTCAAATAAAAATAAACCTCAAATCAAACTGCACAAAACACCGATCGGTCACGATGACCAGAACCAACGGTCACGTTTCTCTGTACATGCAATTATTATTGACGGAAGAGTAAGTGATGAAAGCCTCCCTGACAAGAAATATAGGCGCAGTAATCAACAGCAGTACCCAGAGTTCGGTCCGCAAAAATCTGACAAATTCCTACGCTAGCACACGTGTTTTGCAAGGGATTTCACTCTTACGTTCGCAAAGGAATTTACCAACAAAACCGCCACAACATACAGCGTCAGGGCAGCGTAACATTGTGACTTTAGCCACCTTGGAATCGCTTAAAAAAACCTCTGCCGCAAAGTCAGTTGCACCACATTTCGTGTATCACGACCCGACACAAAGTGCAATGAGCAACATCCGCACATTGCAGGAAAAAGCGCTCCAACCGCTTTCATCCAACGCTTCAGCAGCACCCCAAGTTACGACAAAAATCAATCCCACGGTACAAGATGTTGAAAACATCGTGAGGGATCATGGCCCCGCCAGCCTGACCCTGTATGGCTTTCTTCCTCAGACCGAAGGTAGCCGCAATGCGCCGACGGAACATACCGCTCTGGTGATTGGTACCTTCCGCGATGAACATGGTACGTCCTATGCTGCGGTAGTCGATAATAGTCACTTGGCAAAAAACCCCATTACCAATTTGGCGGAATCCTACGCCAACCAACATGGCAAAGCTTTGCATGAATTAGATCAAACTGACCGACAAAACATTAACCATCAGTTGGAAAGAAATGGCAATAGAGGCAATTTTGACCAAGCAATGTATCGTTTGATCAATCTTGATCGGGCATTTGAAGCGCACCATGCCAGCGTGACGAGGCATCAGAACTTCCTGAATAATCTACAACAAAACTTTGAAGATGAAGGGGCGGATATCCCATCGCGATGCTTCAAAGCGCAGAGCAGCGAGTTGGGCTACGATAAAAAATCTCATATCGATGGCAGAATGCCAGATGAGATCGTGCAGGAATTGCGGTCCCAAATAAAGTCTGACTCGAAAACCGTTGAATCATTTATCCCCTTAACTGGACCGGCAAACAACACCGACCTTTTCAGTCAGGTTCCGGCAGTTGCAGAAGTATTCAAAGCAAACTCAGTTGCTGGGAAATGGAAGCCACTTGACTGCGTAGGGGAGCTGCAAAACTGTCTGGCGCAAGAACCGACCTTCAGCGAAGCAGTGAATAGGCCAGAAAATCAGCCCTGGCTGAATCAACTTTTCAATAAAATCAACGCGATAAAAATGCCTGCCGGACACCGTGGCATTGAGCTACCACTCCAGTTTCCAGTCACCTATGGCCATGTCGCCCACATCAGTCCTATGAGTTTATGGCGCGATGACAATGATAAGCTTCAAATGGCATTGCTACATCAAGAAGCGATACCCATCAAAGGGGCGGTATGGGAAGGTCAAGTTTATCCGACTTATGACACTGCAAAAGATTATCCTACCGGCCGCGCACCCGTACTGGAATCGATAAAATTTACGGGCATGCCCAACGTCACTCAGGTGCTACCCGTCAAATACCCAGACAAACTCGCCATGTTAACGGAAGCCATGGCCGGCCCTGAAAATGCCTACCCTTATGGTGGCACGCCACGTTGGCACGGTGATAAAGGACGCTTCCCAGAAAGTAGACCATTCAATTCATGCTCCAATACATCATATGAAGCACATAAAATTATGATGGGAGAATATCCGATATACAAATCAACCGTACCTGAACTTTGGCAAGCGGAAATCGGTGAGATTTATAACATCGATCAACAAAAAATTGCGAAGGCCAAAATTGGTGGGCAGGAATACGGCATCGAAGAAATGCTGACGCAACCTTTTGAAATCGTTGGCGCCATGTGGCCGCAGATTACCATCAACTCTGCTTCTCTGCCCTGTGCTGTGCCTGCGACTTACAGTACACAACAGCACAAAAAATCACTTCCAGTGGCTGAAAATCAGCCTTTACCGACTGATTTATTCCCTGACAATTATCATGGCGCAATGATTATTAATCCGAGAGGCCTAACCACCCAAGATGGAAAAGAAGTTGAAAGAAACGTATTCTACACACCCGAGGAAGTGGGAGGAATGAGCTTCAGTAATGATAACCCAAAAAAGAAACTCGACTTTTGGGTTGCATTGGATAATCCTATTAATAGAGACTAATCCATCTTAGAAAGAACATATCATTCGTCATCCTCTCTTGAAGAGGATGACGAAGTCGAATAAGTATGCGCCCTAAAAATTCCTCACAATCCTTGCTTTTTTCCGTTTTCAATCAATTGATGTTGACGCTTTGCTTTGATCGATGACAATCGTTCTTTATCCCAGCGATAGAACCCTTCACCCGTAGAGGCTCCAAGATTTCCTTTTTCGGTATAACTACGCAATACATCAAGGACGTCCTCATCTTTACCAAGTTGTGGCATTAAATGCGACGCAATCGCCAGGAATGTACCAAGCCCGCCCAAATCAGCCCCCTCAAGGGGCCCAACCATGCTGTAACGCCGACCCAGCGAGGCTTTCATCACTGCATCGACGGTCTCTGCGTCAGCCGCGCCAGAACGCACGATATTCAAGGCTTCACGCAACACTGCGAATTGAATTCGGTTACCGATAAAGCCGGGAATAGCTGACTTAAGGACAACAGGCTCGGCTTTTATATCGCGCAAAATTTCCACCGTGCGTTCTAGTGATGTTGCTGAGGTCAATGTACCCGGCACCACTTCGACCAGTGGGATGGTGTGCGGAGGATTCCAAAAATGAGCTATCAAGAAACGCTCTTTACCTCGCATTTTTGTGCACAAGGCATCCGGCAAAAAGCCGCTGGTATTGCTGGCTATCAAAGCGTCCGAACGCAAGACAGATTCGAGTTTCTGGTACAAATCCAACTTCATTTCCAGAACTTCCGGAATCGCCTCGATCACAATATCAACGTCCTTTAGGAGCATGAGGTTGCTGGTGACAGTAATACGCGCCAAAGTTGCTTGACAAAGCTCAGGCGTAATCAATTCGGCCTCAATCAATTCGATCAAAATATCTCGAACCAGATTCGGAATGAGCGGAACATGCGCCTCATTCGCTTCGAGAACAATGGTTGCATGCCCTGCGAGCGCAAACTTGGCTGCAATTCCAGCACCCATTAACCCACCACCTACGATACCAACAGCCTTGTGCAACATTTTTCACTCTCCTTAAAGTATTGGGGCCTGGTCGGACAGCATGCGCGGAAACTGACTTCTCGGGTAGGCCTGGTACCCCGTCTCAGTGGATTTGAAAGGTTGGTTCGAAAAAGCGAACACGTGGCGCATTGGCAGGCTGAGCTTGCAGGAATGCAGTGCGCGGGGATGACGGGCGCAGGCGGGGATGACGGCCCCCGGCTGTGGCATCTCCCCTTGTCATTCCCGCGCAGGCGGGAATCCAGCAGCCTGTGTACTTCACTATGGGCCTCGTAACAATTCAACCTTTCAAATCCACTGAGATGGGGTGCCAATCACCACAACCTCAATCTTCGCCGCCATCTCAGCCCAAAAAAAAACCCGCCTTAGCGGGGTTTCGACAGAACCGGAAGAAGCCGATCAGCTTCAACCGCTTCTTTTAGAGCTTGGCACGCTGCATGAAGTCGTCAAACCCTGCTTCCGCAAAACGGAACCACAGGTTTTGATCTTTGCGGAACGCAGCGTAGTCGTCGAAGATTTTTTTCCACGACGGGTTCGAGCCACTCAGCTCGCTGTACAAAGCCTGCGATTCGGCGAAGGCGGCGTCCATCACCACTTTCGGGAAAGGCACGACTTTGGTGCCCGACGCCACCAAGGTGCGCAAAGCAGAGGGGTTGCGCGCGTCGTAACGAGCCTGCATGTCGGTGTGCGCATAAGCAGCAGCACACTCGACCACAGCCTTGTACTCAGGGGTCAGCGATTCAAATGCCTTGTTGTTGATAAAGAAATCAAGCTGTGGACCACCTTCCCAGAACCCAGGGTAGTAGTAGAACGGCGCCACTTTGTTGAAGCCCAGTTTCTGGTCGTCGTACGGACCCACCCACTCGGCGGCGTCAATGGTGCCTTTTTCCAGCGATTGGTAAATCTCACCGCCTGGAATGTTTTGCGGCACCACACCCAAACGCGACATCACCTTGCCACTAAAGCCTCCGATACGGAACTTCAGACCCTTGAGGTCTTCCAGGGTTTTGACTTCCTTGCGGAACCAACCACCCATCTGGGCTCCGGTGTTGCCACCTGGGAAGTTGACGATGTTGTACTTGGCGTAGAACTCACGCATCAGCTTCAAGCCGTTGCCTTCGTACATCCAGGATGACATCTGGCGAGAATTCAAACCGAAGGGAATCGCACACCCAATGGCAAAACAATCGTCTTTACCGAAGAAGTAGTACGGGGCCGTGTGGGCCATTTCAACCGTACCGCTCTGCAAGCCATCAACCACGCCGAAAGCCGGCATCAACTCGCCTGCGGCATGAGGGAGGACCTGGAACTTGCCGCCCGTCATCTCACTCACCCGCTTGGCGAAGACGTCAGCCGCACCGTAAATGGTGTCCAGTGACTTGGGGAAGCTGGAAGCCAAGCGCCAGCGCACGTTGGCTTGTGCGTTAACGATGGCGGGAGCAGCGCCGGCGGCCAAAACACCTGCCAGGCCTGTGCTGCGAATAAATGAACGTCTTTTCATAGTGGATCTCCTAAAGGGGAAAAATCAGAGCTTGGCGCGTTGCATGAAGTCGTCGAAACCTGCTTCAGCAAAGCGGAACCAGAGGTTCTGGTCTTTGCGGAAAACAGCGTAATCGTCGTAAATCTTCTTCCATGACGGATTGGATGAACCGAGCTCAGAATATAGCGCCTGCGCCTCAGTGAATGCCGCCTCCATCACCGCTTTGGGGAATGGAAGCACCTTGGTGCCTGAACCCACCAACGCGCGCAAAGCCAGAGGATTGCGTGCGTCGTAGCGAGCTTGCATGTCAGTATGCGCGTAGGCGGCCGCACTTTCCACCACGGCTTTGTACTCAGAGGACAAACCCTCATAGGCTTTGCTGTTGAGGTAGAAGTCAAACTGAGCGCCACCTTCCCAGAACCCGGGGTAGTAGTAGAACGGGGCCACTTTGTTGAAGCCCAGTTTTTGATCGTCGTAAGGGCCCACCCACTCGGCCGCGTCAATGGTGCCCTTTTCCAGCGATTGGTAAATCTCACCGCCTGGAATGTTTTGTGGCACCACACCCAAACGCGACATCACCTTGCCGCCGAAACCACCAATACGGAACTTCAGGCCCTTGAGCTCCTCGACGCTCTTGACCTCTTTGCGGAACCACCCCCCCATTTGAGCGCCGGAGTTGCCGCCTGGGAAATTGATGATGTTGTACTTGGCATAGAACTCACGCATCAGCTTCAGGCCGTTGCCTTCGTACATCCAGGATGACATTTGACGCGAGTTCAGGCCGAAGGGGATGGCGCAACCGATGGCAAAGCAGTCGTCCTTGCCAAAGAAGTA
The DNA here is from genome assembly GCA_031374415.1 of Burkholderiales bacterium. GTDB lineage: Bacteria > Pseudomonadota > Gammaproteobacteria > Burkholderiales > Burkholderiaceae_C > CANHBY01. The sequence continues at coordinate 25,652 of JANMGB010000372.1, forward strand.
GTAGGGGGCCGTGTGGGACATCTCCACAGTGCCACTTTGCAGGCCGTCGACGACACCAAAAGCGGGCATCAACTCGCCAGCAGCATGAACCGTCACTTGGAACTTGCCACCCGTCATCTCGTTCACGCGCTTGGCAAACACATCGGCAGCGCCATAAATCGTGTCCAGCGACTTGGGGAAGCTGGAAGCCAAGCGCCAGCGCACATTGGCCTGCGCATGAACAATGGCGGGGGCGGCACCAGCGGCCAAAACACCAGCCAAACCGGTGCTGCGAATGAAGGAACGACGTTGCATGGAATCTCCTGAGGGTAGGGTTGAGTCAATCCTCGAAGTTTAGAGTCCGAGGCTCAAACGCCCCCCGGGATTTACCCCTGAGGGAAGCCCACATGGCCGTGTAAGCAAATGTTTCGCAAAGGCGAGCCCTCAGCTACCCGCCACCTTCATGCGCTCAACCAAGATCGACCCCAAGGTCTTGCTTCCCAGGGTGTAGGTGTCAGCCCCCACCGCCACGATCTGCTTGAACATATTTTTCAGATTACCTGCGATCGTAATTTCATGCACGGGGTAGGCAATGCGCCCGTTTTCAACCCAAAAACCTGCCGCGCCACGAGAGTAGTCGCCAGTGACGTAGTTCACCCCCTGCCCTAAAAGATCCGTCACAAACAGGCCGCGATGGAGCTTGCGAAGCATGGCGTCAAGGTCGTCGCTGGCCTCGGTGAGGTGACTGCGCAGCACCAGATTGTGCGAGCCTCCAGCGTGCCCGGTCGTGGGCAAACCGAGCTTGCGTGCGGAGTATGTCGATAAAAAATAGCCTTGAACGACCCCTGCTTTGACCACATCGCGGGGTCGGGTGAACACGCCCTCGTCGTCGAAAGGCGCGCTGCCTTTGCCTCGAATTTGGTGGGGATCTTCCTGGACATCTATGTGGGGGGGCAGCACCTCCTGCCCCAAGGAATCGAGCAAGAAGGTGGATTTTCGGTAGAGGGTGCCGCCGCTGGTGGCTTGCACATAAGCACCCAACAACCCCACCGCCACCGTCGACTCGAACAGCACGGGTACTTCGCAGGTTTTGATTTTGCGACTCTTGAGCCTGGACAGCGCACGTTCGGCCGCATAGCGACCGACCACCTCGGGTGAGGCCAAATCTTGCGAACGACGCATCGAGGAGTACCAGGCGTCGCGCTGCATATCGTCACCTTGGCGCCCCGGCAGGGACGCGATGGCGCCCACCGACACGGAGTGGCGTGAGCTGGCAAAACCACCCCGAAACCCCCTCGAATTGCCCATAAAAAAATGGGACTGCTGTGCCGAGACGCTCGCGCCTTCCGAGTTGGTGATGCGCGAGTCGGTGGCCAATGCGGCCGCCTCACCCCGCAGCGCCAGCTGGGCAGCCGCCTCAGGGCTGATCGACCAGGGATGGAACAAATCCAGATCGCGGGCGGCGGCTTCGCCGAAGGCGAGCTCGTCTGTTTCGGGCAAGCCCGCGGCGGGATCGGCTGCCGTGAAGCGGGCAATATCAAAGGCCGCACGCACGGTTTGCTCTAGCGCCGCAGGGGAAAAATCGGAGGTGCTGGCATTGCCCCGATGCTGGCCCAAAAAAATCGACACCCCGAGCGACTTGTCTCGGTTGCGCTCCACTTGCTCAAGGTCACCCTTGCGCACGGACACAGACAGCCCCGTCCCCTCGGACACCTCGACCTCTGCATCGGCGCCCAGCGATGTCGCCAAGGCTAAAGCATCTTCGACCAACTGCTCAAACTGGGCTCGCGAGTAGGAAAAACCGGAGGCAGGGATCGTGGGAGAGGTCTGTTTCAATGAGGTCATGGGAAGTTGAAGGTGGAACAATGTGGACGGCGTGACCCGGTGATTGCGTTTCGCGGCGCCCCGCCGTGTCCATCATACTCAGAGCCTATGAACGAACAGGAACTCCCTCCCCCAGACGCTGCTTTGCCCACCGAGCGCCCGAGCAAAACGCAGCGAAAAAAAGCCTCCCACGACTTGCAGAAGCTGGGGCTGGCCCTGGCTGAACTGTCTGATGTCCGACTGCAAGCCCTGCCGCTGGACGACAGTCTGCGCGATGCTTTGATGGCCGCCAAGACCATCCGCTCGCACGAAGGCCGGCGGCGGCACATGCAGTACGTGGGCAAACTGATGCGCCGTATCGACGCTGAGCCCCTCGAAGAAGCCGTTGCACGCGCCCAATTGGGGCCCGCCAAGGCGTCGCTTGAACTGCATGAAGCTGAGCGCTTGCGCAGTGAACTCATGGCTGACGACCGCGCACTGACTGCTTGGGTCGAACACCACCCCGACACCGATGTGCCCGCATTGAGAACCTTGATTCGCGCCGCGCGCAAAGACGCCAGTGCCCCAGAGCAGCGCAGCGGCAAGGCGTTTCGAGAGCTGTTTCAGTGGATCAAACAAGCCCAGCAAACGCAGTCACGGCAGACACCAAGTCACTTTGACGAGGACGATTTGGATGACTGAACACGCACTGCTTCGGGTGGGCTTGGTATCCGTCAGCGACCGGGCCGCAACAGGGATCTATGAAGACCTCGGTGCGCCCGCGCTGCAAGATTGGCTGGGTCGCGCTGTGCTCAACCCCATTGAATGGGAGGTCAGGCTGATTCCCGACGAGCGAGCCCTGGTCAGCCAAACCCTGCGTGAGCTGGTCGATGACAGGGGCTGCCATCTGGTGCTCACGACCGGGGGCACGGGCCCCGCAAAGCGAGATGTCACTCCGGAGGCCACCACGGATGTCGCGGACAAGCTCATGCCTGGTTTTGGTGAACAAATGCGGCAAATCAGCCTCAACTTTGTACCCACGGCCATCTTGTCGCGACAGGTGGCCGTCATCCGTGGGAGCTGCCTGATCATCAACCTGCCTGGGCAACCGAAATCGATCGCGCAAACGCTGCAAGGCCTGCCGCAAGCGCAACCTGCCGTGCCTGGCATTTTTGCCGCGGTACCGTACTGCGTGGATTTGCTCGGCGGCCCGTATATCGAAACCGATGAGAAGGTGTGCGAAGCATTTCGGCCCCCCTCAGCGAGGCGATCAACGAAGCTCACTTGACCAGCTTGTTCAGGCCCTCGGCATCAAAGTTCTCGGTGGTCTGGGCATCACTGGGCAGACAAGCACCCGAGGGTAGAGTCGACGAGTGGGACAGCTTCTCAATCGCGGCCCACAGCAGCGCCACTTGGTGCGATGTGCCCGCCGCGTTGTCGATCAAGCCTTTCATCGCCTGCGCCACCGGGTCATCACCCTGCGTGACGCCGTAGGCCGAGAACCCCATCCGGGAGGCCGCTTCTTCGCGCGCCGCATCCGAGGCGGCCTCAATGATGCGGGCCGGGTTGCCCACCGCTGTGGCGCCCGGGGGCACCGGCCTCGTGACCACCGCCCCCGAGCCCACGCGCGCCCCGGCCCCCACCGTGAAGCCCCCCAAAACGCAAGCGTTGGCACCCACAATCACGCGGGCCTCCAGCGTGGGGTGTCGCTTGGCCCCTTTGACCAACGCCGTCCCACCCAGCGTCACGCCTTGGTAGATAGTGCAGTCGTCGCCCACCTCGGCCATCTCGCCAATGACCACCCCCATGCCATGATCAATGAACACGCGTCGGCCCATGCGCGCGCCAGGGTGAATTTCAATGCCCGTGAGAAAGCGAGCCACATTGGACACCCAGCGGCCTAGACCGTACCAGCCCGCGCGCCATAAGGCGTGCGCCCAGCGGTGCATCACCAAGGCATGCAGACCGGGGTAACAGCTCAGGACTTCCCAGCGTGAGCGGGCCGCAGGGTCGCGCTCAAGAATGCAGGCGATGTCTTCACGAAGGCGCTGGAACATGACAAATCCAATGAGGTCAGGCCGAATCCAGGCTCATGCCCGAACGTCGGAAACCAACGTAGTTTATGCGGCGTCGTCGTTAGGCCGTGGGCCGCAGGCCCGCAACACGGCGCGTGCCACGCCGCGCAGGATGTGAACCTCTTCTTGCGTCAGGACAGCGCGGTTGACGCATTGATTGAGGCGCGGCATGAGTTTGCCCGGCGCCGGCGCTTGCAAAAAGTCAATCGCGGTCAGGGCTTGCTGCCAGTGATCCAGCAGCCCAGTGACGGCCTGGGCGTCTGCCCACTGGGGCTCAGCGGTGCGCTCGCGCACCGAAAAACCACCACACGCCTGCCGCCACTCGTAGGCCACCAACTGCACCGCCTGAGCCAAGTTCAGAGAGCCATAGCTGGGGTCGGTGGGAATGCTCAAGGTGGTGTGACAGCGATAGACGTCTTCATTGCTCATGCCGTAGCGCTCACAACCGAACACAAACCCCAAGCGGTGGTCGGTCAGGGCCAGGGCCTCGAAGCAAGCGCGTGGCGTCTGTGTTGGCGGCCCGAAATCGCGCGGGGTCATGGCCGTGGCGCAAAGGTAAGTCACACCGTCCAGCGCCTCGGTGAGGGTGGGCACGATGCGCGCGTCGCGCAAAATCGCGGTGGCCCCGCTGGCCATGGCGATGGCCTGGGTGCTTTTATGAACCTCGGGCAAACGAGGCGCCACCAGAACCAGATCGGTGAAGCCCATGACTCGCATCGCCCGTGCCGTGGCGCCCACATTGGCCGGGTGGCTGGGCTCGATCAAAATGAACCGGGTGTCGGCACGCGGCCAACGAGGGGCTTCAGAGCAAGGATCGGGTGCGGTCATTCGGGGTCAACGGACAGGCTGGATAGAATCGATTATCTGCATCCGCCCAAATGGCGGTCGGATATTCTGCTCTTTTCATCCGCCAGCCTGCCCCACTGAACACAAGGTCGACCCATGTCCCAAGCGCTTCATCCCATGCTCAACATCGCCATCAAGGCGGCCCGCAGTGCGGGCGCGTTGATCAACCAAGCTTCGCGAGACCTGGAGTTGCTCAAGGTGGAGACCAAGTCCCCCAATGACTTCGTGACGGAGGTTGATCAAGCGGCAGAGCGGGTGGTGATCGAGACCTTGCTGGGAGCTTACCCAGGGCACGGCATTTTGGCCGAGGAATCGGGCGATCAACACGGGGCCAAGGACAGCGACTTCGTCTGGATCATCGACCCCCTGGACGGCACGACCAACTTCATCCACGGCTACCCGTTTTACGCGGTGTCGATTGGCCTGGCCGTGAAAGGCCAAATCCAACAAGCGGTGGTCTATGACCCGGTTCACAACGATCTGTTTTACGCGTCCAAGGGCCGTGGCGCGTTTCTCAACGACCGCCGACTGCGTGTGTCCAAACGCACGCGCATGGCGGAGTCGCTGATTGGCACCGGCTTTCCGTTCCGCCGGGGTGACAACTTTAAGCGCTACATGGAAATGTTTGCCACCATTTCGCAAAGCTGCGCGGGCTTGCGTCGGCCGGGGGCGGCCGCGTTGGATCTTTGTTATGTGGCCGCGGGTTATTGCGATGGCTTTTTTGAAACCGGCCTGAGCCCCTGGGACGTGGCGGCAGGCTCTTTGATCGTGACGGAGGCAGGCGGGCTGGTGGGCAATTTCAGCGGTGACGCTGACTTTTTGTACCAGCGCGAGGTGATCGCTGGCAACCCCCGAATTTATGGGCAATTGGTGCAGGTGCTGGCACCCTACACCAGCGTCAAACCCGAGCAAGTCAGTCACGGGGAGGGCGGCTCAGCCAACACCACGGAGCCTGCGACCACGCCCGACCCCATCACCACGGCAACATCGGCACGCCCTGCCGCGTCCAAAAAAGCCGCAGTGCGCATCCGCAAAGGCGATATCGACAAATACAAAGCACCGTTCTGACGGCTTCATCCCTGCCCACACCGCTTGACCATGGCCGACCTCGATCTCAGCGCCCACACCCCCATGATGCAGCAGTACCTGCGCATCAAGGCCGATTACCCCGACACGCTCGTGTTCTATCGCATGGGCGATTTTTACGAGCTGTTTTTTGACGATGCGCGCCGTGGCAATCAGCTGCTTGACATCACGCTGACCAGCCGAGGCCAAAGCGCGGGCATGCCCGTATTGATGGCCGGGGTTCCGGTGCATTCGGTTGAGAGCTACTTAGCCAAGCTCATCAAGCTGGGTGAAGCCGTGGCGCTGTGTGAGCAAGTGGGCGATGTGGCCACCGCCAAGGGGCCTGTGGAGCGCAAGGTGGTGCGCGTCATCACCCCAGGCACGGTCACTGACAGCGAGTTGTTGTCGGACAAATCAGATGCCGTGCTCGTGGCCTTGAGCTGCAGCAGCGCCCGCAGCACTTGCACCGTGGGCCTGGCTTGGCTGAGCCTGACACAAGGCGAGATCGGCCTGAGCGAATGCCCAGTCGCTGGCCTGGGGGCTTGGCTGGCCCGGTTGAACCCGACTGAAATCCTCATTGATCGCGAGCACACCAGCGCCAGTCCGGTCGCTGCCATCTTGAACGCACAGCAAGCCCCCATGACGGGCCGACCCAGTTGGCAATTTGACACCGCCTTGGGACAACGCAAACTGTGTGAGCAGTTGAAAGTCGCCAGCCTGGCAGGGTTCAATGCCCAAGAGCTGGGCACCGCCCATGCCGCCGCAGCCGCCCTGCTGAGCTACGCTGAGCACACCCAAGGCCAAGCCTTGGCCCACGTGCGCAGCCTGACCGTGGCGCGCGCCAATGACTTGCTCGATTTACCCCCCAGCACCCACCGCAACCTCGAGCTCACCCAAACCCTGCGCGGCGAAGACGCCCCCACCCTGCTATCGGTACTGGACACCTGCCGCACCGGCATGGGCAGCCGTGCCCTGCGGCACTGGCTCACCCACCCCCCGCGCGAGCGCCAAGTGGCAACCGCCCGGCATGAGGCCATCGGCGCGCTCACCAAAGCCGGCATTGAACCCCTGCGCCAGGCCCTGCGCGGCATGAGCGATGTGGAACGTATCACCGCGCGCATTGCACTGCGCCAGGTTCGCCCGCGTGAGCTGCAAGGGCTGCGGCACACCCTGGACACCCTGCCCGCGCTGCGCGACCTGGTGCCCCGAAACACGGCGTTGTTGGACCAGTTGGGCGAAGCCCTGCACCCTTCTCCCGAGATCAGCAAGCTGCTGCACACCACCCTGGCCGCAGAGCCTGCCGCCTTGTTGCGCGACGGCGGGGTCATGGCCACGGGCTTTGACAGCGATCTGGACGAATTGCGTGCCATTGGCCAGAACTGCGACAGCTTCTTGCTCGACATGGAAACGCGGGAACGCACCCGCACCGGCATCGCCAACCTGCGTGTTCAGTTCAACAAAGTGCATGGCTTTTTCATCGAAATCACCCAGGGGCAACTGGACAAAGTGCCCCTCGACTACCAACGGCGCCAAACACTGAAAAATGCTGAGCGTTTCATCACCCCGGAGCTCAAGACGTTTGAGGACAAGGCCCTGTCTGCCCAGGAGCGTGCCCTCGCCCGCGAACGGTGGTTGTTTGAGCAGTTGCTGGACCAACTGCAAGGCCATCTGACGGCCCTCACCGCCGTCGGCCGAGCACTGGCCAGCCTGGACGCCCTGAGCGCGCTCAGCGAGCGGGCCCAAACCTTGGGCTGGTGCCGTCCCCAGTTCGTGCGCATGCCGTGCCTGGACATTGATGGCGGGCGCCACCCTGTGGTTCAAGCCCGCCTGCAAGAAACCGGCGCGGGGCCGTTCATGGCCAACGATTGCAGGCTCGATGCCCAGCGCAAAATGCTGATCATCACAGGCCCCAACATGGGCGGCAAAAGCACTTTCATGCGCCAGGTGGCTTTGATTGTCCTGCTGGCCAGCATGGGCTCCTACGTGCCTGCCAAGGCGTGCCGCCTGGGGCCCATTGATGCCATTCACACCCGCATCGGCGCGGCCGATGACCTGGCCAATGCGCAGTCCACCTTCATGCTGGAGATGACCGAGGCCGCGGCCATCTTGCACAGCGCCACCGAGCACTCCTTGGTCTTGATGGATGAAATCGGCCGGGGCACCTCCACCTTCGATGGTTTGGCCTTGGCGGGGGCCATCGCCAGCCACCTGCATGAGCGCAATCGGGCCTTCACTTTGTTCGCCACGCACTACTTCGAGCTGACCGACTTTCCGCTCAAGCATCCGCATGCATTGAATGTTCACGTCAGCGCGGTGGAACAAGGCGATGACATCGTCTTTTTGCATGAAATCCAAATCGGCCCTGCCAGCCGCAGCTACGGCGTGCAGGTGGCGCGCTTGGCAGGCATGCCGGCCAGCCTGGTGCGGCAAGCACGCGCCACCCTGGAAGCACTCGAGAGCCAAAAGCAAACCGACCGAGCACAAATCGACCTCTTCCAAGCCCCACCGCAAGACGCTGCCGAGCCGGTCACCAGCGCACTCGAAGAAGCCCTCAACAGCCTGAATCCCGATATGCTGTCCCCTAAAGAGGCGCTTGACGCTCTGTACCACCTCAAATCAATTGCCTGAAAACACTGCCTGAGAGGGCTGGACCACCATGACGTACTGTGTAGGAATTCGCCTCGATGCGGGCCTGGTTTTTTTATCCGACTCACGCACCAATGCGGGCCTGGACCAAATCAGCACCTACCGCAAAATGATGGTCTACGAGAAGCCCAACGACCGCTTCATGGTGCTATTGTCGGCAGGCAACTTGTCGATCAGCCAGACGGTGCGTGAAATCCTGCAGGTTGAAAAACTCGACAACGGCGCAGGGCCCCCTCTGACCATCTGGAACGCGCGCAGCATGTTCGACGCCACCCGGGTACTGGGCAGCGCAGTGCGCCGGGTCTATGAACAAGACGGCGCCGCCCTCAAAAGCGCAGGCGTTGACTTCAACAGCACGATGATTTTCGGCGGGCAGATCGCAGGCGAGGCGATGCGGCTGTTTTTGGTTTACTCGGCAGGCAACTTCATTGAAGCCACCCGCGAGACCTGCTACTTCCAGATTGGTGAATCCAAATACGGCAAACCCGTGCTGGACCGCATGATCAGCCCCTCCACTCCCCTAGAAGAGGCGGCCAAATGCGCCTTGGTTTCCATGGACTCCACACTCAAGTCCAACCTCTCTGTGGGCTTGCCACTGGATCTTTTGGTTTATGAGGCCAATCGCCTCGAGACCCAGCAAATCGTTTGCATCGATGAGCACAACCCCTACTTCCAGATGATCCGCAACACCTGGGGCCACAAGCTGCGACAAGTGTTTGAGTCCATCGAAGCGCCGCAATGGAATGGTGGCAACAGCCTGACGCCACTGTGTGTTGAGTCAGCCCGCTTTGAGCCCATGCGCAAGATCACTCACCCGAGCGAAAAAGTCGTCTGAGCGGACGACCTGGCCGTCGGACTGCGTGTCAGAAACGTCCCACACGAGACGACTTCCAGAGCCGATACACTGCAGACTTGATGCCCCGAGGTGGGGCCTTGTCGCGAAAGTATCATGCCGGATCTGCGCGCGTTCATCGTTGAAGACAGCCCTGTCATTCGCGACAACCTGATCGCCGCACTCGAGGAGATGGTGCCGCTGAAAGTCGTCGGGTTTGCGCAAGACGAGCCCTCGGCCGTCGCGTGGCTGACCGATCCCGACAACCAATGTGATTTGGCCATCGTCGACATCTTCCTGCGCTCCGGGTCGGGCCTGGGTGTGCTGCGAGCCCTCAAGGCCCTCGACGTCGGCATGGAGCGCGTGGTCTTGACCAACTACGCCTCCGTCGATATCCGGCGCCAATGCCTGCAACTGGGTGCGCATCGCGTGTTCGACAAGTCCAACGAAATCGATGCCCTGATTGGCTACTGCTTGACACTCTTTGATCCGCGACCTGACTTTGGTCGGCCCGGTGCACCACCTCAAGGCAATTGACCGCTGTCCCCTCTGACAGCACCCACATGGAGGCCTCATGACACTTTTCGATGTGCGAGAACGACTGGGCCGACGCTACACCCTTCCCATTGCCATGATTTTGGCCATGGCCCTGGTGATTTTCAGTGAGCTCACCCATTACAAAGCCGGCCAAGTCATTGCCGACCGCAACGACATCATGAGCAACCGCAGCGAGATTTCGCGCCTACTGGGCCTGATATCGAGCGCTGAGAGTGGTCAAAGAGGCTATTTCTTGACGGGGCGCGAAGACTACAAAGCACCCTATACACGCGCTGTCGCCGAGATTGCCATCCTGCTGCCAATCATCACCCAAAAATACGCTGATGCCCCCGACCGCTTGCCGGATATCCAAGAACTCACCAACCTGGTTCACAGAAAGCTCGACGAAATGAGGACCACCGTCGCCATGTTTGAAAGCGGTAACGTCCTGTGGCGCGATCTGCTGCTCACCGACATTGGCCGCGAGACCATGATGAGCATTGACACACTCAGCCGCAGCCTTGCCGACCACGAAACCGGGCGCCTTGAGAGTCGGCGAAAAATTCTCGAACGCACATTGGTGCTCAGTCGCACGGGCATCATCTTGTTGGTCTTGGTGAGCCTGATCGTGCTGCTGGCCTTGACGCGCAAAGCCAAACGTCTGGATGCCGAGCGTCAAGCGCGAGCCCAAGAGCTGCTGGGCGAGCGCAACCGCCTTGAAGCCGAAGTCGAGCACCGCACCCGCGACCTCAACGACATCGCCCGACATTTGCAAACTGCCCGTGAAGACGAGCGCCGCCACCTCGCCCGCGAGCTCCACGACGAGCTCGGCAGCTTGCTCACGGCGGCCAAACTCGATGTGGCACGCATGCGCAAGCGCCTGCCCGATGCCAGCCAAGAAGTCACCGAGCGCATCGCACACCTGACCCAAACCCTGGACGCCGGCATTTCACTCAAGCGCCGCATCATCGAAGACTTGCACCCCTCATCGCTGGTCAACTTGGGTCTGGCTCCGTCATTGACCATCTTGTGCTCTGAGTTTGCCGACGGCAGCGGCATCAACGTGGTCACCGACCTGGCCGACCTCCACCTTTGCCCAGAAGGCCAAATCACCATCTATCGCCTGGTGCAAGAAGCCCTGACCAATGTCGCCAAGCATGCCCAGGCCCACCGCGTGGACGTGGCCTTGTCGCAGTCTGACGGTTGGGTGACAGTGATGGTTCGGGACGACGGCATCGGCTTTGACACCACCACCGTGTCACGCGAGAGCTATGGGCTGGCGGGCATGCGGTTTCGAGTGCGCTCGGCACTGGGCGAGTTGAGTGTTCAATCGGCCCGCGGCCAGGGATGCTGCATCACCTGCCGCCTACCCCATCACCCCCCACCCGACCTCCCTCGCAAGGCTGCTCCGACGCAAATTTCAGAGTCTGCCGCCAGCCCCCACCTATAATTTGCATTTCCCACCCTCGCAGGAGCTCGCTGCCTGCGCAATGCAATGACCAAGTTCGTCTTTGTCACTGGCGGTGTGGTGTCTTCGCTCGGCAAGGGCATTGCAGCTGCATCGCTGGCAGCCATCCTTGAATCGCGCGGCATCAACGTCACCCTCATCAAGCTCGACCCCTATCTCAACGTTGACCCCGGAACCATGTCGCCCTTCCAGCACGGCGAGGTCTTCGTGACTGACGACGGCGCTGAAACCGACCTCGATCTCGGGCACTACGAGCGCTTCATCACCACCCGCATGAAGCGGGCGAACAACTTCACGACCGGCCAAATCTACAAAAGCGTGCTCGAAAAAGAGCGTCGTGGCGACTACCTGGGCAAGACCGTGCAGGTCATTCCCCACGTCACGGGCGAGATCCAGGAGTTCATCCAACGCGGTGCCGGCATGCTGCCCCTGCCCGGGCAAGAAGCCAGCTTCAACCCCGCCAACGCCGTTGATCTCGCCATCGTCGAAATTGGCGGCACGGTCGGTGACATCGAGTCCCTGCCCTTCCTTGAGGCGGTGCGCCAGATGAGCCTGCGCATGGGCCCCAACAACACGGCCTTCGTTCACCTCACCTACGTGCCCTGGATTGCCGCTGCCGGCGAGCTCAAAACCAAGCCCACCCAGCACACGGTCCAAAAGCTGCGCGAGATTGGCATCCAGCCCGATGCCTTGCTGTGCCGGGCCGACCGCGCCGTCCCCGATGAAGAGCGCGACAAAATCTCACTCTTCACCAACGTGCCCCTGTGGGGCGTGATCTCGGTGTGGGATGCCGACACCATCTACAAAGTCCCCCGCATGCTGCACGAACAAGGTCTGGACGGCCTGATCTGCGACAAGCTGCGCCTGAACACCCCGCCCGCCAACCTCAAACGCTGGGACGCTCTGGTGCACCAGGTCGAACATCCCCAGCATGAGCTCACCATCGGCATGTGCGGCAAATACACCGACCACTCTGACTCCTACAAGTCATTGAACGAAGCCCTGCGCCACGCCGGCCTGCACAACCACGCCAAAATCAACATCAGCTACATCGACGCCGAGACCCTCACACCGCACAACCTGAGCCAACTCGACCGGCTCGACGCGGTGTTGGTCCCGGGTGGGTTTGGCAAGCGAGGCGTCGAAGGCAAGATCCTCGCCGCGCAATACGCCCGTGAACACAAAATTCCCTACCTGGGGATCTGCCTGGGCATGCAAGTGGCCACCATCGAGTACGCGCGCCACAAAGCCAGCCTGCCGCTGGCCAACAGCACCGAGTTCGACCCGGCCACCCCCCACCCCGTGATCGCCCTGATCGACGAATGGCAAGACGCCGACGGCGCCATTCACCGCCGCGACGCCAACTCCGACCTGGGCGGCACCATGCGCCTGGGCTCACAAAGCTCTGACGTCAAGCCCAGCACCCTGGCGCACGAGATCTACGGCCCCGTGGTCACCGAGCGCCATCGTCACCGCTTCGAGGCCAACATCAACTACCTTGACCGCCTGAGCGAGGCCGGCCTCGTCATCTCCGCCCTCACCCAGCGCGAGAAACTCACCGAGATCATCGAGCTGCCCCGCAGCGTTCACCCCTGGTACATGGGTGTGCAATTCCACCCCGAATTCAAATCAACCCCCTGGGACGCGCACCCGCTGTTCAAGTCGTACATCCAAGCCGCCCTGGCCCACCAAAGTGCGCGTGGCTTGCCCGCGTCCTCCACCCCCCAAAAGGCAGCCGCATGAAACTTTGTGGATTTGAAATCGGCCTGAATCGGCCCTTCTTTTTGATCGCCGGGCCTTGCGTGGTCGAGTCCGCCCAGTTGCAAATGGACGTGGCTGGTCACCTCAAAGAGCTGACCCAAACACTGGGCATCCCCTTCATTTTCAAGAGCAGCTACGACAAAGCCAACCGCTCCAGCGGCACCACCTTCCGTGGCCCCGGCATGGAGCGGGGCTTAGAGATTCTGGCCCAAGTCAAACGCGAACTGGGCGTGCCCCTGCTCACCGATGTTCACAACGAAGCCGACATCGCCCCAGTCGCCGCCGTGGTCGACGTGTTGCAAACACCCGCATTTTTGTGCCGCCAAACTGATTTTATTCACGCGGTGGCGCAAAGCGGCAAACCGGTCAACATCAAAAAAGGCCAGTTCCTCGCCCCTCACGACATGAAAAACGTGATCGACAAGGCCCGTGCCGCAGCGCAAGCCAAAGGCCTGCCCACCGACAACTTCATGGCCTGCGAGCGTGGCACCTCGTTCGGCTACAACAATCTGGTGAGCGACATGCGCTCGCTGGCGATTTTGCGAGAGACCGGGGCACCCGTGGTGTTTGACGCCACCCACTCCGTGCAACTGCCTGGGGGCCAAGGCACCAGCTCAGGCGGCCAACGGGAGTTTGTCCCTGTGCTGGCACGCGCGGCCGTGGCCGTGGGCGTGGCAGGCCTGTTCATGGAAACCCACCCCGACCCCCTGCATGCGCTCAGCGACGGCCCCAACGCCGTGCCCTTGAAGCACATGCGCAAGCTGTTAGAGCAACTGCTGTCCCTCGACCGGGTGGTCAAGCAGCAACCCTGGATCGAAAACGACTTTTCGTGCTGAGCCACTGCGCCAGCCCGTCCCCATTGATTTTTTTTGAACTTGAACTGAACTGGAGAATTGATTCATGAGTGCCATTGTTGACATCATCGGCCGCGAAGTACTGGACAGCCGAGGCAACCCCACCGTTGAATGCGATGTGCTGCTGGAGTCTGGGGTGATGGGCCGTGCGGCCGTTCCCTCGGGCGCCTCCACCGGCTCACGCGAAGCCATCGAACTGCGTGACGGCGACAAAAATCGCTACCTGGGCAAAGGCGTGCTCAAAGCCGTCGCCCACGTGAACAACGACATCACGGAGGCCGTGCTGGGTCTGGACGCTGCTGAGCAAGCCTTCCTTGATCGCACCATGATCGAGCTCGACGGCACCGAAAACAAAAGCCGTCTCGGCGCCAACGCCATGCTGGCCGTCAGCATGGCCGTGGCCCGCGCTGCCGCTGAAGAAAGCGGCTTGCCCCTGTACCGCTACTTTGGTGGCTCAGGCGCCATGCAACTGCCCGTGCCCATGATGAACGTCATCAACGGCGGCGCTCACGCCAACAACAACCTCGACCTGCAAGAGCTCATGATCATCCCCGTGGGGGCCCCCAGCTTCCGCGAAGCCATGCGCTACGGCGCCGAGGTCTTCCATGCCCTCAAAAAGATCATCCACGACAAAGGCATGAGCACGGCAGTCGGCGACGAAGGCGGCTTTGCCCCCAGCGTGGCCAGCCACGAAGCGGCCATCCAACTCATCCTTGAGGCCATCGACAAAGCGGGCTTCACGGCTGGCGAGCAAATCGCCCTGGGCCTGGACTGCGCGGCCAGCGAGTTCTACAAGCCCGGCGCCAACGGCGCCATGGCTTACCAATTGTCTGGCGAAGGCCTGTCACTGTCCGCCCCCGCCTGGACCGACATCCTGGCCACCTGGTGCGACAAGTACCCCATCATCAGCATCGAAGACGGCATGGCCGAAGGCGACTGGGACGGCTGGAAACACCTCAGCGAGCGCTTGGGCAAGAAGGTTCAACTGGTCGGCGACGACCTCTTCGTCACCAACACCAAAATCTTGCGCGAAGGCATCGAGAAAAACATCGCCAACTCGATCCTCATCAAGATCAACCAAATCGGCACCCTCACCGAGACCTTCGCCGCCATCGAGATGGCCAAACGCGCCAACTACACGGCCGTGATCAGCCACCGCTCGGGCGAAACCGAAGACTCCACCATCGCCGACATCGCAGTGGGCACCAACGCCGGACAAATCAAAACCGGCTCCATGAGCCGCAGCGACCGCATGGCCAAATACAACCAGCTCCTGCGCATCGAAGAAGACCTGGGCGACGTGGCCAGCTACCCCGGACGTGACGCCTTCTACAACCTGCGCTAATCTTCAACCCATGCGCGCGGTCACCATCTCCCTGGCTTTGCTATTGACCTTGGTTCATGCCGAGCTATGGCTGGGCAAGGGAGGCGTGCCGCGCGTCATGGAGTTGCAGTCCAAACTCCAGCTT
Organism: Burkholderiales bacterium; assembly: GCA_031374415.1. GTDB lineage: Bacteria > Pseudomonadota > Gammaproteobacteria > Burkholderiales > Burkholderiaceae_C > CANHBY01. The sequence goes on from JANMGB010000372.1 coordinate 40,987, forward strand.
CAGCGCACATCCAACGACGCGGATCGCTTGCGCAACAACCAACTGCAAGCCGAAGTCAGCGACCTCAAAGAAGGTCTCGAAATGGTCGAGGAAAAAGCCCGCTTTGAGCTGGGGATGGTCAAGCCGAACGAAATTCTGGTTCAGCTCGCGCCGACGGCCCGCTGAGGGGCTCGATTTGGGCTAGCACCACGTCTCAGTGAATTTGAAAGGTTGAATTGTTGCGCGGTCAATAGTGAAGTACACAGGCTGCTGGATTCCCGCCTGCGCGGGAATGACGTGGAGAGATGCCAACCCCTGCGCCCGCCATCCCCGCCTTCTCCCGTCATCCCCGCCTTCTCCCGTCATCCCCGCGCAGGCGGGGATCCAGGATGGTGCCTGAGGCGCACAGGCCCGCGCGCACTCCATTCGTCCACACTCCGCCGGCACATGCATCTCCTGTTCGCCTTGGGGAATCAACCTTTTAAATTCACTGAGACGAGGTACTTGGGCTGGGTTTGCGGGGGCCCAAAATACAAACCCCCCGCCCTTTCGAGCGGGGGGTGGGTGGCTAAACGCCACCGATTCGGAGATCCGGAGATTGAGGTCCGGGGCTCCTGGGCGCAGTGACTGCGCCACTTAGTGTGCCTTGAAGAAGGCAAGCTCATCGTACGAGCATCGGCACCCAAGTTCAAGCCCAACAGCCACTATTAATCACGAAAAATGGCTTCAAATTAGGGGGTTTTGGGCTGAGCCTGAATGCGCTCAAACAGCTCACCCATGCGCCGCGTGACCTCGGGGTCCATCTCAATGGTGCGCCCCCACTCGCGTGAGGTCTCGCCCGGCCATTTGTGGGTGGCGTCGAGCCCCATTTTTCCGCCCAAGCCACTGACAGGCGACGCAAAGTCGAGGTAGTCGATGGGGGTGTGGTCGACCAAGGTGGTGTCTCGCACCGGGTCCATGCGGGTGGTGATGGCCCAGATCACCTCGTTCCAGTTGCGAATGTCGATGTCGGCGTCCGTCACCACAATGAACTTGGTGTACATGAATTGCCGCAGGAAACTCCACAAGCCGAACATCACCCGCTTGGCATGCCCCGGATAGCGTTTATGGATACTGATCAGGGCCATGCGGTAACTGCATCCCTCGGGGGGCAAGTAAAAATCAACGATCTCGGGAAACTGCTTTTGCAAGATCGGCACAAACACTTCATTCAGCGCTACCCCCAAGACCGCGGGCTCATCCGGCGGTTTACCGGTGTAGGTGGAGTGGTAAATCGGGTCAGGCCGGTGGGTGAGCCGCTCAATCTCAAACACCGGAAACCAGTCCTGCTCGTTGTAGTAACCGGTGTGGTCGCCAAAAGGCCCTTCGAGTGCATGCAGGTAGCCCCCCATCTCTTTCAATGAGACCCCACGCTCGCTGACCCCGGTGTATCCCTTTTCGGCGACCGGCACATGGCCCTCCAAGACGATCTCTGCGCTGGCAGGCACCTGCAAGGGCCAATCCGTCTCCCCCACGCCGGTCGCAACGACCTGCGTGCGGCTGCCGCGCAGCAAGCCGGCAAACTGGTACTCCGACAAACTGTCGGGCACAGGAGTCACGGCCCCCAGAATGGTTGCCGGGTCGGCCCCGAGCGCCACCGCCATGGGAAACGGACGCCCCGGATTGACGCGGCCAAACTCTAAAAAGTCCAGCGCCCCACCCCGGTGGGCCAGCCAGCGCATGATGACCTGACGCCGTCCGATCACCTGCTGCCGGTAAATGCCCAGGTTCTGGCGGCGCCGTGGCTGGGCCACCTGTTGGGGGCCCCGTGTGACCACCAGGCCCCAAGTGATCAGCGGTCCGGCGTCGCCCGGCCAACACGTCTGCACAGGCAACAAAGCAAGGTCCACCTCGCTGCCCTCTCGCACCACCTCTTGGCAAGGTGCCCGGCGCACGACCTCAGGCTTCATGTCCCACAGTGACTTCACCATGCTCAGCAGTCGGCCGGCGTCTTTGAGCCCCTTGGGGGGCTCCGGCTCTTTCAAGGCCGCCAACACCCGACCGACCTCACGCAACTCGCTGACTTGCCTCGCCCCCATCCCCAGGGCCACCCGTTGGGGTGTCCCAAATAAATTTGTCAGGGCCTGCATCTGAGACCCCTGCGGCTTCTCAAACAGCAAGGCCGGCCCTCCCTCTTTCAGCACCCGGTCGCTCAAAGCGGTCATTTCCAAGTAAGGAGACACCGACTCGCTGACGCGAATCAGCTCGCCTTGAGCGGTCAAACCGGCCAAAAACCCCCTCAAATCTGCGTATTTCATATAAAAAAGTAGTTGAACTCCGTTTTAATATGGTTGACCAGTTATCAAAAGCGTTTCTAGAATCCGCACATCTTGTTGATCGGGAAAACCCACCCCTCATTTGCGGGGGGTCTCATGGCTGAATGTCATTGACTCGGCAAGCGCCGCGCAATGAGGCTTGGGTTGTTCACTGCGTCGAATTATGAGTGTCGCTCTGCCTTCATGTGGGGGTTGGCACCTGGGAAAGGAAAGTCATGAAGTTCATCGGTTCGTTGCTTCGCGTTGTGCAGCAAGCCACTCAGGCAGTCCAGCAATCTACTTCGGTTTTTCTCAAAGACCTCGGCCACGGCATGCTGGAAGTCAGTCACAACACCTTGGCCCTGCTCGGCCTGAGTGTGCTGGCTCTGGTGTTGTTTGTCAGCGGTCACCGCGAGTTGCGTCACACCGCAGAAACCCATCTGTTCGGCTGGCTGCAAGCGCGCCATGAGGCCCGCCAAGATCCCTCCGAACTGTTGGCTGCTGCCTTGGGTGAGCCCAACGCCATCAGCCGTGCCACGGCCACCAATCCGAAAGAGTTGACCCGCGAACAAGCCGCCGTGGCCTATTGGATCTCACGTCGCTACAGCGTGGCGCCCGAGCCTGTGAGCCGCCTGGTGAGAGAAGCTTGGCAGGTGGGTGACCGTGCTGCCGTCGACCCCACGCTGATTTTGGCCGTGATGGCCGTAGAGTCGAGTTTCAACCCCTTTGCCCAAAGCCCAGTGGGCGCACAGGGCTTGATGCAGGTCATGACCAAGATCCACAACGACAAGTACGACGCCTTTGGCGGCAACTTTGCCGCCTTTGACCCCGTCAGCAACTTGCGTGTGGGCGTGCAGGTTCTGAAGGATTGCATCAACAAGGCCGGTAGCGTCGAAGGCGGTTTGCGCCACTACGTCGGTGCTGCCAACCTGCCCAGCGATGACGGCTACGCGGCGAAAGTGTTGGGCATGCAATCGCACCTGCGCATGGTGGCCAGTGGCAAGGCTGTGCCACCCAGCGTCATCATTCGCACCCCCAACGTCGCCCTGACGCCCAAACGCGCGGCCCCGCCAGAGACCGATGCCCCTGCTGCGGCCAAAGAGGAAGAGGCTGTCGACCAAATCGCCCTGCTGATCAGCGCCAAAGACTGAGCGGACGCAGGTACACTCGCGGCATCGTGCAACTGGCGATAAGGCCGTGGGGACACCCTGACGGCTGGAGGTGGTGAACCACCGGGAAGCACGATCGCAGGCCCCTGCTGGGGTCAGCGTCTTCAGCCGTTCGCCTGGGCAGCCCAATTTGAGCCGCATAGACACGCGGCTCGTGGGTTCACATCCCCAAGGACTGCCACCATGTTTGATCGCACCACCTCCACCTTGCCATTGGTTGACCCCGAACTCTGGGCTGTGATCCAGAAAGAAAACCAGCGTCAAGAAGATCACATTGAGCTGATCGCCTCTGAAAACTACACCTCGCCCGCCGTGATGGCCGCGCAAGGCAGCCAACTCACCAACAAATACGCCGAGGGCTATCCCGGCAAGCGTTATTACGGCGGCTGCGAATTCGTCGATATGGCCGAGCAATTGGCCATTGACCGCCTCAAGCAGCTGTTTGGTGCAGAAAACGCCAACGTGCAACCGCACTCCGGCTCGCAAGCCAACCAGGGTGTGTTCTTTGCCTTGCTCAACCCAGGCGACACCATTTTGGGCATGAGCCTGGCCGAAGGCGGTCACCTGACCCATGGCATGCCCCTGAACATGAGCGGCAAGTGGTTCAACGTCGCAAGCTACGGCCTGACAGCCCAAGAAGAAATCGACTACGACGCCATGGAGCGCTTGGCCCATGAGCACAAGCCCAAGCTGATCATTGCGGGGGCCTCAGCCTACAGCCTGCGCATTGACTTTGAACGTTTTGCCAAAGTGGCCAAAGCAGTGGGGGCGTATTTCATGGTGGACATGGCCCACTATGCCGGCCTGATCGCGGGGGGCGCCTACCCCAACCCAGTGCCCTTTGCTGATGTCGTGACCTCCACCACCCACAAGGGCCTGCGCGGCCCGCGTGGTGGTGTGATTTTGATGCGCGATGCCCTCGCCAAGCAAATCAACAGCGCCATGTTCCCGGGCATCCAAGGTGGCCCCCTGATGCACGTGATTGCCGCCAAAGCGGTGGCCTTCAAAGAAGCACTGGCGCCCGAGTTCAAAGCCCATCAACAGCAAGTCCTCAAGAATGCAGCCGCGATGGCCGACACCCTGATCGGGCGCGGTCTGCGCATCATCAGTGGGCGCACCGAGAGCCACGTCATGCTGGTTGATCTGCGCCCTAAGAACATCACCGGCAAAGAAGCCGAGGCGGTGCTGGGCAGCGCGCACATCACCTGCAACAAAAACGGCATCCCTAACGACCCGCAAAAGCCCATGGTCACCAGCGGCATTCGCCTGGGCTCACCGGCCATGACCACCCGCGGCTTCAAGGAAGACCAGGCCCGTCAAACAGCCCATCTGATCGCCGATGTGCTGGATGCGCCGCACGACAACGCGGTGCTCGATGGCGTGCGCGCCAAAGTAGCCGTGCTAACGCGTGACTTCCCGGTCTATCGCTGAGTGCGGCGACTTGAGGCAAGCGCCCGGTTTCTTCCTGAATAGGACGACCCATGCGATGCCCCTTCTGCGCTCACACTGAAACCCAGGTCGCTGAGACCCGGGAGTCGGATGAGGGCGATGTTGTGCGGCGCCGGCGACGGTGCCAACAATGCGACAAACGCTTCACGACCTACGAACGGGCAGAAATCTCTCTGCCCTTTGTGGTCAAGCGCGACGGCACGCGGGCTGACTTTGACGTCAGCAAGATCAGGGCCTCGATGTCACTGGCCTTGCGCAAGCGCCCGGTCAGTGTTGAACAAATCGACAGCGCCCTAGAGCGCATCCAAGACAAACTGATCAACAGCGGCGTCAAAGAGCTGCCCACCACCAAGCTGGGCGAGCTGGTGATGCGCGAGCTCAAGCGCATCGACAAGGTCGCCTACGTGCGCTTTGCCTCGGTGTACCGCAGCTTTGAAGATGTCGATGAATTTCGTCAGCTCATCAAAGACATTTGAACCCCATAGACCTTTTTCAGCCCCCCCCCTCACACCATGACCACGACCCTTCGCCAAGCCGACTTGATCGACAGTATCGCCGCGGCTTTGCAGTACATCAGCTACTACCACCCTGCCGACTACATTGCCCATTTGGCGCGTGCCTACGAGCAAGAACAAAGCCCCGCGGCCAAAGATGCGATTGCTCAAATCTTGACCAACTCCAAGATGTGCGCCGAAGGCCGCCGCCCGATTTGCCAAGACACCGGCATCGTGAATGTGTTCTTGAAGATCGGCATGGACGTGCGCTTCGAGGGCTTCAGCGGCAGCATCGAAGACGCCATCAACGAAGGCGTGCGCCGCGGCTACAACAACACCGACAACAAGTTGCGCGCCAGCATCGTGGCCGACCCGCAGTTTGAACGCAAGAACACCAAAGACAACACCCCGGCCGTGGTGCACATGAGCGTGGTGCCAGGCCACACGGTGGATGTGCAGGTCGCGGCCAAAGGCGGCGGCTCGGAGAACAAAAGCAAGTTCGTGATGCTCAACCCCAGCGACAGTTTGGTGGACTGGGTGCTCAAAACCGTACCCACCATGGGCGCCGGCTGGTGTCCCCCCGGCATGCTGGGCATTGGGATCGGCGGCACGGCTGAGAAAGCCATGCTGATGGCCAAGGAAAGCCTGATGGAGTCCATCGACATGTTCGAGCTCAAGGCCCGCGGCCCGAACAACAAGCTGGAGGAGCTGCGCATCGAGCTGTGCGACAAGATCAACGCCTTGGGCATTGGTGCCCAGGGTCTGGGGGGCCTGACCACGGTGCTGGACGTCAAAATCTCCACCTACCCCACCCATGCCGCGAGCAAGCCGGTGGCCATGATCCCGAACTGCGCCGCCACACGCCATGCCCACTTTGTGTTGGACGGCTCAGGCCCCGCCTACATCGATCCGCCCAGTCTGGACCTGTGGCCCGATGTGCACTGGGCCCCTGACTACAACAAGAGCCAGCGCGTCAACCTCGACACCCTCACGCGCACCCAGGTGGCCAGCTGGAAGCCAGGCGACACCTTGCTCTTGAGTGGCAAGCTGCTCACAGGCCGCGACGCCGCCCACAAACGCATTCAAGACATGCTGGGTCGGGGCGAGAAACTGCCGGTTGATTTCACCGACCGGGTGATTTATTACGTGGGCCCGGTCGACCCGGTGCGTGATGAAGTGGTCGGCCCCGCAGGCCCCACCACCGCCACCCGCATGGACCAGTTCACCGAGATGATGTTGGCGCAAACCGGCCTGATCGGCATGGTGGGCAAGGCGGAGCGCGGCCCCGCTGGCATTGCGGCCATTCAAAAGCACCAAAGCGCTTACCTGATGGCCGTGGGCGGTGCCGCCTACCTGGTGAGCAAGGCCATCAAACAGGCCAAGGTGGTGGGCTTCGCCGACCTGGGCATGGAGGCCATCTATGAGTTTGAGGTGCAGGACATGCCTGTGACCGTGGCCGTTGACTCGAAGGGCACCTCAGTGCACAACACGGGCCCGAAAGAGTGGCAGGCCAAAATTGCGGGGATCCCCGTGTCTGTGGCTTGAGGATGCCCTGACAACCTGTAAGCCGAGCGAACTCGGCTTACAGGTCAGGCTGGGGATCAAGCCTCTTGAGGCACCCGGCGCTGATGGCGCGAGGCGCTGTCAACGGCTTTATCGGCCACCGACTGCCCCTCACGAACCAGCGTCGCCTGGGTTTGGCTGACTGCTGCCATGCCGTTTTGACTCAGTGCCATCATGAACTCGGTGTAGTTCTTGACGGCGCCTTGCATCAACTGCACAAAAGCACCCGACTGCAGCAACTGCGCTGCGGATGCGGGCCCTTGCAAAAAGGGGTTTTTCCCCTCGCTGGCTTGAGGCGGTGCCATCTCGGGCAACTGGCTCAATTGCTTCATGAGCTCCAAATTGCTCTGGGCCAGCTTGACGAATGGCTGGATGGCGGTTTCCATGATGTTGCTGTCTTGCATGATCTCTCCTTCGGTGGACAGGGACTGCTCAACACGGGATGCATGGCATTCCCTGTAAGGCGGTGCACCTCGACTCAGTACCACTTGGAGGCTCACCAGACCCAAAACGTCACGACGCTTCAGGGCGGATGAAGTCCCGGCAAACGCCAGAACCACATCGCAGTGTGGCACCTTCCGTGACATTTGCACAGGGCTGCGTGAAAGCACTTGGTGCGCGACGTGGGCAAAGCATCGCAATGCCCCTTGGTATAGCAAGGCATTAACGCTGCACAGCTTAGAAGCTGTATCCAAGGATTACAGCTCATGTTGTGTTCTTCAAGAGAAACAGCTTAGCAAACATTCGACCGACCTAAAGGTCGGTGTGTAGGCTGTTGGAAGGGGTTTGCATCCCCTCCCAACGAGTCGCCCCTTCGGGGCTCTCCGGCCTGAAGGCCGGGGTTTCAGACCTATTTCAGTTTTTTGATGAGCGGGGTCGAGCGCACGCCCCTTGTACACAAGGTTCTGCCAACACGGCCTACCTCAAATGCCGTGCCAGTTCCGCGGCCGCATGGATCGCCAGGCCCACCAGCCCGCCCACCAGGGTGCCGTTGATGCGGATGAATTGCAGGTCGCGGCCGATGTGGTTTTCGAGCTCGCGGGTCATCTCGTTGGCGTTCCATTCGCGCACGCGGTCGACAATGTAGCGGCGGACGTCCTCTCGGTAGCGGTCGATCAGCGCCGGCGCACCAGCCGCGAGCTGTTGTTGGATCCAGCCTTGCATGGCGGTGTCGCGGGCCAGCTCCTCACCGAGCCGCTGTGCGGCCAGGCCCGCGCGTTCGCGCACCAGCGAGTCGGGGCGGGACAAGTCGGTGCGGGCCCAGTTGATCGCGTCGCTCCACAGGCCGCGCAGGTAGCGGCCAAGCTGCTCGTGCGCCAACATCTCCCGCCAGATCACCGCGCCCCTGTCGCGCAGGGCCGGGTCGTCCTTGAGGCGCTCGGCAAAGCCCACCATGTAGCGGTCGAAGCGCTGACGCAGTGGGTGCTGCGGATCCTCGCTCATGTCGGCGGCCAGCTTGGCCACGCCGGCCACCATCTTGTTGGTGGCGTAGCGCCCGGCCACGGCATCCAGTCCCACGAACCGCAGGTACTTGACCTCGGTGGCCACCACATCGGCGAGGGCCTCTTTGAGTGCGTCGTCGTCGAGCACCCCAGCCAACTGCCGCAGCACGTCGTCCAGCAACTGCTGGTGGCGCCCGCCCGCCGTCAGCATGCCCAGCAACTCGCCAACCAAGCGCGAGGCGTCAAGCCCGGCCAGCCGGTCGACCACGGTGGTGTGGAAGAAGTGGCGCACCGGCTCGTCGTCGAACGCCTTCAAGGCATGGCCCAGCAGGCTGCCGATCTGCGCCCCCACTTGCCGCGCATGCAGCGGGTCAGACAACCAGGCGGCGACACGGGTGGGCGCATTGAACTCGTGCAGCTTGGCCAGCACTTGCCCGGTGCTCAGAAAATGGGTGCAGAGGAACGCGGCCAGGTTCTCGCCAATGCGATCCTTGTTGCTGGGGATGATGGCAGTGTGCGGTATGGGCAGCCCCAGCGGGTGGCGGAACAGGGCCACCACCGCAAACCAGTCGGCCACCGCGCCCACCATCGCGGCCTCGGCGAACGCCGCCACATACGACCAGGCCGGATGCCGGCTCTCCATGTAGAAGGCCAGCACGTAAACGCCTGCCGCGCCCGCCAGCAGCAGCAAGGCGATGCGCTTCATCCGCGCCAGGGAGCTGGCGTGCTTCATGGGCCCAGTGGCCCGCGCACGCAAGGGAGGAGACTGTCGAGTTCAACCATGGGTCGATTGGAGCCGGTTCGGAGCAGTCGTCAAGGGCAGTTGGACGCGACCGCGGAAGGGGGTCAGCCGGCCAAGTTGGCCACGGACAGCAGCGCCAACAGCAGCATCCACAAGATGACGGAGCGCCAAACCAGGCCCACGATGCTGCGCAGGTGCCCCAGCGCCGGCGCCATGCCTGCTGTCGACCCTGCCGCCTCCACCATGTCGGGGCGGCCGGTGTCGAAGGAGTTGCTGAGGTCGGGGGTGAGGGAGGGGGGAGCCACGCCGCCCAGGCGCACGCCGATGGCGCCCGAGGCGGCCGCCAGGATGATGCCTTCGTTGGCGTGACGCCAAAGCGGGGCGTCACGCCGCCAGCCGTTGATGGCTTCTTCAAAATTGCCCACCACCGCAAAGCCAAAGGCGGTCAGGCGCGCGGGAAGAAAGTCGATCCAGCCAAAAACTTGCTGTGAGACTTCCATCAAGCGCTCGTGGGTGGGCTCGCCCGCCGAGCGGCTTCGATAGGCCCAGTAGCGGCTGGCAAATTCAGCCATGCGGAACAATACCGCGCCCGCCGGACCCAGGCCAACGCTGGACAACACAATGAACCAGAAGAAGACGCCAAACACATGTCGGTGAGCAGCCAGCAGGGAGTGTTCGATGACCTGGCGCAGCAGCTCGTCTCGTGGCAGATCGCTGGCATCGAGGTGACGCCATTCAGACAGGCGCTGGCGGGCAGTGAGCTCGTCACCGCGCTCCAAGGCGTCGCGGATGTCGGTGAAAAAATGGCTGAATTGCCGAAAACCGAGGGTGACGTACAAGACCAAAACATCCCAGGCCAAGCCCAAAAAGATGCTGAATTGCGACAGCACAAAGGCCATACCGCCCACGAGCACCGCCGGCCCAACGACGGTGATGAACCACACGACCCACGCATGGTGGTCGCGGCCCGCATTGAAATTGCGCCCGGCCCAGCGCAGCCAGCTGGTGAGTGCATCGTGAACAAGGTTGTTCCGAGGCAGGGGTTTGAGTTGCTCGATCAGCAACGAGAACAAAACGGCGAAGAAGCTCATGCGGGAATGATAAGCAAGCGGCCTCAGGGCGGTGAGACTAAAAAGCGATAGAGGTTGCGCAACATGGCGGCCGTGGCACCCCAAATGAGGTAGCCGCTGTCGTGGGGCCTGTGTTCATCGGCCTGCCAGTGCATGGACCAAAACTGGCGGCGTTGGCCAGCCCAGTCGGCTTCATGGCGCCGGTGGTGCGCAGGCGTCATCAGGAATGGCAGGGGCACCTCAAAAATTTCGGCCACCTCGGCCGCATCAATCTGGGGCTGAAAATCTGGCGACACCAGCGCCACAACCGGTGTCACGAGGAAGCCCGTGCCCGTGACGTAGGTGGGCAACTGCCCCAGAGGCTGAACATGTTGGCCCTGCAAACCGACTTCTTCAAGGGCCTCGCGCAGCGCGGTGGCGGTGGGGTGAAGATCTTGCGGATCGACCCGCCCCCCAGGAAAACTGATTTGACCCGGGTGGTCGGTCAGGGTGATGGCACGCCGCGTGAGCAAGACAGTGAGCGTGTCACGCATGACCAAGCCAACCAACACCGCGCAGGGCATCAGGGGCCGCTCAACAAAGAGGCGCTCGCCACGAATGTCGGGCTGCCAACTGGGTGGGTCGGCAAAGTGCGCCCGCAAGGCCGGCACGGTGAGCCGGCTGGGGGGCACCTGGGGCCCGTCGAGATCGACGGACATCACGGGCACCTGGTGGGGGTTTAAGAGCACCATGTATCGCCGTGAACCGCGCCCTCAAAAAATCGGCAAGGGCTTGGACTGTCAGCGGACGCCGTGTTCAGCGCCCTCAGGGGCTGTGTGGTGGGCGTACTCACCGCATCAGCCATCGGGTCGTCCTCAGCGAAAGCGCGACTGCGGCACGACCCGCATTTCGCCAGGCAGGCTGGCGATGTAGTTGGCCATCAGCTTGAGCTCAGCGGGGGTATACGGCTTGACCATGCCCATCATCATGCCGTTGCTGCGACCGATGAGCGCATTGCCCTGGGTTTGGTATGACTTGAGGGCGACGTAAAGGTAGTCAGCATGCTGCCCTGCGAGCTTGGGAATGGCCGGCGTGGTGGGCTTGCTGAAGTTGACACCGTGACAGCCCACGCAACCGCCCTTTTGAAGCAGTTCAGCGATTTGTTTTGAAGGCTCTTTGTCCAGGGCCTCAGGCACAGGGGTCACGCCTTGGGGATGTTGTTGGTAAAACGCAGCCAGATCGGCCATGTCTTGCGGGCTGAGGGAGACAGCGATGGAACGCATCGTGGGGTGCTTGCGTTCACCACTGGCGTAGCCCTGGAGTGCCACCGCGATGTAGTCGGCAGACTGCCCAGAGATCATGGGCACTTTGTGGACTTCAGGAAAGCTGGCTTGGTACCCCGAGATACCGTGACAGCCAATGCACATGGCGGCCTTTTTTTCACCGGCGACAGCGTCAGCCTTGATGCTTTGGGACCAGGCGGCGGGGGCAAACACCCCAAGAATAAGGAGCGCGGACAGAGAGGTAAGCGTTTTTTTCATGGGAGAAGCGCGGGCTTTGGAATCACGGGCAATCTGTCGATTATAGGCGGCACACCTATACTGGTTGGTGATTCCGCCTCATGTATTGAGAGGCGACTTGTTGCACCTTCTTGATCAGCCTGATGCAAGCCCCTGCCCCCGTCACTCTTGAACACGCGCCGGTTCGGCTTGAGCCGCTGGGGCAGCGACATTCGCAGGGTCTTAGGGCGGCAGCCGCCGATGGCAGTTTGTGGCAGCTTCGCTACGCCTCAGTGCCTGAACCGGACCACACGGATCGCTACATCGATCAAGCGCTGGCGCAACAGGCCCAGGGCCAGCGGCTGCCATTTGCTGTGATCGAGGTGGCCACGGACTGGGTGCTGGGCAGCACCAGTTACCACGACATCGTGCCCGCGATTGATCGCCTTGAAATTGGCTACACCTGGTATGCCCAAAGGGTGCAACGCAGCGCGGTGAACACCTGTTGCAAGTGGTTGCTGCTGACCCATGCCTTCGAGACCCTGGGGGCCGCCCTGGTCGGTTGGCGCACGGACATCCTCAACCTGAGCAGCCAGCGCGCCATTGAGCGGCTCGGTGCGCGGCGTGATGGCGTGTTGCGGCACCACGCGCTGCGGCGCGATGGCAGCGTGCGTGACACGGTGGTGTACAGCATGACGCGCGACGAATGGCCCACGGTGCGCGCCCAACTGCAAACAAAAATGAAAGCAATCCCGTGCTAAGACTGGTCACATTGAATTTGAACGGCATCCGTTCCGCCGCAACAAAGGGCTTTGAAGCCTGGGTTGAAGCGATGAACATCGACTTTATCGGCGTGCAAGAAGTCAAAGCCCAAGCGAGCGACATCGGGGGGCGCTTTGACAAGGTGGCCGGGCTGCACGGCCACTTTCACTTCGCGCAAAAAAAGGGTTACTCCGGCGTGGGCCTGTACACCCGCCATGAGCCTAGCGACGTGGTGGCGGGCGTGGGTCACCCCGAGTTTGACGACGAGGGGCGGTGGATCGAGACGCGTTTTGACACGCCCTCACGCCGCCTCAGCCTGATCAGCTGCTACTTCCCCAGCGGCAGCAGCAGCGAGGAGCGGCAAGCGGCGAAATTTCGTTTTCTGGCGCACACGGGGCCGCATCTGCAGCGCCTGAAGGCGGAGCGCGAGTTCATTTTGGTGGGCGATGTGAACATCGCCCACCAGGCCATCGATCTGAAAAACTGGAAGGCCAATCAAAAAAACAGCGGCTTCACCCCCGAAGAGCGCGCCTGGATGAGCCGCCTGCTCGACCCCGCCGACGGGGGCCTGGTGGATGTTTTTCGTCAGCTCAATCCGCACCCCGAGCAGTACACCTGGTGGAGCAATCGCGGCCAGGCCTGGGCCAAAAATGTGGGTTGGCGCATCGACTACCAGTTGGCAACACCGGCGCTGGCAGCCTCGGCCAAACAGGTGGCGATCTATACGGCGCAACGTTTCAGCGACCATGCGCCGCTGACGATTGACTACGATTTCAAACTTTGAGCGGGGGAAAAGGACTGCACCATGCCAGCCCTTAGCCTCCTGGTACCCCGTCTCAGTGAAGCTGAAAGGTTGAACTGTTCCGACGCCAATGGCGAAGTACACAGGCTGCTGGATTCCCGCCTGCGCGGGAATGACATGGGGAGATGCCAACCCCTGCTCCCGCCATCCCCGCCTGCACGCGTCGTCCCCACCTGCGCCCGTCATCCCCTCCTGCGCCCGTCTTCCCCGCCTGCGCCCGTCTTCCCCGCCTGCTCCCTTCGTCCTCGCCTGCTCCCGTCATCCCCGCGCAGGCGGGGATCCAGGAGGGAGCCTCAGGAGCGACATCCCCGCACGCGCTCCAGTCCTGCGCGCTCCGCCTGCCAATGCGCCACCTGTTCGCCTTGGCGAATCAACCTTTCAAATCCACCGAATGCGCGGGGGGCTCCATCCATTGCGGTAGGCCGCGAAGCGGCCCAGAGGCGAAGCCGACCGGATTGGGTGGGGGGGATAGCGCGCCGTCCGCAGGACGGCTTCAGTTGTCGGGGCGATCCTGCTGCTGGA
>JANMGB010000013.1:0-1899 GCA_031374415.1 Burkholderiales bacterium
GCGCACCAGTGCGTTGGCCAGCGTGCGTTCAGGCGATCGGGCAAACGCCACGGCGAAAAGAGAAAACAAAACAAAACTCATTCCGTTTTTTGTTGGTTTACTCCAAGATTGCCAAGTTCGAACCGTAAATGTTATCGGCAGGGGCTCGCACGCTGCTCACGTCGTCGTACGGCAACTTGCTCAGCACAACTGCGCCGTACTCGGAAGTGCGTTTCGGCGGCGCACTCGGCTCTCGCTCGCCAGTCTTGCGATTGCGCAGCACGACAAACACGACGATGCCGATGATGATCAGCAAACCGGCTACACTGCCGCCGATGATGGCGCCAAGCGTGCCGCCGTCCAAGCCGCCGTCGGGTTCGCTCAACGTCACGGATTCAAACGCGCTCGTCTCGCTCGAGTTTGTCGTCATTGTCGTGCTCGCGCTTGTCGTCGACGTCGCTCCTGATGCCGTCGTCGACGCCGGTCTTGTTGTCGTGGTCGTCGTTCGTGGAAACTGCAGCAACGGCACGCGTCGCTGGCATCCCACCGTCGGGCACACCGACGGCTGAAACAAATCCGTCGTACAGCGCTGCGCGTCGTCGGCAAACGTCGACGCGTTGGCCAACAAGCTGCCATTGACGTTCCGACAGTCGATGCTCGCCGCCTCTGCTGTGTTGTTGCACAGACACGACTCCACCACGCTGACAGTGAAATCTCCGGTCGCCAGCTGCACAGTGCTGTTGCCTGCGTTTGCAAAGAACGCGCTCTTTGCAACAAAAACAACACAGCGGTCTGCTCGAACGCTGAGCGCCGAGCCGCTCGGAGCGACGTTGGCCTCAAAGTCGCACTCGGTGATGCGAATGTTGGCGCCGCTGATCGCGCCGCCGTCAACAGTGGCAGAGTTCCGACGAAACAGCGACCGATCGACCTCGAGTGCGCTTCCGGCGATCGCGCCGCCATCAGGCGCAGCGCTGTTGTCAAAGAACTGCGAATCGACGATGCGCAACAGTCCTCCGTCGCTCTGAATCGCACCGCCGCGGCTCTGCGTCGCCGAGTTGTTCTCGAACAACACCTCTCGCATCAAGATGGCGGTGTTGCTTCGAGATACAAATGCCGAACTCGCTCCGCGCATGCCTCGCACCACAGTGCCCGCGATCGTCGCATTCGAGTTTTGCACGAAGATTGCCGACGACGCGTTGATCCGCTCCAACAGAGAGTCGGCCACCGTCAAATTACAGCGAATTGCCTCGAGTGCCATGCACGTCCCGCCAGACACGCAAAAATCCGAGATGGTCACTGTCGCATCCAGAAAGGAGAGCACCCTCTCATATGGACCGCAGTTGCCATTTGTCACGGTCACGTTGTGCACCACCACTTCGTTGGCAGCGGTGGCGTGCTCCCACAGTAAGCGCCCGGTACGCTCAAAAACGCTGTTCTGAAGCACAAATCGGTCGCTCTGAACAGAGTTCCAGAGCTCGCCGGTAAACTTCGACACGAAGAAGCGATCGATCATGACTTTGTCAACCTGGTACTCGACGTAAATGAGATCTCGCGGCGGCATCGTGCCAACAAGATCTCGCACCGACCAGTCAGCAAACGAAACGTCAACGCGAACCGTTGGCGGACAGCGGACCACGGCAAAGTACGCCTGGAATGTGCTGTTCTGCACATCGAAGCCAGTCCACGCGACATCTCGCGGCACCGAGATGGCCGCGTCGATTAGACTGACTGACCCTTTGAACAGTGATCTTTGACGTTCGCACAACTGCTGCATCATCGCTGACAGGATTCTCGCTGATCAACGTGACAGTGGTGACCTATGCGGCCATTTATGGGGACTTTCATGCGATCAACGGGGTGCTGGTCCAGCGATCACTGTTCAAAGGGTCAGTCAGTCTAATCGACGCGGCCATCTCGGTG
>JANMGB010000128.1:0-12708 GCA_031374415.1 Burkholderiales bacterium
TTTGATCGAAATCTCGGGTCCACCGAAACATCCCCAGGACTTGATCCTGGCCGAACGCCCCACCCATTGAGGAGGGCACCCCGTCCTGTGCCGAAATGCGCGGATGAGGTCGGACCCCCACATCGTTTCCATTTTGAAGCACGACCGCGTCGGCTGGCCGACGAAACAAGGGTACTTGTTCTTTTCTCCTTGAAGTCCTTTGCATTCTTTGGCTTGGATGCCTTGCCCACCGTGGAGAGGTGCGTATTTCGGCGCATCGTGACCACCCGTTTCGGCATCGTGACCGAGCGTTTCGGTCATCGTGACCGGTCCAGCATTTCGGCCCATCGTGACCGGCAATTTCGGCATTGTGACCGTTGATTTCGGCATCGTGACCGCTCGTTTCGGCGATCGTGACCGATGCCGTAAAGGCTGAACAGGCCCGTCCGGGGCCGGCGGTGTTGCGTAGAACCCGACCCCTTGAGCACCTACCCTCGATGGCTTTGCCTTCGAAGGATTTGGATGCCCAAGCAACGCATGGATCTACGCATGATCAAAGACATCATTCGCCTCAAACACCAGGCCAACCTCTCACACGAGCAGATCGCCACATCTCTCAAAGTCTCCAAAGGCGTCGTCTCGAAATACCTGCTGCTTGCCAGCGCTGCCGGTCTTGACTGGGATAGCGCCCAGGCACTGGATGAGCATCAACTCACCATTCGCTTACTGCCAAGATCAAACACCCTAGACAGCTTTGTCGCACCCGACTGGGCTGCCCTGCACCGTGAGCTTGACCGCAAAGGCGTCACACTCATGCTGCTATGGCAGGAGTACCGGGCCGCCAACGCTGAATCTCGCACCTGGGGCTACACCCAGTTCTGCAACCACTACAAGGCGTTTGCGCGCAGCCTTAAACGCTCCATGCGCCAGCACCGCTTAGCCGGTGAGAAGCTGTTCATCGACTTCGCTGGCCCGACGGTGCCGCTGCTTGACGGTGGTTACGCGCAAGTCTTCGTGGCCGCCATGGCCGCATCAAGTTGTGTGTTTGCCTGCGCCACGCCGACCCAGCGGCTAGAGGACTGGGTAGAAGGCATCGTTCGCGCATTGTCTTTTTACGGCGGCGTGCCTCAGCTCATCGTCCCAGACAACCCAAGGGCCTTGATCAATGACCCCGACCGCTACGAGCCTCGCGCCAGCGCCACCGTGCAGGACCTGTGCCGCTACTATGGCACCTCGGTGCTCCCAGCACGCCCACGTTCGCCCAAAGACAAAGCTACCGCAGAGAGCTCGGTACAAGTGGTCACGCGTTGGGTGCTGGCACGACTGCGACATCAGCAGTTCACAACGGTGGCACAGGTCGACAGTGCCATTGCTGCGCTGCTGCCATCCGTCAATGAGCGGCCGTTCCAGAAGTTGGCTGGCAGCCGCTCCAGCGTCTTTGCCGAGCTGGATGCACCGGCACTGGGACCCTTGCCAGCGCAGCGCTATGAGCTGGCACGCTTCAAGACGGTGAAGGTTCACATCGATTACCACGTTGAAGTCGAAGGCCACCGCTACTCGGTACCCCACGCACTCGTTGGCCAACGGCTTGAAGCTCGGTTAACTCGCGCCTGTGTCGAGCTGCTGTTGCGTGGCAAGCGTGTGGCCAGCCACGCCCGTAGCCAGCGACGCGGTGGCTACACGACCGTGGACGAACACATGTCGGCTGCGCATCGGGCCCACAAGGAATGGACGCCTGAGCGGCTCATCGAGTGGGGCAAACGTATCGGCCTGTCCACGGGCGAACTCGTCAGCCGACAGATTCATTTGTACAAACACCCCGAGCACGCGTACCGCTCTTGCCTGGGGCTGCTGAGCCTGTCCAAGCGCTATGGCTCGGCCAGGTTGGAGGCAGCTTGTGAGCGGGCACTGGCCTTGGGCACCTTCAAGTACCGCCACGTTCGCGACCTGCTCGCCAACAACCGTGACCAGATGGCGCAAACCGAACAAAGCGACTGGGTTAGCCCAGAGCACGCCAACCTGCGCGGCCCAGGTTACTACCAATGACGCCCCACAACGATCTGTCAAACCCGACGAAATCCCCCCGAACAAGGAACCCCGACCATGCTCAATAACACCACCCTGGCCCACTTGCGAGCCCTCAAACTACAGGGCTTTGCTGATGCGCTGGAGCAGCAGCTCGTTCAGACTGACATCCACAGCCTGTCCTTTGAGGAGCGTCTGGCGCTAATGGTCGATCGTGAAGTGCAGGCGCGAGATGACCGCAAGCGCTCCCGGCTTTTGCAACGCGCTGCGCTCAAATACACGACCGCGACCCTTGAGGACGCCAGTTTCGAAGGTGTGCGCGGCATGGACAGGGCCACACTGATGAGCTTGGCCCTGTCGGGCTGGATCGATCAAGGGCAGACCATCACCCTGAGTGGTGCAACGGGACTGGGCAAGACATGGTTAGCCTGTGCTCTGGGGCAGTACGCCTGCCGTCAGGGCCGCTCAGTGCAATACTTGCGCGTACCGCGACTGGCCGAGGAGTTGCGCATCCTGCATGCCAGCGGCGAATTCCGACGCTGGCTGGCGCAGCTGGCCAAGACCGATGTTGTCATTTTGGATGACTGGGCCACTGGGAGCATCGATGCGGCCACCCGGGCTGACTTGCTGGAGATCATTGACGACCGCGCCAGCGTACGTGCCACCATCATCACGCACCAGACTCCCATTGAGCATTGGCATGGCTGGATTGGGGACGCTACGGTGGCTGACGCCATTCTGGACCGCCTAATGCAACGTTGCCGCCGCATCGAATTACAGGGGGAATCCAGGCGCACGCCGCAAGGCGGGCGAAGCGGCGGCACCCGTGCCGCCAAAGCCGTCAAAAAACAGGTGAAAGGAGACCAAGAAATGGCCTAACCGCAACCCAATCGAATCTAAACTTCCAACCCACGCAACACCGCTACCCGGGCATCGGTCACGATCACCGAAACGAGCGGTCACGATGCCGAAATCACCGGTCACGTTCAACCGAAATGATCGGTCACGATAAACCGAAACGACCGGTCACATTCGCCGAAATACGCAGAGAGGGGCGCAGTGTCTGATGCCGCCCTCAATTTGCTTTGCAATTTTTGGAGTATTTGATGCCTCATAAGCGCACGTCGTTCCCCCAGTCCCGCAGACGGCAGAACTGGGCGGGCAAGAGTCGCCCAGAGATCTTGGCGGGGTATCCGCCCGGGCAGACTCACCCGCTGGTCGTCTTGAACGTTTTGATTGACCTGTACAACAAGCAGCACACCGCGCTGGCCAAGAGCGTGTCCTTCAAGACCCGCGAGCAGCGCGCTTTGTTTCTACGTCGCTTCTTTCGAGAGCTGCCCACTGTGGCCGGGGTGCGCTTGCCGCCCGATCCTCGCAAGCTGGGCGAGCGTCATATGCGGTGCATGGTGCAACACTGGCAGGCGCAGGGTTTGAACATCGGTACGGTGCAAACCTACCTCAGCTTTCTGAGGGGTTTGTGTGACTGGGTGGGCAAGCACGGCATGGTGCGCTCGCCGGAGGTCTATGGCTTCACCGGTCCAGGTCAGATTGAAGCTGCACAACGTGACAAGAGTTGGTCGGCCCAAGACATCGACATTGAGGCCAAGATCAAGGAGGTCGAGCAGATGGATCACCGCATTGGGGTGGCCTTGCGCTTGGCGGCTGCCTTCGGCTTGCGGGTCAAAGAAGCGATCATGCTGCGTCCCCATCGCTTGCGACCAGTTCGACCCTTGCCGTATTAGCAACGCGTTCCAAACTGTGAGCACCAGGAACCGAATTCACCGCACAGATAGCCGAAAGTACAAAGGGCCCTGATAGTCCCTTATTTATGCGGCGTGTACTTGATCTGTGCTTTCACGGACTCAGGCAGCGCCCTCAAGATCGTCGGCACGATGTCGATGTCGTCGACGGTCTTCCACACAAGCAACTTCAATGGGGCAGGAACTCTGTCGTCTGAGCCGCCGTGTTGGGCCAGTACGATGGGGATGACTCTGAACCCGTCGGCACGCATCGCCTGCTCGTGGATCGCGCGGTCGATCTCGCGTTGAATGACGCCTGCGTCAGCGAACTGACTTGACAGGAAGAATACCGCTGCGGAGCACTCTGCAAAGGCGTTGTCGACGCCGCGCACCAGCGGGTCGCCCGCTGCGAGGTCATCGCGGTCAAACCAAGTCTTGAGGCCCAAGAGCCTGAGAGCCTGATCGACTTTGTCGATGAGGGGCTTGTTTGCCCCCTTGTGGCTCAAGAAAATCCGCGAGTTCTCCATGGCGTGTCTCCGCTTCTGCGCCCAGGCAATCATGAGTTGGGCAACGGCGAGGCCAGCGGCCTCCTTCTTTGCCTTCGACGTGTCATCGTACCTCCCCGCAGGGAAGATGCCAGCCGCACCGAAGCCATCGGTGAACTGTATCGCCTGGAACATCTCCTTCGTTGTCCGAATCTCACTGATGTCCAAGAACTCATCCACCGAGCCAAGCACGTCGCGGCCTTCCTCTCGAAGCTTTGGCAGGTGCTTCGTTTCCATCCCTCTAGCGGGAAGATGCCCACGCTTCTCCGGAGATATTAAGAGCATGAACTTGTCGCCGTCCCAGGTGAAGAACAGGTCGACATTCATCATGTTCGGAACGTAGTTCTTCAGCTCCGGATGCTTGAAGACCAACTCGTGAAGCCGCGCTTGAACCAGCCCTAAAAGATCGGCGTACGGAAGAAAACAGCCGTCGGCAATCGAGAGGTGATCGCCTCGAACAAAACCTAAGCCATCCATCGCGATTCCCAAATATTCATTTGCGAGCAATGGTACAGGCCTCTTCAACTGAAGGGGTTGCGAACGCCCGGTTCAGGGCGCCCAATCTCGAGATCTTTCGCCGCCCAACGACGGTCAGCAGTACCTTCAAGACCGGTCGTTGGAGAGGTTACAACCAATGGTTGGTCAGCGACCGGTAGGTGGCCGAGAGCGTGAGTCCGGAGTTGGAGATTGACCGACCGGACACGCTGCACAACAGCGGCCGGCTCCACAACCACCCAACGTGTGTGCAAAAACGTCGCTAACTCCTTCGCCAGCCACGCTGTCCGGAGTGTGACCGACAACACTTGCTTTGCTGGTGACCCTGCGTGAACAGATTCAGCCAGTCGAAGCATGCAGACCAGCTATTCATCTGCATGCTGCGTGCCGATTTGGTCGAAGCAAATCACCCCCGATGGCAAAGGTGGTTCTCAGCGTTGCATGATCCTGATCCAGCCGACGAGGAATGGCACGTCATCCAGACGGTAGACCAAACGAGCGATTTCATCCATCGGTCGAGCCATCCAGTCTTCGGTGGCCAGGCGCACTGCTCGGCCCAGGCCAACTCCGACACGCGCATGAGCCATCGTGGCGCGAGCGAATTGCTCGCCCATGCGGCTGTCAAGAAACACACGAACAGCGTGGACTGGCTCCCCCGTGGTTGCAATCAAGGTGTGCATAGCGATAGGCCATGCCATCGCTGACTCAATCCCTGCTTGGGCAGTCACTCGCCAAAAGCCACGTGAGGGGTTTCGTGGTGGTGGCAGATCCTGCATTCGTGAGCCGCAGGGGGTTTTTACCTCGGCGGTGATCTGGTGCAGCAGTGCCATGGCTTGCGGATCGAAGGAAAGCGCTACTTTGAGACGGTGGACGACCTCCTGCAAGGGCACCTCAGTTTTTCGCTGGTCAATAAGCCAGCGTATGGCTTGGTCTTTGTTCATGGAGTGAGGCCTTTCTCAGCACCCTGGCACCACGCCAGGGATGCATTCATTTCCTCATTGGATCGAGTCGAGTCAAGCCACAACAACAGCTTGGCGAAATTGATTGTTGTGATTGTTGACCTGCGGTGTCGTGAATGCCGAACGGCGCTTGAGCTTCAGGTCGTTTGGCGCTTGACCGCGTCACCGAAGCTAGCCCCTGAGTGCCTCGGCCTCCTCGCCAGCTCGATTAAGCTGAGGCAAAGCTCGGCTACCGATCTTTCCAGCTCCGGCACCCGAGCGATACAAGGCTTTAGCTCAATCCTGCGGCCATAGCGGGCACCAGTCCGATGATGGTGGAGACGGTCATAGGGCTGACCAAGGATTGCAGCACCTCGCCAGTACAGATCCAACATTGCAGGTTGCCCTTGACGGGTATCCACTTGCTCACCCGTCAAGTGGTTATGGAGCCCAACGACCCGGGCGCCTTTCGAAAGGAGCACGACGCTTGCTAGGGGCCGTGCATGCAGGCTCGGATGGTCCAAAAGGAAGGGCCGACGCGCCGCCGCGTCAACGACGGACAAGGTGTTAGCCGCGCTGCCGGAGGATGGCCTGACGCGCTCCGATATTGCGGATCAACTCGCGGTACACGTCGACGAACTCGATGAGTTGGTTTTCGGCTTAGTGCTTACCGCGCTGGCCGGTGATGCGCAGGCCCAGAGCCGCCCGCGACGGCCGGTGCTGCAAGTGATCGAGGGGCGCGCGGGTATGCCTCATCAGTCGGGGTGGGCGCACAAGCTGGCGCTCGGCCCTCAGTACGGCCTACACCGAAATGATTCACCGGCGCGGGCCCTGGAAGACCAGGAGGCCGTCGAAATGGCAACGCTTGAATGGGCGGCCTGGTTCAACAACCACCGCCTGCTCGGTTCCATCGGCTATGTCCCGCCTGCAGAAGCTGAAGCAAAATCTTACAAGCAACAGTCTTCATTAGCCAGTCGCTTTCGGGCAAGCGACTGGCAAAATCAAAAAGAGTGATGCGAACACAAAACAACAGGAAGGACTCGTGAAGTGAGTGAGCTAGGGATGGACTGCCGAGGGGATATTCGGACTGCCTACGAATTCAAGGACATCGTCGCCGACAGTGGCGTTTCCCATCGTCCATATCGTTGTCCGTTCTGTGAGGCGCCATATGAGGACAGGTGCAT
Source organism: Burkholderiales bacterium (assembly GCA_031374415.1). Lineage (GTDB taxonomy): Bacteria > Pseudomonadota > Gammaproteobacteria > Burkholderiales > Burkholderiaceae_C > CANHBY01. The sequence goes on from JANMGB010000128.1 coordinate 6,906, forward strand.
CGTCACCGAGTGCGTCAAGGCTCCGCACTTTAAGCTTCCGAAAGGCACAAGGCATCGCGGCAATTGCGATGGCGAGCCCGAGATAGCGTCCCGTGTCGAACGGGCAGCAAGCCCGGCTCGCATGGTTGTAGGCGACGTAGATGTTCCGGAGGCGCTGGTGGCTCGGCGCAATCCGCGGCGTGTCACCCCAGCCGGTGCGCCGCCTGCTGCTAGCACGTCACCGAGCGATGAAGAAACTCGTCGCAGACGTAAGATGTTGGCCGCGGAGCGCACGCTCGACAGCAAGTTCACGTCGTACTTGCTTCAGCAAATTGTTTCAGCGCACAGAAAGCTGATGAAAGCCGCGTTCGACCAAGCGAGTGCAGCGAAGCTAACAAAGGGCTCATCCGCGTATGGAGATATGTTCAGAGCCGTGCTTGAGGCACGCCCCCTCGACCTTTTTGGGCAGCGCCTGACATACCGCAGCGCCTTTCTGAGCAGCAGACTTTCCCCTTCGTCAAAGCCTCGCATCTACAGCGGCTCAGGTGCCGTCGAAAACACCGATTCAGACTATGTCATCACGGACAAGGACACCTGGCCGCGGGAGTTCAAAAGCTCGGAGCGGGTTCCTTTGATTCTGTGTGTTCCGCTGGTACCTGCGGCAGACGCACCGGTCGTGCATTTGCGTGTTATGGAAGAACTGCAGCGGATGGGCGAACGGAGGGACACCATCCATTGGTGGGCCTATGGCGCGGCCCGCCTCGACGAAGCGGGCCGCTGGGTTCTAACCCTCACGTCTCTTGACCATCTTTGTTGGGAGGTCGTCTCTCGTCCGGCGTCAATGCGCTAAACAGCTCTTCGATTGCGCTGAGTTGGCTAGAGGTGATGGGACGTTTCTCAGCGCCAGACTGCGGGAGGGCAATGATCAGCGCTGCGAGTCGAGTCAAGCCACAACAACGGCCTGCGCAGCCTCAGTGCAACTCACGAGCTGGCCGCGCAGGTGGCCGGTGGTGCTGGGCACTGGTGGCGTCATAGCGAAGCTGGATTGAACCGCATCCTCACCGTCAAATACTTCGACAAACTTGGCATTCCCCGACCCTCATGACCTCAACTCCTCGAACCGCCTGGTGCGGACCCGCATACCAGGTGGTGTGGCAGGGGCGCCGCTAACCGCGGCCCCCTATGCCGATTACTCTCGGGCTTCTCGGTCATGTTTGCAACCACGAGGCCAGCGTAGAAAGGGTCTGTAGCGGGCCTCAGCGACCCAACGGATGTACTTCCTCCTTGCCTTGAACCTGCTGGCCTGCGAGGCGCTCCAGATAGGTCGCCCACTCATTCATCATGTGTCGGCGCTTCTCCATGAACTCAGCCCGGTCGTAGGCCGAGCCCAGTGGACCGGATTTGCTGTGCGCCAGCTGAGCCTCGATTACGTCCGGCATCACATCGAGTTGCTCCACCATGATGGTCCTGGCCATAGCCCGAAAACCATGGGCCGTCATCTCATCATTGGAATAGCCCATGCGCCGCAGAGCCGCCCGCAGCGTGTTCTCGCTCATCGGCCGCTCCCCTGTCAGGGTGCAGGGAAAGACATAGCGTCCTCCCCCAGTGAGAGGTTGAACCTCCCTCAGCAGGTCCAGCGCCTGCGGTGCCAGGGGCACCAAATGTGGCCGCCCGTTGCGCTTCGCATGCACGGTCCCCTTCATCTTGGACGCCGGAATGCTCCACAGCGCTTTCTCAAAGCTGATCTCCTGCCATTCCATCGCCCGGATGTTCCCTGGCCGTTGGAACAGCAAGGCAGCGAGTGCCAACGCGATCCGTGTTTCCGGTTGGCCCTTGTAGCTGTGGATGGCGCGCAGCAGGGCGCCGGCTGCTTCCGGTTCCAGGACGGCGGCCATGTGTTTGACCTGAACCGCTTTCAACGCCCCGTGAAGGTCCGCCACCGGGTTGCGCTCGCAGCGCCCTGTGGCCACGCCATAGCGGAAGACCTGCCCCAGCCCCTGGCGCAGCTTCTGCGCGCTCTCCAGCAGCCCTCGGGCCTCCAGGCGTCGCAGCACCTGCAGCAGCAGCGGTGCCGTGATCTCGGCCAAGGGCAGGGAGCCGATCCAGGGAAACGCCTCCCGCTCCATACGCCCCAGCCAATGACCCGCGTAGTGCGCGCTGAGCGAGGTGATCTTGGTGCCATGGAACTCACGCGCCACGGCCTCGAAGGTGATTTGCTGCTGGGCCTGGCGCTCCAGCTTGTCCAATTGTCGGCGCTGGGCGGGATCGACGCCCGAAGCGAGCAGGAGCCGCGCCTTGTCCCGGTCGCTGCGAGCCTGCTTCAAACTGACGTGCGGGCCCCGGCGCTGCTCGCAATACGCGCCCAGGGCCAGCCGCTTCTCCTTGCCCCCAAAGCGGTACTTCCAGAACCAGCGCTTGGAGCCGTTCGGGGTGACTTCCAAATACAAACCGCCCGCGTCAGAAAGACGAAGGCGCAGCGAGTGGGGAGGGCAGGTGGCGTTCTTGCAAAGTGAGTCGGTCAACATGGGTGTGGGGGAACAAAACAAAGCCAAGGGCGGCTGTTGCGCTGTTGTTCCCCCAACCGTTCCCCCGTGCAGGGTGGAGCCGACTGGGCCAAGGTGGTACGGTCTGAAACCGCAACACCTTGATTTTCCTGATGTCTCTCAGCGAAGTGAGACACTCTGGAACGCGGTGGACTGCAAATTTGGTGGCGCTTCAGGGATTCGAACCCCGGACCTGCGGATTATGATTCCGTCGCTCTAACCGGCTGAGCTAAAGCGCCTAAGCCCTCAATTATAGCCAGCAGCCGCGATGTCTTGTGATGGACGTCGCAATTTTTTCTCTCACCGGATGGTTCTCCAGCCTTCATGTTCAGTTTTTTCAAGAAAAAATCTCCGCCGGTCGCGTCGCCTGAGCCTTTAGCGCCCCAGGGCACCGCGCCCTTGTCTGCTGACGAGTCTCAACTCCTTGCTGCAACCGAGGCATCTGCCACCCATCCCGCGCCCGCTCCATCGCAGACCATCCCAGCGTCGATCACCGCTGAGCCCACACCCTCGCCTGTTGAGCGCAAAGGGTGGCTTGATCGTCTGCGCAGCGGCCTGCGTCAAACGGGCTCCAGCATTGCCAGGGTCTTTGTGGGGGCGCGCATTGATGATGCGCTCTATGAGGACTTGGAGGCTGCGTTGTTGATGGCGGACGCGGGGGTGCATGCCACAGAGTTTTTGCTCAAAGACCTCAAGCGCCGCGTCAAGCAAGCCGCGATCACGGATGCCTCAGGGGTCAAAACCCTGCTCGCTGATGCCTTGACCGATTTGCTCCAGCCCCTTGAGAAGGAGCTGCAGGTGGGTCAATTCACCCCCACTGTGATGATGGTGGTCGGCGTGAATGGGGCGGGTAAAACCACCAGCATCGGCAAGCTCACTCGGCACCTGGCACAGGGCGGGCAAAAGGTGTTGTTGGCTGCAGCGGACACCTTCCGCGCAGCGGCCCGCGAGCAGCTCGCGGTGTGGGCGGGACGCAATCAGGTCGAGATCGTCAGCCAAGAGGGGGGGGATCCCTCTGCCGTCACGTTTGATGCGGTCACCGCAGGTCGAGCCCGCGGGTGTGATGTGGTGATTGCCGACACGGCGGGGCGCTTGCCGACCCAGCTGCACCTGATGGACGAGCTGAAAAAAATCCACCGCGTGATTGGCAAAGCCCAGCCCGATGCGCCACACGAGGTCTTGCTGGTGGTCGATGGACACACCGGCCAAAATGCCCTGGCCCAAGCGAAAGCTTTTGACGCCGCGCTGGGCCTGACGGGCCTGATCGTCACCAAGCTCGATGGCACTGCCAAGGGGGGTGTGTTGGCGGCAATCGCGCTATGGGGGCGCGAGCGCGGTCAATCGGTGCCGGTGTATTTCATTGGTGTGGGCGAGACGCTGCAAGATTTGCAGACCTTCAATGCCCGCGAGTTCTCCCAAGCCTTGCTCGACTGACCTACGCACCATCACCATGAAACAACTGCCTGTCATTGCGGGGTGGGTGCTGGCCTTTTTGGCCCGCTTGATCACTGGAGCGCAAGGTCACTGGTATGGCTGCCCGCCGAAGGCAGAGCAGCGGATCTACTTTGCCAATCACCAAAGTCATTTTGACTGGGTGCTGATTTGGGCCGCCTTGCCGGCCGACTTGCGCGGGGTGACGCGCCCGATTGCGGCACGGGACTACTGGACGGCCAGCCCATTGAAACATTGGATGACACGGGAGATTTTCAATGCGGTCTATGTGAGCCGTCAGCGTGTTCAAGATGAAGACCCCCTTGAGCCTCTGATGGAGGCGCTGCGACAAGGGGACTCGCTGGTGATTTTTCCCGAAGGTACCCGTGGCAACAAGGGCGACCCGGCTGCGTTCAAGGCTGGCTTGTTTCATTTGGCCGAGGCCTTTCCCCAGGTGCAACTGATCCCGGCATGGATCGATAACGTCCAGCGTGTGATGCCCAAGGGCGAGGTGGTGCCGGTGCCCTTGCTGTGTTCGGTGACTTTCGGTGCACCTGTGCAGATCAACGACGGGGAAGACAAGCGCACCTTCCTAGCCCGCGCCCGTGACGCTGTGATGGCATTGAGGGAGATCAGATGATGGGCGCGCTCAGGGACTTGGAGGTCACCCAGCAAGTGGGTTTGTTGTTTGCGATGTTGTTTGGCGCCTTGTTGTTGGCGTCATTGATCTACTTGATACGCACCTTGCGTGAACGCTCCGTCGAGCAGCTGGATCAGGATGAGCGGTTCAAACGCGACTTGCGTGCCGTGTGGTTTGGAGCGTCGGTGTTTTGGGTGGGATGGGTGGCAGGGCAGGTCGTTGCGACCTTGTTGTTCGCTTTGTTGTCGTTTTTGACGCTTCGCGAGTACATCACCTTGATGCACACCACTCGCGCTGATCACCGCAGCTTGCTGTTTGCTTTTTTTGTGGCGTTGCCTGTGCAGTTTGTGTTGGCCGGCAGCCAGTTTCTCGATCTGTTCACGGTGTTCGTGCCCGTGTTTGTGTTCTTGGCAATTCCTGTGATGAGTGCGCTGGGCAATGACCCTGTGCGTTTCCTTGAGCGCACGGCCAAGATTCAGTGGGGTGTCGTGGTGTGTGTGTACGGTATGAGCCACGCGCCCGCATTGTTACTGCTGGACCTTCCGGGATATGAGGGCCGAGGGGCGTTTTTGGCGTTCTATCTGGTGATCGTGGTGGCCGCGGCGCAGTTGGTGCAAGGGGCGGCAACGCGCCGCTTGCGTCGCCGTCCCGTCGCCCGCGCCATCAGCCGTTCATTCTCTTGGTACGCTTGGACGGCGGGGGTGGTTGCGGCGGCGTGCGTCGGTGCGGCCTTGTGCTGGGTCACGCCGTTCAAGCTGCTGCCTGCGCTGGTGCTGGGCTTGGTGGTCAGCGCGAGTGGTACGTTGGGCCAGTTCGTGATGAAGGCGCTCAAGCGCGATGCCGGGGTGCGCAGTTGGGGCGCTAAAGCCTCTATCACTGGGGCGGTGGGCTTGTTAGATCGCGTGGCACCGTTGTGCTTTGCCGCACCAGTGTTCTTCCACGCGGTTCGCTGGTATTTTGGCGTGTGAGCATGGGGTCGACCCGGGCCAGATCCTTCCCGGGTCAACCTCACTGACTTGACTCGAGCGAGGCCTTGGGTTGGCCCGCGCTGCCACCCGGGTCCGCCTCGGCCCACCGAATGCGCGGGGGGCTCCATCCATTGCGGTAGGCCGCGAAGCGGCCCAGAGGCGAAGCCGACCGGATTGGGTGGAGGGGGATAGCGCGCCGTCCGCAGGACGGCTTCAGTTGTCGGGGCGATCCTGCTGCTGGA
>JANMGB010000204.1:0-2575 GCA_031374415.1 Burkholderiales bacterium
GGTTGGCGTTGTACACGCGGTACGCGGCGCGGATTGCCGGCGCAACGCGCGAGTAGACGTCCTTGTGGATCGCGGCGGCGTCGCGCGCGACGCATGCGGTCACGTGCTTGCGGGCGGCGAGCACGTCGTCTGGCTCTCGCGGCACGCCCGCTGGCACTTGCACGCCGCTGACGTCGATGTTGTGGTCCCAGGGGTCCCTGGCGGCCTTCTCGACGAGCGCCTGGTAGCTCGCTGCGCTGATGAGCGGCTGCGCCTTCGCGTCGTAGTTGCGCAGGTTGCCGATCGGCGCGCTGAGCAGCGCCTGCACCCCAACGAAAACCACGCAGCCCACCAGGTGCCTCGGTGTCAGGTCCCCGCCGCACCCGCCGCAGATCGGCAGCGGCAGGATGAAGCGGGGTACGAAGCGCTCCGAGTAGAGCTGCCACGTGTGGGTCGCGTCGTGCGCGGCGTGCGCGAACGCCGGGTGCGGCTTCGGCCACAGCGCGTAGGCGATCGGGTCGAGCACGTGCAGCTGCCACGGCGACTGGCCACCGCCGCGGCCGCCGCCGGCGGCGTGCGCGGGCGCGGCGGCGGCGCCAGGCGCAGGCGCCGCTGGTGCCATCGAGGTTAGGAGCAATGTCAGGCACCAGTTCGCCAGCGCGCCAGACGCTGCCGCCGCGGCGGCCTTGGCGGGTCGAGTGGCGTTGGGCGCTGCGGGCCACTTCGCAGCAGCCGGCGGTGCACTCGGGTGCAGCTTGCAGAAGCGCTCGACAAGCATCGAGCGCCACGTTTCGCCGGCGGCGTCGAACGCGTCCCAGGCGCGCTCCAGCTCGCAGCGCACGACCTCGCGGATCAGGCGCGCTCCGTGCACGAGCGACAGCGTCATTTTCAGAGCTGTCGCCTCTGCAGTCGGCATGCCGCAGAAAGCGAGTGTGCGCGCGCTGTTGGTCGAGCCGTGCGCGCCTAGTGCGATCTTGCAGATGCGCGAGAGCACCATCGTCGCGTGCGAGTGGTCGACGGCCGTCACGCCGGACGAGAAGAGCAGTCGCTGCTCGCACGCCGTGCGCATCACGATGACCGAGAGCTTGGGCGACGCGTTCGCCCACGGGCTCAGGCAGCGGTGCGCGTTGATCAGCGAGTGCAGCACCGCCGGCACGGGCTTGCCCTGCGAGTTCATCACGTGCGCGATCGGGTGCACCAGTCTCGGGTTGGCGCTGCTGTGGTGGCTGCCGAGCTGCTTCAGCTCTCCGCCGGTCTTGAGCGTGATGTTGCCGAGCACGATGTCCTCGGGCGAGCGGCCGGCGCGGCGCGTCGGAGCCGCCAGCAGCGTCGCGACAAACTTGGGTTCGTTGAAGGCGCTTGCGGTCTCGGTCGACCACGGTTTCGCAGCTTTCTGGTAAACCGTGGCGGCTTCTGCTGTCGTGTAGGCGTACGAGTCGATGTCGTCGGCGAAGGCGGTCAGCGAGATGTCGAACGTGTCGTTGATCTTGACGCGCTGAACGCGCTCGGCGCCCTGTGCGTCGCCGAGGGCGTCCATGCGGGCAATCAGCGTCGCCACGTGCTCGTTGTAGAGTGTCGGCGAGAGCACTCCGCCTTGAGGAACGCCGCGCGTCACCACGATCTCGTCGGAGAGAGACCCGTTGATGAGCAGGCGGCGTGTGTGGCCCTGCATCCAATGCAGTGCGAGCCGGCACTCCCTCCAGTGCCAGCGGCCTGAGCGCGCCATGGCGAGAGCTATCTCGGTCCATTGCGCGCTGTCGAAAGCTTTCGCTTGGTCGTAACTGACGACGTAAAGATCCTTGTCGTCGCGGCCGGCGCGCTCGCGCGCCAGCCTCAAAAAAAGCACCTGCTGCGTGGTGCTGCGCTCGGTCGTGAAGCCCGCCTGCTCGAGCGGCGTGAGCTGCGAGCCGAGCGCGCGCGGCATGTTGCGGCTCTGCGCGCTGCCGGCGAGGCGCGGTTTGATGCGCGCGAAAATGATGCGTTCGATGAGCTTGTAGAGCGTCGGGACGAGCGAGATCGGCCTGTAGTCGGCCGGGCCGTTGGCCTTGTCCTTCTTGGGGATCATGACCACAGTCGAGCGTTGCAGGAACGGCTCGACGTACTGCTGCGGGTCCTCGTACAGGCGGCGCACGTACTTGGTGAGAAAATCGTGGATCGGGCCCTTCGCGCCGAGCGCTCGCCAAAACTCGTTCGGAACGTGGTCTGGGCCAGCAGCCTTGCCCGCTGGCAGCTGCTGCATGGCGAGCGCGATCTCCTCGTCGGTGAAGTCGAGCGCGTACTCGGCTTGCGTGCCTGCGAGCGCGATGAGCAGGCGGTCCAGCTCAGCGCGCTGCGTCGGCGCGTCATACACGTTGGCCGGGATCTCCGGGCCGAAGATCTCCTTCCATGTGCTGTGCATGACCTCGGGCGAGAAGTCGACGACGTTGGCGCGTCTCTTGGTCTGGAACGCGCGCAGCACTGTGTGCGCGTAGTGGATGTCCTTGTTGACGTGCGGGTTCAGGTCCTGTCTGATCGAGTCGTAGAACGCTGACTTGACCTCGCGCGTGCGCTTCTGCAGTGTCGCCGAGCGCGCGGCCAGTTCGGCGCGCTTCGAGGC
>JANMGB010000251.1:0-1116 GCA_031374415.1 Burkholderiales bacterium
TACCAGAACCTCAACCTGGTGCGTGAGCATGTGGATACTGCCATTCGCCGGCGCGGCTATGAAGGCCCAAGCGAGCCAGAGGACTATCTCCGCCAGCATAGCTGCCTAACGCTCGACGAGCAGGGAACGCCAGTCCCAACAATGGCTGGCATGCTCTCATTTGGGCGCGAGCCACACCAGTTTGTCAGCGTGTGCGGTATCGACGTGGCGCTGAGGGCGACCAGAAGGTCGCAACCGATTTCGAGACCTCTGCCTCTCCCAGTGCACGGTCGCTCAACGCATACACGGATCTCGTCGCCATCGCACAAGAGAAAGACGAGGCGAAGCTGAGCGCCTTCTTTGCGAATCTGGACAACTTGCAGCGCGTGGCCGACGACGGCTCCACAGTGTTCCACTTGGCCGCACTGGCGAACAACGCCGATTTCTTCAACGCCGCCGTCGCTGCGATGAAGACGGCCGATGTCGACCATCTGGACACGCTGTCGATGTACCTGACCACCGAGGTCGACGGTCTCACGCCCGTGCACGTCGCCGTCGCTGCGAAAGCGGTCGATGTGCTGAAGATGCTCTCGTACTGGCAGCGTGCGTACGACAACGTCGGCTATCAGGCGGCGCTCGGTACGCCTGCCGACGAAGCGAAACGTCCGGCGGCGCTGGCCAAAGAGCTCTACGGGCCTGATCACGAGATCTCGCAGCTCGTGCATGTCATCAAGGACGCTGCTGGTGTCGGCGACTTCTTCGGTTACACGTACGTGTACGAGTTTGTCGACCGTCGCGCTGGCTCGCCGATCGAACCGCAAGCGCCACCGAAGGACGGTCTGCGCGTGCTGTCTCTCGATGGCGGCGGCTCGCGCGGTGTCATTGCGATTGGCGCACTGACGCGCCTGCAGGAGGAGCTGCCCGAGGGCGTCTACGTCGGCGATCTGTTTGACGTGATCTGCGGCACGTCGACGGGCGCGATCATCGCGGCGGCGATCGTTTACCTCCGCATGCCGATGAAGGAGCTCAAAGCGATGTACATCAAGCTGGCCCAGGGCATGTTCGGGAAGAAGAGCATCAAGGAGATGCTGTTCAACGGCTGGGCAGGGAACAGGTGGACGCCAACGATGTGGCCGT
>JANMGB010000290.1:0-37279 GCA_031374415.1 Burkholderiales bacterium
TCAAAGCCGTCGTCGGGCAGAAAATGGTCTATTGGAGTGAGCTGCAAGGCGCAAAGCGCAGCAATACCAGTTGGTATTGCGAGCATTTGCTACAAAGCAGATCGCTTCAAGAGGCCGTTTTATGGCTGGCGACGGCTTTGATAACAGGCCCTAGGGCCTGTTGCGCCTGAGCACCGTCCTGGATCCCCGCCTGCGCGGGGATGACGGGTGCGCGCGGGGATGACGGGTGCGAGCGAGGCACCGGGCTCAGGAGTTGGCATCTCCCGCCGTCATTCCCGCGCAGGCGGGAATCCAGCAGCCTGTGTACTTCACTATGGGCCCCGCAACAATTCAACCTTTCAAATCCACTGAGCCGGGCTACTACGCCTGATCTTCAGGCAATCGTGGCGGACGGGGCACGCGCGGATCGACCCGCCTGTCGCCCGAGGCTTGCAAGCGCTGCAGGGCCAGCTCGCGGGCGACGTTGAGGAAGTCGAGCATGATCGGTGAGCTGTCGGCCAAGGCGATGCGCGCTTGGTGAAACTCAGGGTGCCATTGAACGCCGCGGGCGTAGACACCCCCCGTCCAACGAATGGCCTCGATGACCCCGTCGCGGCTGGAGACGGCCTCCACCTCCACCCCCTTGCCCAGTTGGTCGATGGCCTGGTGGTGCAAGCTGGTCACACGCAGTTGGGAGAGCTGCGGATACAGCTTGGCCATCAGGCTGCCTTGCAAAAAGGTGACGTCGTGCTCCAGCTGGTCGTTGAGGCTGCTGTCCAAGTGGGGGTGGGCTGCCGGGCATTGGGTTTGCACGTCTTGGTACAGCGTGCCCCCAAATGCCACGTTGAGCAGCTGGCAGCCCCGACACACGCCAATCACGGGCTTGCCCTGGGCCAGGAAGGTTCGCAGCAGCTTGAGCTCGTAGCGGTCGCGCACGGCATCGCCCGCCCAGCGGGGGTCGATGGGCTCTTGGCCGTAGGTTTGAGGCGCGACATCCGCCCCGCCCTGCAAGACCAGGCCGTCGAGTTCTTCGACGTATTCCTCGACCGAGACGTTTTGCGCCACACGGCGGCTGTCGTGCGCCACGGCGGGCACCATCAGGGCCATGGCGCCATGCTCCATGATCCAGTGCGAGAGGGATTGTTCAACACACTGAAGCGTCTTGTTGCCAAAGCCCATTTCAGGGGGCAGTTGGTAGATCAGACGTGCCGATATACCGATTCGCAGGGGGCGGGTGTCCGCATCAGGGGGTTGGGTTGGCATCGAACGTCCATTGTCCCTGCTGCGTCAGGCCACGCAAGGTCAGGGTGTGGGTGTGAAAGCGCGTCAAGGTGCTGCGATGGCCGACGCTGACCAACACGCACTGCGGCAACTCTTTGCGCAGCAGCTCGTAGAGCGCGTGCTCGAGGCCTTCGTCGGTGGCCGAGGTGGCCTCGTCCAGGAAGGCAATGCGCGGGCGGTTGATGAGCACACGGCCAAAGGCCAGACGTTGTTGCTCACCCAAGGAGAGGATGCGTGACCAGTCAGCATCTTCAGTGAGGCGGTCTTTCAGATGGCCGAGTTGCACTTTGTGCAGAACCGAAACCAGGTCAGCCTCGCTGGCTTTGAGGGCGGGGTAGCTCAGTGCGGTGCGCAGCGTGCCCAGCGGCAGGTAGGGCTTTTGCGAGAGGAACAAGGCGCGGCCGTCCAGAGGGCGGCGAACCTCGCCATCGGCATACGGCCACAGGCTGGCCAAGGCGCGCAGCAGGGTGGTCTTGCCGCTGCCCGAGGGGCCGCGCACCAGCAGGCTTTGGCCCGCTGTGAGTTGCAACTGCAACCGGTACACCATGACCTGGGCATCGGGCCTGCGCACGATGAGGTTGTGCAGATCGAGGCCTTGGTCCACGCCCACGGTGGTGACGACCGGCTGTTCACGGGCCTGTTGGTTGGCGTCTAGAAAGCCGGTGAGCCGGTTGAGGACGGCGCGGTACTTGGCAAAGTCGTCGTAGGAGGTGCGGAAGAACGACAGGGCCTCGTGCACCTGGCCAAAGGCTTGACTGGTTTGCATCACATCGCCCAGCTGGATTTCTTTGGCAAAGAAGCGCTGGGCCTGGATGAGGAAAGGGAATAACACCGCCACCTGGCTGAAGACCAGGTTGGCCCCCGCGAACATCAGGGATCGATGCACGATGGCCCAGCGGTTGCGGATCAGGGCTTGGAAGCGCTTGGACAGCACCTTTTGCTCGACCTCCTCGCCTTTGTAAAAGGCGATGCTCTCGCCATATTCACGCAGGCGGATCAAGGCATAACGGAAGTTGGCCACCAGGCGCTCGGCCAAAAAGTTCAAACCGATGAGGGGGCGGCCCACGCGAAAGACCACCACGGAGGCGATCACCACATAAAGGTAGACCACGAAGACCATGGCGCGCGGAATCTCAATGCCCATGAGGGCCAGCGTGCCGGACAGGCCCCATAAGATGATCGAGAACTCAAACAAGGACACGAGCGAGCCCACCAAACCCACCGACAGCTTGAGCGTGTAGTCCACGAACTCAGTGACATCGACCTGAATGCGTTGGTCAGGGTTGTCGATGGGCTCGTCCAGGAACTGGCCCCGGTAGTAGGCCGCCCCGGTCAACCAGTCGCTGAGAAAGTTGTCGTTGAGCCAGGTGCGCCAGTGAATGGCGAAGGCTTGCTCGATGTACGAATTCGTCAGAGCGCGGGCGACGTGCACCGTGGCCAAGATACTGAACAAACCCACGCCCCACCAAAATTTGGGGGCGTCCAGGGCTTGCAGGGCGTTGTAAAAGTCTTTGTACCAAAACGAGAACAGCACGTTCATGCGCACGGCAAACAAGGCCATGAACAAAATCAGGCCGGCCCCCAGCAAGGGCCGCCAACCGCGTTGGAGCGAAAAATAAGGCGCGGACAAGCGCGCAACCTGCCGCCCCCAGCGCGTGAACCGACCCAACAAAACCCCCACCACCGCCACACCCACCACGGTGATCCCAAATGCTATCAGCAGCCATTTGAGGCTGGTCAACAGTTCTTGATTCCAATCCAAAACACCACCTCCTTGGGGGCTGTGCAAGCCCAGAGCACTTTATCCCCGGATGATGACATTGCCCGCGGCCGGATAGGGCTGAAGTTGCAGGGGTTGTTGCGCTACTGTCGCTTCACAGTGGATTTGAAAGGTTGAATTGTTTCGCGGCCCATGGCGAAGTACACCGGCCGCTGGATTCCCGCCTGCGCGGGAATGACGTGGGGGAGGCAACGCCCTGCGCCCGCCGTCCCCGCCGTCCCCGCCTGCACCCGCCGTCCCCGCCTGCACCCGTCATCCCCGCGCAGGCGGGGATCCAGGAGGGGGCCCGAGCCACTCAGATCATCAGGGGATCAATGTCTACCGCCCAGCGCAGGATGCGCAACTCACCCTTGGCTTGACGGCGCAAGGCGTGCAGCTGGGGCAGCCACAAGCTCAAAAACTGCTGCAGCCCACGGCGGGAGGGGGACTCGATCAACATGTGCATGCGCTCCACATTGGCCACCCTGGCCACGGCCGGTGGCACAGGGGGGTAGAGCATCACCGCATCGGCTTGGGGCAAGTTGGCGCCCCACTGGCTGGCGGTTTGCAAGAAGCTGCGGGCCGCCTCCATCGTGGGGGCCTCGGCGCGCAGCAAGGCCAGATGGGAAAAGGGGGGCAGTCCGGCAGATTCACGCTCGGTGAGCTGGCTTTGGGCAAAGCTTGGAAAATCAAATTGCCGCAAGGCCGCGTACAGGGGGTGCCGGGGATGCCAGGTTTGCACCCACATCTCGCTGCGGCCGTCGAGGCGCGCATCGCGTCCGGCACGCCCCGCCGCTTGCATCAACAGGGCAAACAAGCGCTCTGGCGCACGAAAGTCGCTGCTGAAGAGCGAGGCATCGGGGTTGACCGCGGCCACCAGGGTGATGCGCCGAAAATCGTGCCCTTTGGTGATCATCTGGGTGCCCACAAGCACATCGACCTCGCCCGCATGCACGGCATGGAGCTGGGTTTCGAGCGCGCCTTTGGCGCGGGTGGTGTCGGCATCAATGCGGGCCAGTCGGGCCGGGCCGCCATCTGCCGCATGCAGCAGGTGGCCGAGCTGTTCTTCGAGCTTTTCGGTGCCGCGGCCAATGGGGGCAATGTCGGGGTTGCCGCAGTCGGGGCAAACTTTGGGCACGCGCTCGGTGAAGCCACAGTGGTGGCAGCGCAAGGTGCGGTCGAGCTTGTGAAACACGCGCCAGGCACTGCAATGGGGGCAGCCGCTTTTCCAGGCGCATTCACCGCAATGCAGCACCGGCGCATAACCCCGTCGGTTGAGGAACACCAGGCTTTGCTCGCCCGCGTCGATGCGCTGCTGGATGGCGGCGAGCAAGGGCGGCGAGAGGGCTGACGACTCGCTCACGCGTGCGCCCCCCGCGGCCACTTGGCGTGTCATGTCGACCAGGCGCACCTCGGGCCAGCTGGCGCCACCCACCCGTTGCGGCATGGACAGCAAGGTGTAGCGGCCTTGTTGGGCGCGTTGCCAGCTCTCTAGCGAGGGGGTGGCCGAGCCCAACAGCACAGGCACGCTTTCATGCTTGCCGCGGTAGATGGCCAGGTCGCGTGCGGAGTAGCGCGCGCCTTCTTGCTGTTTGTAGGAAGGATCGTGCTCTTCGTCCACCACAATCAGGCCCAGCTGCGGCAGGGACGCCCACACGGCCAAGCGCGTGCCCAGCACCACGTCGGCCCAGCCCATGTGCGCATAAAACCAGTTCTTGAGGCGCTGCGCTGGCGTGAGGCCGCTGTGCAATGAGACCAGGCAGCGCTGGGCAAAGCGCTCGGTGAAGCGGGCTTCGAGCTGGGGGGTGAGGTTGATCTCCGGCACCAAAATCAATACTTGGCGCCCCGCGCTCAGGGCCTGCTCGGTGGCGCGCAAGTAGACCTCGGTCTTGCCACTGCCGGTGCTGCCATGCAGCAGCACGGTGGGGCACGCGCCGCTCGCTTGGGTGAGCGTCGCCCAGGTCGCGAGAACCTCGGTTTGCTCCGGCGTGAGGGGCGGTGGCGTGGCTTGCCCTGTGGGCACGCTGCCGGCCTCCAATAGCTTTTGCCACCGCAGGACACGGCGCTGCCAAGCCAGGTTGCCCAGCTTGCGTAGCTCCGGTGGCAGCACGGACAAGGCAACCTCGCCCACGCTGCGCTGGTAGTAGCTGGCCGCAAAGCTCACCAAAGCACGCCAGGCCGACGACAAGGGCGGCACGGCGCTCAACACCTCCAGCACGGTCTTCAAGCTGGCAGCGGGCACGGCCTCGGGGGCATCCTCTGGCGTCCCCGGCGCCCACACAACCCCCGCCACCTCGCGCGCCCCCAGGGGCACCCGCACCAGGGAGCCCACGGGCACGCCCTCGGCGACACGGTAGTCCAAGGGGCCTGTCAGGCCACTGTGTTGGGGGGCCTCCACGACCACGGCCACGCGCCCCCCAGCCAGGTCGTTCACCTGCAAGTTAGCGCCCAAAGCTCAAGCAGTTTGTAAGGAGAGGGCTTAAGTGGCTGATTTGAATCACGTTTTGCACTGCACCACCCAATCTGTGGATAACTTTGTGGGAAACCTGGGGTTCTGCACTGCAACACCGGCTGGACAGGCCCGAAAGAGCGCTCAATGGCCTGCTCGACAGCAAGAAAATATCATTTGAAATCAATGACTTATATCAACAATTCACAAGCCTCATGCCCCCCTGAAAATCGATGACAGCCGCAAGTCAGGCGCGGCGATTTTGGGGATAAGTCAAGGCTTGCACATCAAATTTTTGAAAAATTTGGCAGCTGGAGCGCTTGACAGGGCTCAAAAGACTTGGTTTGTACGATTCGTTGCAGACAACCGGTGAACCGCCTCGACCAGCACCGCCACGCTGTCCGGCGGGGTGTGTTGGCTGATGCCGTGGCCGAGGTTGAAGATGTGCCCTGCCCCGCCGGGTGCCGGCACGGGCCCGAAGCTCTCCAGCACGCGAAGAACCTCGGCCTCAATCGCGGCCGGCGGGGCAAACAAGACATTGGGGTCCAGATTGCCCTGCAAAGCCACCCTGTCAGCCACACGGCGGCGCGCTTGGCCGAGGTTCACGGTCCAGTCAACGCCCAGAACCTCGGGGGTGATGTGCCCAGGCTCGCCGGAGTCGACCATGTGCTCTAACCACAAGCCACCGCCTTTGGTGAAGACAATGCGGGGGATGCGCTGACCCGCGTGCTCGGTCTTGAGCTGGCGCAAAACACGTTGGGTGTAAGCGGCGCTGAAGGTCTGAAAAGCCCCGTCAGCCAACACCCCACCCCAGCTGTCAAAGATCATGACGGCCTGGGCGCCCGCTTCGATTTGGGCGTTGAGGTACAGGGCCACGGCGTCGGCGTTGACAGCCAAGATGCGGTGCATGAGGTCGGGCCGGCTGTACATCAAGGTCTTGACGAGGCGGTAGTCGTCCGAGCCACTGCCCTCGACCATGTAGCAAGCCAGTGTCCAGGGGCTGCCTGAAAATCCAATCAAGGGCACGCGCCCTTGCAAAGCGTGGCGGATGGAGGTGACGGCATCAAACACATAGCGCAGTTTGGCCATGTCAGGTACCGCCAACGCGGCCACAGCGGCCTCGTCGCGCACAGGGTGGGCGAACTGCGGACCCTCGCCCTCACGGAACGTCAGCCCCAAGCCCATGGCGTCGGGCACGGTCAGGATGTCGCTGAACAAAATAGCGGCATCGAGTGGAAAGCGCTCCAGCGGTTGCAGGGTGACCTCGGTGGCCCACTCGGGGTGCGTGGCCAGGCCCATGAAGCTGCCTGCCTTGGCCCGCGTGGCGCGGTATTCGGGCAAATAGCGACCGGCCTGGCGCATCAGCCAAACGGGGGTGTGGTCGGTGGGCTGGCGCCAGCAGGCGCGCAGAAAATTGTCGTTTTGAAGGGGTGCGAACATGCGGTGATTATCCCGCCGATAATTGAAGTTTTGGGGCCCATCCCCAAACAGCCCTGGAGGACTTCCCATGCTGGCCGTCGACATTCTCAAAACCATTGGCAACACCCCGCACATCCGCGTCAACCGCCTTTTTGGTGCAAGCCACTCGGTGTTCATCAAAAGCGAGCGCAGCAACCCCGGCGGCTCGATCAAAGATCGCATCGCGCTGGCAATGGTCGAGGCAGCCGAGGCGGCTGGCGTGCTCAAGCCCGGGGCCACCATCATTGAGCCCACCTCGGGCAACACCGGCGTGGGCCTGGCCATGGTGGCGGCTGTCAAAGGCTACAAGCTGGTGCTGGTGATGCCCGAGAGCATGAGCGTGGAGCGTCGACGCTTGATGCTGGCGTATGGCGCGCGCTTCGTGCTCACGCCCAAAGAAAAAGGCATGAATGGCGCCATCGCGGCGGCCAAGGAGCTGCTGTCGCAAACGCCTGAGGGCTGGATGCCCCAGCAGTTCGACAACCCCGCCAACATTGACGCCCATGTGCGCACCACGGCCCTGGAGATTGCCAACGACTTTCCCCAAGGGCTTGACGCCATCATCACGGGGGTCGGCACCGGCGGGCACATCACCGGCTGCGCAAGGGTGCTCAAAGCCATGTGGCCACAGCTCAAGGTGTATGCCGTCGAGCCCTCGGCCAGCCCCGTGATCAGCGGTGGCAAACCCAGCCCGCACCCGATTCAGGGCATTGGCGCCGGCTTCATCCCCGCCAACCTGCAAGTCGATCTGCTGGACGGCGTGATCCAAGTGGACGCCGAAGCCGCCCGCGAGATGGCCCGCCGTGCCGCGCGCGAGGAAGGCATGCTGGTGGGCATCTCCAGTGGTGCCACGCTGGCGGCGATTGCCCAAAAGTTGCCCGAGCTGCCCGTTGGGGGCACGGTGCTGGGGTTCAACTACGACACGGGTGAGCGCTATCTGTCGATCGAAGGCTTTTTGCCCACCGAAGCCTGAACGCCTTGGCCATGTCCACCAAGCCCCGCATCCTGATCGTTGAAGACGAGCCCGGCATTGCCGACACCTTGCAATACGCGCTGCGCACCGACGGCTTTGAGCCGCACTGGGTGAGCACCGGCGCGCAGGCAATCAGCGACGTGACGGCCCAGCCCCCCGCGCTGGTGATCCTCGACGTGGGCTTGCCCGACGCCAGCGGCTTTGAGGTCTTCAAGCGTTTGCGTGAAGTGGCCGGGGCGGATCTGCCGGTGCTGTTTTTGACGGCCCGCAGCGACGAGATCGACCGAGTGGTGGGCCTGGAGCTCGGGGCCGATGACTACATCGCCAAGCCGTTCTCGCCGCGTGAATTGGTGGCCCGCGTGCGCACGGTGCTGCGACGGGTCAACAAGGCCCCCGCGCGCGGGGTCGGCGCTGAAGACAGCACCCCCGCCAGCAGCCCCGTGGTGGTGGACGACGGGCGGCGGCAAATCCGCTACTACGGGCAGGTGCTGGAGCTCTCACGCTATGAGTACGGCCTGCTCAAGACCCTGGCCTCGCGCCCGGGCCACGTCTACACCCGCGACATGTTGCTGAGTCAAGTGTGGGGTGACGACAGCGAGAGCATGGACCGCACGGTCGATGCGCACGTCAAAACGGTGCGCGCCAAGCTCAAAGCCATCGCCCCCGCTTTGGAGCCCATACGCACCCACCGCGGCACCGGCTACGCCTTGGCCGAAGACCTGCCCGCCAACCCGCCACAGTGAGGCGCATGAGCCGGCGCTCACGCATCTTCCTGGCGATTTTGCTGGCCTATGCGCTGGGGGTGGGCGGGCTCATTTACCGCCTGCTCGAAGACATCGACCCCCGCTACCGCGAGTCCGCCGAAGAGTCGCTGGTCGAGACCGCCCAACTGATGGCCAGTTGGATCGAGGTGCAATCCAGCGAGGGCGAGCTTCGCACCGACGGCTTGAAGCCCGTGTTTGATGCCGTTTACGCACGGCGCTTCACCGCCACCATCTTTGGCTTCGAGAAAACCCGCGTGGAGTTGCGCATGGTGGTGGTCGACCCTCGGGGCCGCGTGGTGTTTGACGCCGCGGGGCGCCACCTGGGTGAAGACTTCTCCAAATGGCGCGACATCAGCCTGTCACTCAGCGGCGAGTACGGCTCCCGCACGAGCCGTGACGTCGACGGCGACCCGAACAGCTCGGTGATGTATGTCTCCGCCCCGATACGCCATGGCACGCAGTTGTTGGGCGCTGTGAGCGTGGGCAAACCCACGCAAAGCCTGGGTCAATTTGTACAAGCTGCGCGGCACAAGACCATGCTGGTGGGCGGCATTGCCGTCATGGCGGTGCTGATCTTCGTGGTGATGCTGTCGGCGTGGTTGGTGACGCGGCCCTTTGGGCTGATGGCTGACTTTTGGACCCATGTGCGGGCGCAACCCCACTTCAGCGCGTCGCACTTCATCCGCCACGCCTTGCGCACCCTGCACGCTGCCATGGACGATCTGCGCGACACCCTGGCCGGGCGCAACTACGTGACCGATTACGTTCAGACCCTCACGCATGAGGTCAAAAGCCCTTTGTCAGCGATTCGGGGGGCGGCCGAGCTGCTCCAAGAGCCGATGCCCGAAGAAGACCGTGCGCGCTTTGCCAGCAACATCGCCCGTGAAACTCTGCGCATCCAGGAGCTGGTGGATCGCATGATGGAGCTCACCGCCCTGGAGTCACGCCAGCGGCTCACCAGCCCCACGCCCGTGCCGCTGGGCCCCTTGCTGCAAGACGTGGCACAAGGTGCCCAAGCGGCCGGTGCGGCGCGCAGCCTGCGCGTGCGCGTCGAGCTCGGCAGCACGCTGGCGGTGGTTCAGGGGGATGTGTTTTTGCTGCGCCAAGCCTTGCGCAACCTGACCGACAACGCGCTCGACTTCTCACCCGAGGGGGGCGAGGTCACCTTGACCCTGAGACGGCACCGCCGCCAGGCCGAGATCACCGTGCGCGACCACGGCCCCGGCATCCCGGATTACGCGGGCGAGAAGGTGTTCAGAAAGTTTTACTCACTGGCACGGCCCCACAGCCACAAACGCAGCACGGGCCTGGGCTTGTCATTCGTGAAAGAAATCACGACCCTGCACCACGGCACCGTCAGCTTGAAAAACGCCGCGGGCGGTGGCGCAGTGGCCACTTTGTCGCTGCCCTTGATCGAGACGCCAGGGCAATAGCCCTGTTGTAGGATCGATTCCGTCAGGCACGCAAGATCTGGCCCGAAAATTGCTTTTATTGAGTCGGCCGCAAGTCCGAGAGCGTTCAGGGAGCCTGAGGATTGTTGTTCGTCAATCCCTGGCAAATGTGCCACACAGCCTCTACATCAAAAAAATTTGTCCGCAGTGTTCGTCTGGCGTCTGGCGCTGCCAGATTTGAATTTTTCAGCGTTTATTTTCAATTAAAACCATGAAAATATCACCTGCATATACTGCGGCATCGCTGTTGCTTGTTAAAACAAGCTCAAGCTTTACCTCACCTCGACCCCCACAACACCACAGCCCGCCCAAGGTCAACGCCTTGACCGAGACGCCCTCGACAAGATTGTTCTCGAGCACAGACGACGGGGACGACTTAAGCAGCTATTTGGGTGAGGACAATTCGCGAGACGCCGGTTACGCATTTGCTGACATCGTCAATGACGATATGGTGTCATTGCAAAAACGATTGGAAAACGGCTTAAATCCAGACGTACGCTTCCTTCGTGGCAATACAATTTTGCACTTGATTGCCCTGAAAGGGAACGACAAATCATTGGATGACGACAAGTACCGGAATGTGCTCGTTCAGCTGATGAAAAGTGGCGCCGATTTGCAAGCGAAAAATAATTTCGGATTTTCTGCGCTGGAATTTTTGGAAACCAAGAAAGACAATGTATTTGCAGAAAATGTAAGGCAGGCTCAATGTGCCAACATGAAAGCGCCTTTTAAGCAAACATTACTCGATGCACAACTTGCCACATTTTCTTTGCAAACGGAACCAACCATCCAGGGCAAAAAACTGATCACCGA
The DNA here is from genome assembly GCA_031374415.1 of Burkholderiales bacterium. Classification (GTDB taxonomy): domain Bacteria; phylum Pseudomonadota; class Gammaproteobacteria; order Burkholderiales; family Burkholderiaceae_C; genus CANHBY01. Next base: position 10,928 of record JANMGB010000290.1, read on the forward strand.
CTTGATAAAATCAGGCGCCAACCCTGAACACAAAATAAACAACGGCAAAACAATTTTTGAAAACATCGAGAGCAATTGGCCAGAAGCCAGTGCCAAGGCTTTTACCGAACTTGTGATTGCCGCCAAGTTCAAAAGCATAGCCAATGGCCAAGGAAATATGCTGAATAATCAGTATACAAACGACAAATGGATCAATGCAGTCATGGGGTTTTACAAGGCAGATAACCCAGGAAATATCAATTCTGACAGGCCGCGTTAAATTCAGAAATGATGGCTGGCGAGGACTGCTCCGAACAGGCCTTAGTGTCGTGTCAGTGAATTTGACAGGTTGAATTGTTGCGAGGACCATGGCGAAGTACACAGGCTGCTGGATTCCCGCCTGCGCGGGAATGACATGGGGAGATGCCAAACCCTGCGCCCGTCATCCCCGCCGTCTCCCGTCTCCCGTCATCCCCGCGAAGGCGGGGATGACGGGAGGGTGCCTCAGGCGCCACATCCCCGCGCACTGCATTCCCTCAAGCTCAGCTTGCCCGCGCCCCACTTGTTCGCTTTGGCGAAATCAACCTTTCAAGTCCACCGCGACGGGGCCTTAGGTCCAATTGGGTGGATGATGTCCCTTTGCAGCGCGCTTAGCCCATGCTCTTCAACCTCAAGCCCACCACGCCCCGCGCCTTTCGTTGTCAATGCGGACGGCCGGTTTTTTTTGACAACGACCTGTGTTTAGGCTGTGGCGCCCGACTCGGCTACGTGCCCGAGCTCCAACACGTCGTCTCGCTGCAATCGGGGCCCCTGCCCGACACTTGGCAAACCCCACCCGCGCTCGCCCTTTATCGCCAATGCGCCAACGCCACCACCGCTGCCGCCTGCAATTGGATGGTTGCCGCCGATGAGCCAGACCAAGCCCCCCACACCCTGTGCCGATCTTGTCGCCTCAACCGCGTGATCCCTTTTCAGGGCTCGGCGGAAAACCAGCTGTTGTGGGGCCGGGTCGAAGGGGCCAAGCGACGCCTGGTCTCGTCCTTGTTGGCCTTGGGGCTGCCCGTTGCCTCACGCGTTCATGAAGATCCGCTCTTTGGCATGGCCTTCGACCTGCTGGCGCCAGAGCCCGGCCAACCCGTCACCACGGGTCACGACGACGGCATCATCACCATCAACCTCGACGAGGCGGATCACGCCAAGCGCGAGCAGCATCGCGAAAACCTGCACGAACCCTATCGCACGCTGCTGGGGCACTTGCGCCATGAAGTGGGGCACTACTACTGGGGCCGTTTGATTGAGGGCACGGCCTGGCATGCGCCGTTTCAAACGCTGTTTGGCGACGAGCGGGACGACTACACCGACGCGCTGCACCGACACTACGAACAAGGCCCCGCGGTGGATTGGTCCCAACATCATGTGTCGGCCTACGCCAGCGCTCACCCGTGGGAAGACTGGGCTGAAACTTGGGCCCACTACCTGCACATGGTCGACTCCCTCGACACCGCCCTGAGCTTTGGTCTGCACCCGCCCCAGTTGAGCCTCGAGCTAGAGCCTTTCGATGCGCGCGCACTGTGGGGACACGACCCCCTCGCTTCACAAGCCGCCAATGACGGATTTTTGGCCCTGCTCAACGCCTGGATTTTGCTCAACAGCGTGGTCAACGAGCTGTGCCGCAGCATGGGCCAAGCTGACTTCTACCCCTTTGTGTTGTCCGAGATGGCGGTCACCAAGCTGCACTTTGTGCACCGCGTCGTGCATGGGCAGTGACGCCCCAACGGCGGTACGTGGCGCCAGCCCCTGCATTTTTTTGGGGCCATGGGCCCACAAACGCCCAACACCGCATAAAGTCAACGGCTCGACTTCCCCCTCATACACGGAGACCCCTTGATGCGCCCTGCACTGCCTGTTGGTTTAGAGATTAACGCCCCCATGCAACCTGGCTTCGAGGCCATTTTGAGCCCTGCTGCGCTGGAGTTGATCGCCAAGTTGCACCGCGCGTTCGAGCCCCGCCGCCAAGCCCTGCTGGCTGCGCGCGTGGAGCGCACCCAACGCCTGGATGCCGGCGAGCAGCCTGACTTTCTGCCCGAGACAGCGCACATCCGTGCAGGTGACTGGCGCATTGCCCCCCTGCCCGCCGCGCTGCAATGCCGCCGCGTCGAGATCACCGGCCCCGTCGAAGCCAAAATGGTCATCAACGCCTTCAACTCCGGCGCCGACAGCTACATGAGCGACTTCGAAGACAGCAACAGCCCCAGCTGGACCAACCAAATCCAAGGGCAAATCAACCTGTCTCAAGCCATTCGCCGCACCCTGACGCTCGAGTCCAAAGGCAAGACCTACCGCCTCAACGACAAAATCGCCACCCTGCAAGTCCGCCCACGCGGTTGGCACCTCGACGAAAAACACGTCACGGTCGATGGCCAGCGTGTGCACGGAGGCATCTTTGACTTCGCGCTGTTCATGTTCCACAACGCCCAGGAGCTGCTGGCGCGGGGAGCCGGCCCCTACTTCTACCTGCCCAAAATGGAGAGCCACCTCGAAGCCCGCCTGTGGAACGATGTTTTCGTCATGACCCAAAACGAGCTGGGCCTGCCGCAAGGCACGATCAAAGCCACCGTGCTGATCGAAACCATCCTGGCCGCCTTCGAGATGGACGAGATTTTGTACGAGCTGCGCGAGCACAGCGCTGGCCTCAACGCCGGGCGCTGGGACTACATCTTCAGCTGCATCAAGAAGTTCAAGCTCAAGCGCGACTTCTGCCTGGCCGACCGCGCCAAGGTCACCATGACCGCGCCCTTCATGCGCGCCTACGCATTGTTGTTGCTGAAAACCTGTCACCACCGCGGGGCCCCCGCCATGGGCGGCATGAGCGCACTCATCCCGATCAAAAACGACCCCGAGAAAAACGCGCTCGCCATGCAAGGCATCATCAACGACAAAAAGCGCGATGCCGCGGACGGCTACGATGGGGGCTGGGTGGCCCACCCGGGGCTGGTCGAGCCGGCGATGAAAGAATTCCTCGCCGTGCTGGGTGATCGCCCCAACCAGTTCGACAAGCAACGCCCCGACGTGAGCGTCCAAGGCGCCGACTTGCTGGACTTCCAACCCGAGGCCCCCATCACCGAAGCCGGGCTGCGGATGAACATCAACGTCGGCATCCACTACCTGGGGGCTTGGCTGGCCGGCAACGGCTGCGTGCCCATCCACAACTTGATGGAAGACGCCGCCACCGCTGAGATCAGCCGCAGCCAAGTCTGGCAATGGATTCGCTCACCCAAGGGCGTGCTGGACGACGGACGCAAAGTCAGCGCCGAAATGGTCAAAGCGCTGGTGCCCGAAGAGCTGGCCAAGATCAAGGCCGGCGGCTTCGAAGGCCACTTCGAACGCGCCGCTGAGATCTTCACCCAAATGAGCACGCAAGACGCGTTTGCTGAGTTTCTGACCCTGCCGTTGTACGAGGAGATTTGAGGTCTCGGCGGCGGCTGATCTCTCTCGGGGCCTTGAAAGAAGTTTTTGCTGTGCAGCGCACGGCTGCCGAGACGGGGTACTCGTACCCCGTCTCGGTGGATTTGAAAGGTTGAATTGTTGCCAGGCTATGGCGAAGTGCACAGGCTGCTGGATTCCCGCCTGCGCGGGAATGACGTGGGGAGGTGCCAAGCCCTGAGGCCGTCATCCCCGCATGAGCCCGTCATCCCCGCGCAGGCGGGGATCCAGGAGCGTGCCTCAGGCGCGTCATGCCGGCGCGCACTCCATTCCTGCACGCTCCGCCTGCCAAGGCGCCACCTGTTCGCTTTGGCAAATCAACCCGTCAAATTCACTGAGACGGGGTAAAACTTCGATGTAAAAGAGACAGAAGATGTCACTGGTAATACCTCAAACTGCCGGTGTGGAAAATCCACTGCAAAAGGCGTGCCGTATGAAGCACGGCGGACTCAATCCAAGAGCATCACCTGGCCCACCGACAACGCGCTGAGGTGATGCGGCGACTTGAGCAGCCCAACCTCCTGCATCACCGTGTCCATCTCGCCCGGCTTAATGTGGGTGATGTGCACTTGAACACTCCCTGCCAGGGCCTGCAGCTCACGGCCCAGCGCCGACGGGCAAAGGTGGTGACTGATGTGGGCCAAATGGGCTTCGTCGTCGCCAAAAGCCACCTCGATCACCAAATGCGAAATGCGCAAACTCTGGAGCCGCTCCCACAGTGCCGGGTTGGGGCCGGTGTCCCCCGTGTACACCCACGCCCCCCGAGCACCATGCACCGCAAACCCCACCGCGGGAACCGTGTGAGCAGCGCTCAGCACCTCGATCTCGCGCCCCGCCAGGTGCAAAACCTCGCCCATGGCAAAGGGCTGCAAGCGAAGCGCGGGGTTTTGGGGGGTCGGCAGGCGGGTGAAATCAGGCCAGATCACCCCATTAAAAACATGCTGCTGCAAGGCCGCCAGGGTTTGCGGTAAACCATGCACCGTGATCGGTCCTGCACCGCGGGCCGAACGCTCGCGCATGACGCTGTCCGCCAACAGCGCAATCGAGAGCACATGGTCCAGGTGCGAATGGCTGATCACGATGTGGTCGATCTGCGCCAGCGCTTCGAGGGGCAGGTCACCCACGCCCGTGCCCGCATCGATCAAGACTGTGCCGTCCAGCAAAAATGCCGTGGTTCGACAGCCTTGCGCGATGGCGCCGGAGCACCCCAACACGCGTATGGTCATTCGTCAGATAGCAAAAAAGAAAACGGCCAGGTGCGCCTGGAGCGGAACAACGTCAACTGCTTGTGTCGCCTATGCGGATGGGTGCGCTCTGCGGGCGCCTCTACAGCATGATGGATGTTGCCTGCAGCGCACAGCGAAAACAAGTCAGCAAGCGCTGAGTATTGCAGGGGTGTGAGATGTTGCACAAGGCCTGTGCCTGAGCTGCCGGCGACCTGCGCGCTGCGAGCGCATGCAGCCACCCGCTGCACCGCGCTCTATACTTCGCTTGGCGCCGATTTGCTCCGGCTTGCGGGCGCTTGATAAATGCAGCTAAAGAGACGTGGGGGCATCGCAGCACAGCGGGTGCCCAGGCTCTGCGGGGTTTCTTCATCGCCGTTTGCCATGTCGCCCATGACTTCCCACTCCGTGGGTCACGTTCAGCCGCAGTCCCTCTCCTTTGATGCGCCTTTGCGTTTGCAAAGTGGCGGCGTGCTGAGCCCCTACACCCTGGTCTATGAAACTTACGGCACCCTGAATGCCCAGCGCAGCAATGCGGTGCTGGTGTGCCATGCCCTGAATGCCTCGCACCATGTGGCGGGCACGTACGAGGGTCAATCCAAAAGCGAGGGCTGGTGGGACAACCTCATCGGCCCCGGAAAACCGCTGGACACGCAGCGTTTTTTTGTGATCGGCATCAACAACATCGGCTCGTGTTTTGGCTCGACAGGGCCGATGGACCCCCACCCCGTCACGGGCCAGCCTTATGGGGCGGATTTTCCGGTGGTCACGGTGGAAGACTGGGTCGACGCCCAAGCTCGGCTGCTGGCGCAGTTGGGCATCACGCAGCTGGCTGCCGTGCTGGGGGGCAGCCTAGGGGGCATGCAGGCTTTGAGCTGGTCGCTGCGTTATCCCGAGCGCCTGCGTCACTGCATTGCGGTGGCCACGGCCCCGAATTTATCGGCTCAAAACATTGCCTTCAATGAAGTGGCACGGCGCGCGATTGCCACCGATCCCGACTTTCACGGCGGGCACTATCAGGCGCATGGGGCAATCCCGAAGCGCGGCCTGCGGGTGGCCCGCATGATTGGTCATATCACCTACCTGAGCGATGACTCGATGGAGGCCAAGTTCGGCCGCCGCTTGCGTGCCGCGGCTGGTGATGCCGTTGCAGACCCCCACAGCCCGCGCTACAGCACACAAGACATCGAGTTCGAGATCGAAAGTTACCTGCGCCATCAGGGTGACAAGTTCAGTGACTACTTTGATGCCAACACGTATTTGCTGATCACGCGGGCGCTGGACTACTTCGACCCTGCGCGCGCGTTTTCTGGCAGTCTGCAAGCGGCTTTTGCGCAGGCCCGCTGCCAGTTTCAGTTGGTGAGCTTCACCACCGACTGGCGCTTTTCGCCGGCGCGCTCGCACGAGATCGTCAAAGCACTGCTGCGCAATCGCCTGCGCGTGAGCTATGCCGAGATCGATGCCCCGCATGGCCATGATGCCTTCTTGCTGGACGATGCCCGCTACCACGCGCTGATGCGGCAATGCTTTGACAACATCGCCCTGGAGGTGAGCGCTCCATGAACGACGGTCGCACCTTGAATTTGATCGCTGGGTTGGTGCCCTGCGGCTCGCATGTGCTGGATTTGGGCTGCGGACGCGGCGAGCTGATGGCCCACCTGCGAGACCATCGGCAATGCAGCGGCTATGGGGTCGAAATCGATGACGCCAATGTGCTGGCCTGCACGCAGCGCGCGGTCAATGTGATTCAGCTCAACCTCGAAGAAGGCTTGAACCTGTTTGAAGACCAAAGCTTTGACGTGGTGCTGCAGCTCGACACCATGCAGCACTTGCGCAACACCGAGCGCATGCTGCGCGAAACGGCGCGCGTGGGGCGCCTGGGCATTGTGAGCTTTCCCAACTTTGCCCACTGGCCCAACCGCTTGAGCGTGTTGCGAGGGCGCATGCCCGTGACAAAAATATTGCCCTACCAGTGGTACGACACACCCAACATTCGCATGGGCACCTTCGCTGATTTTGATGCGCTGGCGCGCCGCTGCGGCCTGCGCATCCTGGACTCGTTTGGCATTCAGGACGGCCAGATCGTGCGCTGGGTGCCCAATTTGCGGGCCGGTGTGGCGGTGTTCAAGTTTGAGCGTGTCTGACGGCGCATTGCCGGGCACTCCGTTTTCGAGCGGGCGTTTTATGATGAGCGCCGGCCTTCATCACAGGCTCGCCACGAGAGCCCGCTCTGGTACCCCATCGCCATGCAAAACGTTGCCATCGTCGCCCTTCCGTTCTTCGCACTGGTGCTTTGTGGTTACTTGGCCGCCTATTCGCGGGTTTTGCCGGAAGCCGCCATCCCGGGCCTCAATGGCTATGTGCTGTTTTTTGCCCTGCCGTGCCTGTTGTTCCGGTTGGGCGCAAGCAAACCCGTTGCCAGCTTGATCGACCTCGGCTTAGTGGGCGTCTATGCATTGTGTGCGCTGCTGGTGGTCTTGTTCACGGTGGTCTTGACCGTGCGCCTGGCGGCCTCGGGCACCGGTGTCGACCTCAAAAATGCCGCGTTTGGCGCGTTGGTGGCCGCCTTTCCGAACACCGGCTTCATGGGGCTGCCCTTGCTGGTCGCTTTTTTCGGCGAGCAGGCCACGGGCCCTGTCGTCTCCACGATTTTGGTCGATTTGCTGCTGACCAGCACCCTGTGCATTGGCCTGGCGCAACACGCTCCGGGAAGCGGCCGGCCCTGGCCCAGGGCCCTGTGGCGAGCACTCAAGGGCCCCTTGCGCAACCCCCTCCCCTGGGCCATCGTGAGCGGTGGCGTGATGGCCGCTCTGGGGGGCTCGCTGCCCGGCCCCCTCAACCAGGTTGTGAACATGATGGCCGACTCCGCCTCTCCGGTGGCACTGTTCACCATGGGCACGGTGCTGTGGCGGGCAGGGCAACATACCCACTCGCATACACCCGTGCAGCGCTACCTGCCGGTCGCCCTCGTCAAGTTGTTGATTCACCCGGTCTTGGTGTGGGGCGTGGGCGCCATGGCAGTGTCCCTGGGGGTTGAGTTGTCCAAGGAAGGTCTGGTGGTGCTGATTTTGGCGGCTGCCTTGCCCAGTGCCAGCAACGTCTCGGTCCTGGCCGAGCGCTACGGCGCCGACAATGGCCGCATCGCGCGGATCATCATGGCCAGCACGGTGCTGGCCTTTGGAACTTTCAATCTGCTGGCCTGGGCCTTGGGTGTGACGGCCCAGGCTGCAAAGTAGCCACGCTGTGAGTAGACTTTTTTGACTATCGCCGTCATAAACATGATTGCCTTTTCAAATCACACTCAGCCTCCTTAAGATGACTTCACCCGTTACGCACCCAGGAGCACACCATGTCCAACCCGTTCCACGACCCCACCTCCGTCACCATTCAAAACCTGGAAGCCGCCTTTGCGGGCGAATCCATGGCGCACATCAAATACCGCTACTTTGCCAAGCTTTGCCGTACGATGGGCGACGAAGCCACCGCGAAAGTGTTTGAAGACACCGCCGAGCAAGAGATACTGCACGCTTTTGGCCACGCCGATTTGCTTTTCCCTGCCGCGCTCATGAGTCCCGCCAAGGCCCTGCAACTGGCCATTGAGGGCGAGACCTACGAGTACACCGAGATGTACCCAAAATTCCGCCATGCGGCCGTGGCCGAGGGCAACACCGCTGCGGCGCAAGAAATGGACGCCCAGATCACCGAATCCAAAGGCCACGCTGAGATGTTCAAAGCCGTACTGGAAAAAGCCAGCAAGCGCTTTGCCGCTTTGGCCAAGGTCGAAGAACGCCACGCCAACCACTACAAGGCGACCCTGGCCAAGGTCCATGGCTGATCGCCACACCATTTTCACCCTCCCCGTCCGGCATGACCTGACACCGACACCCACACCTGAAAGACTTCCATGAAACAGTACCAATGCGTTGTTTGCGGCTTCATTTATGACGAAGCCGTGGGTATCCCCGATGAAGGCATTCCTGCTGGCACGCAGTGGGCCGACGTCCCCGCAGACTGGGAGTGCCCCGACTGCGGCGTGTCGAAATCTGACTTCGAGATGGTGGCCCTCTGATGACTGCGCCGGTCGTGATCGTCGGCAGCGGCCTGGCGGGCTACAGTGTGGCGCGCGAGTTCCGCCGGCTGGACCGCCAGACGCCCCTGGTTATCTTGAGCCGAGACCACGGGGGCTTTTACTCCAAGCCCATGCTGTCCAACGCCTTGGCCAGCAACAAAACAGCCGCCGGCCTGGTGATGAAATCTGCCAAAAAAATGGCCGAAGAACTCGCCGCGCAGGTCCAGGCTCACACGGTCGTGACATCCATCGACACCGCCCAGCGCCGCCTCACACTGGGCGATGGCACCACGCTGGCGTACCGCGACCTGGTGCTGGCCTTGGGGGCTGACCCCATTGCCTCAGGCTTGCAAAGCGGCGCTGTGGCCGACCGGGTGCTCAGCGTCAATGACCTCGACGACTTTGGCCGCTTCAGCGACCAGCTGACGGGGGTGTCTCGCGTGGTGATTCTCGGCGCAGGCCTGATTGGCTGCGAGTTTGCCAATGATTTGCTCAGCCGTGGGTTGACCCCGGTGGTGGTTGACCCTGGGCAAGCCCCGTTGTCAAGGCTGCTCCCCCCCCAGGCCGGCAATCGCTTGCGCGACAAGCTGCAAGCTGCAGGGGTGAAATTTGAGTGGGGCGTCACGGCCAGCGCAGTGAGCCCGATTGAAGGCAGCACCGAGGTCTTGGTGACGCTGAGTGACGGTCGAACCTGTCAAGCGGGCTTGGTGCTCAGCGCCATCGGCTTGCGCCCGCGGGTTGCCTTGGCCCAGGCCGCGGGCCTGGAGGTCGGCCGCGGCATCACCACCGACGCCAAGCTCGGCACCTCCGCGGCACACGTGTATGCGGTAGGGGATTGCGCTGAAGTGTTGGGCCTCAACCTGCCCTATGTGATGCCCCTGATGAACCAAGGCCGCGCCTTGGCCGCCACCCTCGCCGGAACCCCCACGGCGGTCGTCTATCCCGCCATGCCCGTGACGGTGAAAACGCCGGCTTGTCCAACCATCGTGTGCCCGCCGCCGCTGTCATCGGCCGGCACCTGGCAGCTCGAGGTGAGTGACGACGCCATCGATGCGCGCTGCGTGGATGCGCAAGGGCACTTGTTGGGCTTCGCTCTTTTGGGCGCGGCCACGGCCCAAAGGCAAGCGCTGGTCACTCAGCTGCCAGGCCTGTTGCCTTGAGTCGGGCCGAGCGCTGGTATGGTGTGGACAACTGCGCGTCAAAACTTCACCAGCGATGCGGCCCTTGCAGTATCCTGAAGGCATGCTCGCTTTCCTTCGCAAAACCAAGGATGCCTTGAGTCGTCCGGCCTCCCCGGCCAGGGCGGGCCGCACGGCGCGCGACTGGGTGACGGTGGTGCTGCCCCGCCTGACCGCCCCTGCCCAGTCTGAAATCCATGACGCGCAATTGATCTTGGGCAGCTTGCGTTTGATTTTTTCGCGCCATGACAGCTCCGAGCAAAGCGCCAAGTTCACCAGCGCGGTCAAGCTCGAATCCTTGTTGTGTGAGTTCTTGATCGGTGGCGACACCAGCGTGCTGCGAGACACCCGTGTGATGGCGCTGAGCCTGACCGAAGTGCGCCACCTCCTGGACCCTGTGGCCTTGCAATCCCTGCAACGCTGGTACCGCCAAGCCAGCGACACCGAGTCCGCCAGCAACGACGCGTTCAAGAAAACGCAGACCTCATCCAAGCACTGAAGGCGGCGCCAGAAGCGGCAAAATCAGGCTCACGCACGTGCCTTGGTCGACCTGGCTGCTCACTGACACACTCCCACTGTGCAGTTCGGCGATTCGCTGAACAATCGCCAAACCCAAGCCCTTGCCACCTTCGCCTGTGGCCGGCGCCACGCTTTGGCGGCTTTGATAAAAGCGGTCAAACAAGCGTGCTTGATCACTGGCGGCAATGCCAACCCCATCGTCCCGTACGCTCACTCGCACCCATTGCGGTGCGTCTTTCTGCACGGCCACGCTCAACGCGATGTGGCCGCCGCGGGGTGTGAATTTGAGCGCGTTGTCAAGCAGGTTGGCCATCGCCCGCTCAAACAGTTCGATGTCCACTCTGGCCATCAGCCACTCAGACTCAGGGGGCTGGCAGCGCAAGGCAACGCCGTGTTGCAGGGCGCGGTCGGCAAAGCGCATGGCGATGTCGTCCAGCAACTCAGTGAGGTCAAACACCTCGGGGCGCAGCTCAAAGCTGGGCTCGTCCAGCTGCGCCAGTTCGCCCAGTGAGCGCACCAGCCTGGCCGCGTTGTGGGTATTGCGTAACGCCACCTCCAGCAGCCGCCGGTCTTCCGCGGCGTGCGCTTGGGTGGCCCAACGCTGTCCCAAGGTCTCCAGGCAGACCACGGTCGCGGTCAGGGGTGAGCGCAGGTCATGCGATAAGTTGCTCACCCCTTCGCGCCGAAAATGATCCAGGCGGCGCAGGGCGTGCCATTGCGTTCGCAGTGTTCGCAGCATGAGATCAATCCCCGCACGCAGCTGATCCCACTCATCGTGCGACGGGGTGTCGGACGCCAAGGCCGGCGGCGCCTCTTGCCCATGCAGCCCCTCTTCGGTGACCTGGGCCACAGCCAGAGACAACTGATGCAGTGGCCGCGTGATGGCGGCGGTCATCCACCCGGCCAAACAAGCACCCAACCCCACCACCAGCACCACCATGGCCAAGGCCGGCCACGCCACACTTGAGCGGAACACGCCCCATTGCCCAAACCTCAAGGACGACCTTTCGCTCACCACATACAAGTAACCCTGGGCTGACGGGTCGGACCGGATCACACTGCGCTGCACGGGCCGGGCGGCCACGATGGCCCAGGCATCGGGCTGTCGGGGATCATCACCCCTGACGTAGCCCCCCAACCACTGCTGACTGATCGCGGCACGCACCAGCGCCAGTCGCACGCGGGCACCGGGCGACCAATCAGCTGAGCCGCTACCGGCCAGCACGGCCCCCTCATCGTCAAGCAAATACAGTTGGCTGTTCGGCTCAAACGACACCAAGCTGCTGAACAGGATCGTGAGCTGCTCAGGATGGCGCTCATACAGCTCGAAAACGTTGTCATGCAAGGCCATCACGCGATCCAAAAACTGATGGGCTCGTTGAGACGCGCTCTCGCGCTCCACACTTTGAAAGGCCAACGCGACGGTGATCATGACCCCCAGCGCCGTGATCAGGCCGGTGGCGGCCAGCGTGAGCGCGATTTTGCTGCGCACGCGGGTCGGCCGGCGCAGCCAGGCCCCCTTCAACCGCGCACCTCGCACATTTTGTAGCCCGCCCCACGCACCGTCAAAATCATCTCCGGCCGCAATGGGTTGGCCTCCAGCTTGGCACGCAGGCGATTGATGTGGGTGGTCACCGTGTGCTCGTAACCGTCATGCGTCGTGCCCCACACGGCATTGAGCAGCTGGTTGCGCGAAAACACATGCCCGGGGTGCTGTGCAAAATGCAGCAACAAATCAAACTCCAACGCCGTCAGCTCGACCGCCCGGCCGTGGCTTTGCACCTGGCGCTTGACGGGCCAGATCTGCAAGGCCCCATTGCTGACCACGGGCCCGCATGCAGCCGGGCTTTGCGCCGCCCGCACCAGCTCTGAACGGCGCAGCAGCGCTTTGACCCGAGCCAACAACTCGGCCAGCGAAAATGGTTTCGTCAGGTAGTCATCAGCCCCCAGCTCCAGGCCCAACACCCGGTCTAACTCGGTGCTCTTCGCGGTCAACATCAAAATCGGCGCGACATCGCCGCGCGAGCGCAACGCCTTGCACACGTCCAGGCCATCGACAAGCGGCATCATCCAGTCCAAAATCAATAAGTCACAGGGGTGTGCGGCCTGGGTGGTCAAGGCCTCCCGCCCATTGGGCACGGCTACCACCTCGTGCCCGCCTTGCGCTAAGTGCATGACGATCAGGTCGCGGATGTCGGTTTGGTCTTCGGCTACAAGAATACGGGGCATGGCGCATTGTCGGTCGGCCGGAGCAGGGCTTACAGTCGCCCCGATGAATAATCCTGAGGCGTGTTCGGTTCAGATGTAACGTGATCTGTTTGTGATCTTTCTGGAGAAGCTTGCGAGGTGTGCGGTTCACAGTGCACCTATCGATATCAACCACCCGGAGACCCCCATGAACCTTTCGCCCACCCTGACCCCCGCCTTGTCCACGGTGTCTTGGTCCGAAATGATGTCTCACCGCAGTGCTTTGATTCACTTTGCGCAGCGCAAGCTGCACGACCCGGCTCTGGCGGAAGACGTGGTGCATGATGTATTTGAGGCAGTACTCAGCGGCCGGGCGCTGTTTGCAGGGCGCAGCCTGCTGCGCTCATGGCTCACCGCCATCCTGAAAAACAAAATTGTCGACCTGATCCGTCAGCGCGCAACCTACACCACGCTGGACAGCGATGAGTCAGACGAAGGCAGCGCCCATGAACTGACCTGCCCCCAGCCGCGCCCAGACGAGTGGGCTGAGCAGCGTCAAGGCTTGCGCCACACCCTGGAGCGCATCAGCCAATTGCCTGACAGCCTGCGCGACGTCATCACCCTGCGCGTGCTGCAAGACCAACCGACCAATGCGGTGTGCGAAGCACTCAACATCAGCGAAGAAAACCTCTTCGTGCGGCTGCACCGGGCGCGCAAGCAACTCGCAGCCCCCCTGCAGTGAGCAGGGAAACTGGTGCGACAGGCGCTCCTTGCCTCAACGAGCGCCAAGCTGAGGGCCGATGGGCTTGCCGTTCACCAGCAACTGCCCTTTGTCAAGCTTGAATTCACTGCGCAGCAAAGCACCCTCGCGGACCACGTAGCCGGCGTCAACCGCCTGGCTGACCATGGCATCGAGCATGGCGCGGTCTTGGGTTTGACGCTCAGGTTGGGGGTCAATGGCCAGCTTCTCTAGCCAAGCCATCGGCAGCTTGGCCTGGCCGCTGGCATAAGCCTTGGCAAAGAGCACCGTGCGCAGATCGGGACCCGCCACGTCGTCCGCCGTCACACCCTGGGTGCCCACCGCATAAGAAAGCTCACCCGCTTGGCCGTCAATTTCCATGGCCAGCTTGTCCAGCGACATCTCCGGGTTGTGGGGCAGCAAGCCGTTCAGGGAGGCCATGGCGGCCTCCGTGTTTTCCATCGGGTTGACGTCGCCATGGCACATGGCTTGCTGCAAAAACTGCGCGTACCTTGACTGGGCTTCCTGCATCAACTGGACATACGAGGGCAAATGCACGCGCTTGAGGGCGGCCTTCATGTCAATGTTGGACACCTTCACCGCGTTGACCATGCCCTGCGCCTGGAGGTGGGTGACTTTGCTCAAGAGGTCTTTGTCTCGCGTCGCGTCGCCCGTGGCGCGGATGTCAGTGAACAGCACGTGGGTGGGCTTGCTGGCCCCCGTGGGTTTGGTCGTCACCTCGAACTGCTTCCACTCCAACGAGGTTTTGCCCGGCGCCACCATCCAAGGCGTTTCGGGGTCCGATTGAAGCTGACCCCGCAGACTCAAGGCGCCCACCTGGAGCTCGGCGGAGGCCGACGGGGTCGGCAGGGTGGCGCTCAAACCCGGCCAGGCGAGCTCATAGCTCATGGCCCCTTGGGCGCTGCCGCTCAAGGTCAACGCCATCTCTTGGAACTTAAGTTGGCCCCCCTCCTCGCTGCTGAAGGTCAAGGCCGGTACTTTGATGCGCGACTCGATGCCGCCCAGCAACCCGCGCACGGTGCGCGCATGAACCAATGGCTGCCCTGCCGGCAGGTCTTTGAGATTCGTGGCCAGGACATCGGGCATGAGCAGCTCGGTCTCCACCACCGCCCAACCCAAGCGCCCACCGGCCAGCGGCCCATGTTGAATACGGTGAACCAGGCTCAGGCTGGGCCCGTCTTCACCTTCACACGCGCCTTGGAGCACCACGGTGTACGTGGCTGAAAACAACTTTTTGTCGTACTGGGCTTGCGTCACCTTGAACGGCAGCTGCGTTTCAAACCGCGCCATCTCCGCCTCCAGATGTTTCTGGGTGGCTTGCCCGGACCAGGCGGCCCCGCCGATCACCGCCCCGACGACTGCGACCGCCCCCACCGCCCCAACTGCAATCTTGTTCATGCTATCCCTTGTCGAATGAATTCAAAACGTGCATTATCAGAGGGCACGAGCATGCCCCGAAAACAACACTTTGTCGGGAAGGTGTTTGTGAACCCTTTGCGAAGTTTCAGTGAATGAATTGATAATGAATTCGTGCTGTGTTCGGTGGCCGCGCCTTCGCTTGAATGAATCAGGACCGGTTAAAGCTCCACATGGTGTACCTCCCCCCCTCTCTCTCGAGTCATTCGGAAATCCAGAAAGGCGCTCTCCATGGGCAACAAACTCTACGTCGGTAACCTCTCCTACAACATTCGTGACGACGATCTCCAGTCAGCCTTTGCGCCCTATGGCACAGTGACCTCCGCGAAGGTCATGATGGACCGGGAAACCGGTCGCTCCAAAGGCTTCGGCTTCGTGGACATGAGCTCTGACGCAGAAGCACAGGCAGCCATCAACGGCCTGAACGGCCAATCCGTCGATGGCCGCGCGCTCGTGGTCAACATCGCTCGGCCTAAGGAAGAACGCCCCGGCGGCTTTGGCGGTGGCGGTGGCCGCTCTGGCGGCGGCGGCGGCGGTGGGTATGGCGGCGGCGGTGGTGGCGGTGGTCGCTCCGGTGGCGGCGGTGGCTACGGCGGCGGCAGCGGCGGTGGTGGTGGTTACGGCGGCGGCGGCGGCGGTGGTGGTCGCTCAGGTGGCGGTGGCTACGGCGGTGGTGGCGGCGGTCGCTCAGGCGGTGGCGGCGGCTACGGTGGTGGTGGTGGCGGTCGCTCAGGTGGTGGCGGCGGCGGCGGTTACTGATCGCCCTGGCATCACATCAAACGGCGGATTTTCCGCCGTTTGCCTTTTGTTGTGCAGTGTTGAGCCGAGCTGCGCTCAGGCGCTTTCACCTCGGCGCAGTTTCCGTGCGCGTCCCGCCACAGCGCGGTCGAACAAGGCATCGGGCAGGCAACGCATCAGCTTGGCCACCACACCCATTTGCCAGGGGATGACCCGGTACCGTTTGCCGGCCGCGATGGCGCGGAAAGCTTTGTCGGCAAACACCTCCGCGGGCATCAGGAACGGCATGGCGTAGCGGTTTTGCGCCGTCAACGGGGTGGCGATGTAGCCTGGCACCAAGGTCATCACATGCACCCCATGTGGGCGGCATTCGCCGCGCAAACTCTCGCAATACGCGATGACGGCGGCCTTGCTGGCGCAATAGGCGCCGTGCCCTGGCAGACCCCGAATCCCACCCACACTGGCAATGCCAACCAAGATGCCGCTGCGGCGAGCCCACATCGGTTTAAGGAAGGGATGAAAAGTGGCGGCCATGCCGAGGTTGTTGGTCTCGAAGGTGGCGCGGATGACCTCCAGGTCCACAAATTCGGCCGTGTCCACGCCCTCGCTGATGCCCGCGCTGGCAATCACCACATCAGGCAAACCCTGCTCGGCCATACAGGCCTGGCCCACCGCTGTGATGGCGGCCACATCCCGCACATCCGCTGCATAAGCGCGGCAGCGCGCTGGATCCAGGCCCTGGGACACAAACCACGCCTGCACAGATTCAACGCGCCGGGCCACCAAGGCCAAGCGGTAGCCCGCACGGTAAAAACGGGCCGCCAGAGCCTGGCCAATGCCGCTGGAGCCGCCGGTGATAAAAACCAAGGGGGTCGGTAAAGAGGGGCTTGTCATCAGCAGGGCACCGTTTGAAATCGCGCGGCTTACTTGGCCACGCTGTTGAAGGTGGCACTCACCTTGCCGCGCGTTTGCGCGACCTGCGTGCCATGCTCATAGTGAAGGGTGGCGGCCACCACGCGCAAGCCAGCACGCTCAATGGTGACGGGATCGGTTGACACCAGCTGCTGTGAGCGCACCAAAGCCAGCAAGGACTCACCATGGAAGGTCAGCGCAGGGTCGTCGCCCATCGCCTCACGCTCGACCACGGCCTTGCCGCGCAAGCGCAGCTCACTGCCATCTTGATTGCTGATGCCCTGCCGCGCCTGGGCGGTCGTGACCTCGCCCTGCAAGCCCACGGCACGCAGCCGAACATTGTCGACTTCGAGCAGGTCGGTGTCGGGATAGTGTCGGCCTTCATCGCCCTTGAGCTGCATCCGCAAGGCACCCTGGGCATCAAAGCGGTGCACGGTGAACCGGCTCATCCAGTAGTCGGGCTCATGAACCGGTGGCGCGGGCGTGCGCTGGGCCTCGAAAATGGGCGAGTTTTTGACCAGCCACCAGGTTCCCAAGGCCATCAAGCCCATGATGATCACGGGCAGGTAGGTCGAGGCCCAGTCCCACAGGCCCTGCCACCAACGGCGCAGCAGCAACAGTCTCATGGTGTGCCGTCCAGGGTGGTGAGGTGCCCTTGCAGCAGGCTGGCGTAGCGGCCTGCGGCCATCAGCAAGAGGTCGCAACATTCGCGGGCGGCCCCTTCACCCCCGCGCAACACACTCACATGGTGGGCGCAGGCTTTGACCTCGGCGTGGGCATTGGCGGGGGCCACCGCCAATGCGGCACGCGCCATCAAGGGCAGGTCAGGCCAGTCATCTCCCATGACCGCCACTTGCCGCCACGACAAGGCCAGTGAGGCCAGCAGCTCGTTGGCAGTGGCCAGTTTGTCTTGGATGCCGTAGCGTGCATGGCGCAGCCCTAAATCGGCAATGCGACGGCGCACAGCAGGGCTGTCACGCCCGGTGATCACGAGGGGCTCAATGCCCGCCTGCGCCAGCAACTTGAGGCCATGTCCGTCCAGGCTGTGAAAGGCCTTGAACGACTCTCCCAACTCGCCAATGTAGAGCCGGCCATCGGTCAGTACGCCATCGACATCAAAGATAGCGGCACGCATGCCGGTCTCGCTGTCGCCCTGGGCCTGGAGCAACAATTCGGTGGGGAAACTCAGTGCCGGCTTCATCAAATGACCTTGGCGCCCATGAGGTCGCTGAAGTTGAGCGCACCCACCAGCAGGCCCTGGGCATCCAGCACCAAAATGGTGGTCACGCGATGGCGCTCCATGACACTGGCCGCCTCAGCCGCCAGGGCGTCGTCTTGAATCACTTTCGGCTGGGCGTGCATCACGTCTGCCGCGGTCAGGGGGCGCAGGTCCGTGCCTTTTTCAAGCAGGCGGCGCAAGTCACCGTCGGTGAACACCCCCAGCAGCTGGCCCGCAGCATCCGTGATGGCGGTCGCGCCGAGGCGCTTGCTGGTCATCTCGCGCACGACTTCAATGAAGGGGGTGCTCGGCACCACACGGGGCACAGCATCGCCCCGGCGCATGACATCACGCACATGCGTCAACAACTTGCGCCCCAAACTGCCCCCGGGGTGCGAGCGCGCAAAATCGTCTTCTCGAAACCCGCGCGCATCGAGCAAGGCCACCGCCAGGGCGTCCCCCAAGGCCATCTGGGCTGTGGTGCTGGCGGTGGGGGCCAAGTTGAGCGGGCAGGCCTCTTGATCGACCGCCGAGGACAAGACCCAATCAGCATGCTGGGCCAGGGTCGATGAGGCGCGTCCGGTCATGACCACCAAGGTGATCTGCAAGCGCTTGAGCGCGGGCAACAAAGCCACCAGCTCATCCGACTCACCGGAGTTCGAGATGGCCAGCACCACGTCGCCGGCCATGACCATCCCCAAATCACCGTGACCCGCCTCTGCCGGGTGCAGGAAAAACGACGGCGTGCCGGTCGACGACAGCGTGGCCGCGATCTTGTGGCCGACGTGGCCGCTTTTGCCCATGCCGGTCACGACCACCCGCCCGCCACAGCCGAGGATGGCACGCACGACCTGCGCAAACGACTCGCCTTGCCGGTCTTTGAGCGCCAACAGCGCCTGGGCTTCAATGTCAAAGGTACGGTGGGCCAGACGCAAGGCGCGGGCGGCATCAAAGTCGCGAGGAAGGATCATAGTGATGGGACACCCGAAATCATCGAGCATCCAGTAGGATGAGCGATTGTAGGCACCCTAGAGCGGCATGGTCACCACACTCGAACTCATCCTGCTGTTCCTGCTGGCTGCTGTGGCTGCAGTGGTGGTGTGCCGATTCATGAAGCTGCCTCCCATGTTGGGCTATCTGGCAGTGGGCGTGTTGATTGGCCCCCACGCACTGGCCCTGGCCAAAGACTCCGGTGGACTGCAGCATTTGGCCGAGTTTGGTGTGGTTTTTTTGATGTTCGTGATCGGGCTCGAATTCAACCTGCCCAAACTGCGCAGCATGCGCACCTTGGTGTTTGGCTTGGGGCTGGCCCAAGTGCTGCTCACCATTGTGGGCACGGTGGCCGGACACCATTTGCTCACCTGGGCGTTCTCCTTCAGCAGTCGCCCCTGGGAGTTGTCGTGGCAAGGCTCGCTGGTTTTGGCGGGGGCCATGGCCATGTCCAGCACGGCCATCGTCGTGAAAATGATGGCCGAGCGGCTGGAGCTCGAAAGTGAGCACGGCCGCCGAGTGATGGGCGTGTTGTTGTTTCAAGATTTGGCCGTGGTGCCCTTGCTGGTGTTGATCCCCGCGCTGGATTCGAGCGGCACGGATCTCATGGCCTCGCTCGGTTGGGCGGCCCTCAAGGCTGGCGCCCTGCTCACTGTGCTGTTGGTGGGCGGACAGCGCGTGATGCGCTGGTGGCTGACGCTGGTGGCCCGTCGCAAGAGCGAAGAGCTGTTCGTGCTCAACCTGTTGCTGATCACCTTGGGCCTGGCTTGGTTGACGGAGCACGCCGGGCTGTCGTTGGCACTGGGCGCCTTTGTGGCGGGCATGCTGGTGTCCGAAACCGAATACCGCCATCAGGTGGAAACCGACATCCGCCCCTTTCATGATGTGCTGTTGGGCCTGTTTTTCATCACCATCGGCATGAAGCTCGACTGGCGGCTCGCGCTCGACCAATGGCTGTTGGTGTTGCTGCTGACCCTCATTCCCGTGGCGGCCAAGCTGGTGCTGGTGGCGGGCCTGAGCTGGCTGATGGGCGCGACAGCCGGGGTGGCACTGCGCACGGGCCTGTACCTGGCGCAGGCGGGCGAGTTCGGGTTTGTCTTGCTGACGCTGGGCGCCGAGCAAGGTTTAATTTCCCCCCATTGGATCAGCCCGGTGCTGGCGAGCATGGTTTTGAGCATGTTGGCCACGCCCTTTTTGATCATGAAGAGTGACGCCATCGTGATGCGCTTGGTGGCCACCGACTGGCTGATGCAATCCGTCGCCATGACCCACATTGCCAAGCGCACCATGAACACCGAGGCCCACATCATCATCGCGGGCTATGGCCGCAGTGGGCAAAACCTGGCCCGCATTCTGGACCAAGAGCACATTGCGTACATCGCCCTGGACCTGGACCCGGACCGCGTGCGCCAAGCCGCCGCGGCGGGGCAAAGCGTGGTGTTTGGCGACGCCGCCCGAATGCAAAGCCTGATGGCCGCGGGTCTGGCTCGGGCCCATGCGGTGGTGGTGTCGTACCACGACACAGCGTCGGCGCTCAAAGTGTTGAGCCTGGTGCAAACCCATGCGCCCCAAGTGCCCGTGATCATCCGCACCATCGACGACACCGACCTCGAAAAGCTGCAAGCCGCCGGCGCCACCGAAGTGGTGCCCGAGGCGATCGAGGGCTCGTTGATGCTGGCCAGCCACGCCTTGGCGCTGGTCGGCATCCCGATGCGCCGCGTGATACGCATTGTTCAAGACCAGCGCAACGCACGTTATGGCTTGCTGCGGGGTTATTTTCACGGGGCCGATGACGACACGGCGGACGAACTTCAAACGGCGCGACTTCGCAGCTTGACGCTGCCCCTGTCGGCGTATTGTGAGGGCGAAACTCTGGGGGCCCAGGCCCTGCATGCGGTGGGCGTGAGCGTGGTGTCGGTGCGCCGCACCACGGGTGCGGTCGTGGCCCCCACGGATGAGCTTATGCTCAACAGCGGCGATACTTTGGTGTTGTCCGGTCTGCCCGAGGCCCTGGCACTGGCCGAAGAAAAACTCATGGGCGTACGCTGAACGTGTGGCGTAGCGCACAGACACCCCCCCGTACTTAGGGGGGTATAGGCTAGCCAAGGATGGCATGAGGCCAGACAATCCTCTGCAACTTACAGACTCAAAATTTACGTTTACTTGCGGATGCGCTTGACTCCGAGCCTTGTCCATTTTCCTTCTTCACTAGATTGCGTATCCGATGTCATTTCTGTTCACAAAAGTTGCCCACTTGGCTTGGCGGGGCGCCCAAACCGAACACCCTTGCGCCGGTCTGGGCGGTTGGGTCGCACGGCTGAAGTTCATGTGGGGTGTATCGCGCCATGTGGATCATGTGCGTGCATGGCTGCAGTCAGGTGACACGAACGGCTTGTTATCGTCACTGCGCGAGCGCCCGCAGGCTGTCGGGGTCGCCTTCTGGCCTTACCTGCATTCGGGCTGGACAGCGCCGCAGCGTTTTGCGGCCATCCGTGCGCACTACGAAGAACTGCAGGGTGTGCCCAGCTTGCAATTGGGGGTCGACGACTCCGTGGTGCTGGCTGACTTAAGCACCCTCGTGCCAGGCTTGCGCGTGGTCATGGACCGCCCCCGTTGGTTTTTGCGCGAGGGCGAAGTCTGCATCAACCTGATCTTGGAGAAAGATCGCATTTACTCGATTGCGTTTTCTTTGGGGCGCTGGCAGGGCGGGCGGGCGGCCTACATCGGCGCCATTCAAGGCCATGGCGGACAGACGGTTCAAGACATTGAAGCCGTGTACAAAGATTTGACCAAAAAGCTCCACGGCACGAGGCCGCGCGACTTTTTGGTGGTTTTCATGCAGATATTGTGCGAAGTCTTCGGGGTTGAGCACTTGCTGGCGGTGTCTGAGGCCTGCCGGCACCACCGTCACCCTTACTTCGCCAACAAGTTCAAAGCATCTCACACCACCGACTACGACGCCATTTGGCGTGATCGCGGCGGTCAGCTCGACGCGCCCAGTGGCTTTTTTGTACTCCCCTCACGCTGGACACCTCGCCCAGCCGAGGACATCCCCGCTCAGAAGCGCGCCATGTATCGCAGGCGCCATGAGCTGGTGCTGCAATTGAAAGGCCAGCTTGAATCTTGAGTGTTGTATAAAAAGCAGGAGTACCAGGGTTGAATGCCGAACCAAGGTGAAGCCGGTAGTAGCGTTTGCTTATTTTTTGAATCAACCCCCGAAATCATCTGTATGCCTTTCGAAACGATACGATCTGACTATGCACGGCATGGGTACTCCCTTAAGAATCCGGCATTTATTTCCTTGTGTGTATACCGGTTTGGTCGATGGGCACTCAAGCACAAAACCCCGGCAGTCCGTTGGGTCACTTGCAAGGTGTATGGGTTAATCAATTTCTTTGTTGCCAATGTGACCAAAGTATGGATTCCTCCTGAGGTCACAATTGGGCATGACTTTCATATCATTCATGCTGAAGGATCACTGTCTATACATCCTGACGTTATCATTGGCGACCGGTTAGGAGTCATGCACAACGTGACGATCGGGACCAACATGAGACCGGGCGCCCCGATCATTGGTGACGATGTATTCATTGGCGTGAATTCGACCGTCCTTGGCGCGATAAAAATCGGGGATCGAGTTCGAGTTGCAGCGAATACTGCTGTCACCACCAATGTACCTTCCGACTCCATTGTTGTTGGATCGCCTGCAAAAATTTACCCTCGCCTGACTCCCTTCAAGCGTGGTAACAGTTCGGAGCTTAATGGGCTGAACAAGTCTGCCAAAATCTGAGTATAGTTTCTACTGGAAGATAACGATGAATGCTGTTTCAACCACCTTTTATCAGCTTTTTGCTGACAATCTGTCTGTGCGGCCTGGTAAGCACGCTTTTATTGATGGCGAGAAGTCAGCCACCTACGAAGAGATTGAATCAGAGGTTGCTCATTTAGCAGCGTATCTCCAGCAACAAGGTGTATTGCCCGGTGACAGGATCATTATTAAACTTCGCAAGAGCATTCCTGAAGTCGTTGCCATGTTCGCAGCATCCAAGGTGGGTGCCGTGGTGGTCAATGTGAATGTGCAGTGGACCGGTGAGCAGCTTCAGTATGTCGCTGACGACTGCAAGGCAAAGCTCATGATTGTCGAGCCGCGCACAGCCCAGGCGCTTGTGTTGCGAGGCTTACCCTATTCTGTAACCCGCACTCTGGTTGCAGGTGTTGCGCCAGACGCTGATCAGTTTGACGACTGGCAAGTGGCAATGAAAGCGCAGCAACGAACTCAGGAGGTAACGAGGCTCGATACTGAGTTGGCCATGATCCTCTATACATCGGGCTCTACTGGAAAACCAAAAGGTGTGATGCTCAGCCACCGCAATATTGTGACGGGTGCGCGCTCTGTAGCTCGATACCTTCAATTGCGTGAGGATGAGCGGCTGCTCAGTGTCCTACCCTACAGTTTTGACTATGGTCTTAACCAGTTGACAACCATGATGCTGGTAGGAGGCACTGTTGTGCATCAGGCTGTTGCCATGGCCGCTGAAATAGTGGCCTCAATCCAAAGATACGCCGTCACCGGTGTGGCTGCCGTTCCCCCACTTTGGAGCCAGATCGTACGCCTGTTAGACGCTAAACCCACAGCAATGCCCAGCTTGCGACGGATTACGAACTCAGGCGGCAAAATTCCGCTGAACATCCTTGAACGTATCCCAGTCGTATTTCCACAGGTCGATGTCTACCTGATGTACGGCCTGACAGAAGCATTTCGGTCGACATATCTGCCGCCGGAAAAATTCAAAAGCAAAATGGGCTCAATCGGGCAAGCGATACCTGGCGCCGAAGTTTACGTTATTAAACACGGAGTTGGCGTTGCTGGCCCCGGTGAGGAGGGCGAACTCATACACCGTGGTCCCTTGGTCAGTATGGGTTATTGGGAACGGCAGGAAGCTACACGCGAAAAAATCCGAACCTGTCCGGAACTGGCCGACCAGATAGGTGATGAGCTTGTCGCCTACAGTGGCGACATTGTCAGAGTCGATGCCGATGGGGACTTATGGTTTGTAGGACGAAATGACGCCATGATCAAAACCAGCGGCTTCAGGCTCGGTCCCGACGAGGTCGAAGATCTTATCAGCCGCAGTGGTCTGGTGAGTGATGTCGTGGCCTTTGGGGTTGGGGACGATGATTTGGGCGAGGTGGTTCATGTGGCCGTCAGCCCCCTGGTTGATTTTGATGAACTCGCATTATTGCAATATTGTCGGCGCACCATGCCTCATTATATGATTCCACGCATGATTCACACTTGGCACGAAAGCATGCCGCGAACGTCCAGCGGCAAGTTGTCTAGGCCCGATATCATTCGAACGAGCCGCGAATCACTGGCGAAGGCCAAAACTCAGCGCGGCCTTGAGCTTAATTAAGAAATTATTAAGGGCACACTATGAATTTGTCGGAAATCCAATTAATTGATTTCCTGAAGAGTGATCTTCAGGTACCGTTTGCGTTAGACCGAGATAGTAAACTATTCTCAACTGGTGAGCTCGATTCGGTCTCCATGCTGGAACTCATTACCTTTGTTGAAAAACAGGCGCACATACAGGTTAGGCCCGAGGATGTCACGCTGGATAACTTTGACAGTGTTTCTGCCATTTTTCGCTTCATCAATGACCAGCTATAAAATGAGTGCAAAATCATTTTTAGACGAGTATTTGCTGCGTGCAGCAAATACTTTTGGAACCCCCTCCTTTGCGTACCTCACGGATGCCATACATGATCGCATTGATCATATTAGAAAAACTTTTGGGGGAAGGTTTTTACTGAGCTATGCGGTTAAAAGCAATCCCAACCCTGCTTTGCTGAACTGGCTCAAGGACCATATAGACCTCCTCGATGTCTCCTCCATCGGCGAGTTTCGTCTTGGTCTGCGTTCGGGATGGAGTCCTGCACGTGCCAGTTTTACGGGCCCCGGCAAGAGAGAGGCTGAGCTGCGCGAATCCATCCAAGGCGGCTTGGGTGAGCTGGTTCTGGAATCAGTTCAGGAGGCCCTCATTGCTGACAGTATTGCGAAAGAATTACACCGTGTCCAGGATATCATCGTCCGAATTGCGCCTTCGCGAGTTCCCAAGGGCTTCGGGGATCATATGGCGGGCAGACCCAGTGCTTTTGGCATTGATCAGGAGCAGGTTCACATTGAGCTGCCAGAGATTTTGGCACTAAAAAACCTTCGCTTTGCAGGTCTGCATATCTACTCGGGCACGCAATGCCTCAAGCCAGATGCCATTTGTGAAAACTATCGGATATTTTTGGAAATATTCCGTGATATCTGCACCACCTATGAGCTCCACCCTCAAAAGCTGATCTTTGGATCTGGCTTGGGTATTCCCTATCATGACGAAGATCAGGCTCTGGATCTGTCCAAAGTTGCATCTGGAATTGTGGGCGAACTTGACGCACTCAAGAGCGAACTCCGATTTTCGAATACGGCATTGATACTTGAGCTCGGGCGATACTTGGTGGGTGAAGCAGGATACTTTCTGACCCGAGTCATTTCGATCAAAGAGTCACGCGGTACGCGCATCGGAATATGCGATGGTGGGATGAACAATCACCTTCCGGCGTCGGGACACTTCGGTATGGTTGTGCATAGAAACTATTCAATGCACAAAATTGGTGGTGGTCATGCCGAAGAAACCGAGAAAATCGATTTGGTCGGGCCGCTTTGCACGAGTATAGATCGCTTGGCAAGAGGCGTGATGCTTCCCCGGGTCAACGTCGGTGATGTGATTGCGGTGCATCACAGTGGATCTTATGGCCTCACGGCCAGCCCGGTGCATTTCATCAGTCAACTCGCCGCCCCGCGAAATTTTGATTGACTCGGACGGTCCCCGGGATGTAACGCGGTTTGAAGCTGACAAATGGCTGGCGTAGCTGAATCAAGCTGAGTTGATCCGACTGCACACCCAGGGTTAAGGGCGTCTCAGTTGCGCAGGTTTCGAGCAAAGCCAAGCTGTCAATTCGAAATTGGGCGGGGCATATTGTTCAATTCACAGCTTTGCCGCGGACGTTGACGCCTAAGGTGTCTCTCCATGAACAATCCCTCGCCGCGCCATCACGATCCACTGGACAGCCCAGGTCCTGTGGGCGATCACAGCCTGCAAGCCAACCCCACCGGGCTCAATCTTTCTGATCGGCCGACCGTCGGCACGGATGCCGAGAGCCGTGTGGTCGATTTTCGGGTTCGTCGCAACAACCGAGAGGCACGCCTGGCGCTGGAGCGGGGGGCGTCGCGACTGGCCGCCCCCGCACGCGGCGACATCAGTCCCACCGCGATTCAACTTCGCGTGGACCGACTTCAACGCGAGTGCGATATGGCCATGGGCCCGGCACTGCTGCTGGCCGTGGCCAGCGTGATCCTGGCGCTGGTGCTAGGTTGGAGCGCCATGCTCGACAAGGCTGCCCCGGCACACCCTGCCGTGCCGAGCGAGCAACACAAGCCGACCCACTGATTCCCCGCCTGCGCGGGGATGACGGGAGAAGGCGGGGATGACGGGCGCAGGGGTTGGCATCTCACCACGTCATTCCCGCGCAGGCGGGAATCCAGCAGCCTGTGTACTTCACTATGGGCCCAGCAACAATTCAACCTTTCAAATCCACTGAGACGGGGTACCAGGGCCTGTTCGGAAACT